>NZ_CP071612.1:3237727-3555000 GCF_017357245.1 Rhizobium bangladeshense | reverse complement strand
ATAGTTTGTTGCATTAGACCCGAAACCGAGTGATCTAGCCATGAGCAGGTTGAAGGTTGGGTAACACCAACTGGAGGACCGAACCCGCATCTGTTGCAATAGATTGGGATGACTTGTGGCTAGGGGTGAAAGGCCAATCAAACTCGGAAATAGCTGGTTCTCCGCGAAATCTATTTAGGTAGAGCGTCGAGCGAATACCCCCGGGGGTAGAGCACTGGATGGGCTATGGGGACTCACCGTCTTACTGATCCTAACCAAACTCCGAATACCGGGGAGTACTACTCGGCAGACACACGGCGGGTGCTAACGTCCGTCGTGAAAAGGGCAACAACCCTAACCTCCAGCTAAGGTCCCCAAGTCATGGCTAAGTGGGAAAGGATGTGAGGATCCCAAAACAACCAGGATGTTGGCTTAGAAGCAGCCATCATTTAAAGAAAGCGTAACAGCTCACTGGTCTAAATAAGGGTCTTTGCGCCGAAAATGTAACGGGGCTGAAGCCATGCACCGAAGCTGAGGATGTGTAGCAATACACGTGGTAGCGGAGCGTTCCGTAAGCTGATGAAGGGAGACCCGTGAGGGCTCCTGGAGGTATCGGAAGTGCGAATGTTGACATGAGTAACGATAAAGAGGGTGAGAGACCCTCTCGCCGAAAGACCAAGGGTTCCTGCTTAAAGTTAATCTGAGCAGGGTTAGCCGGCCCCTAAGACGAGGCGGACACGCGTAGTCGATGGGAACCACGTTAATATTCGTGGGCCTGGTGGAAGTGACGGATTGCTCAACTGGTTCAGACTTATTGGATTGTCTGGGCCGGGACGCGGTTCCAGGAAATAGCTCCACCGTATAGACCGTACCCGAAACCGACACAGGTGGTCAGGTAGAGTATACCAAGGCGCTTGAGAGAACTATGTTGAAGGAACTCGGCAAATTGCACGCGTAACTTCGGAAGAAGCGTGACCCCAATTTACGCAAGTATTTTGGGGTGGCACAGACCAGGGGGTAGCGACTGTTTATCAAAAACACAGGGCTCTGCGAAGTCGCAAGACGACGTATAGGGTCTGACGCCTGCCCGGTGCTGGAAGGTTAAGAGGAGAGGTGCAAGCTTTGAATCGAAGCCCCAGTAAACGGCGGCCGTAACTATAACGGTCCTAAGGTAGCGAAATTCCTTGTCGGGTAAGTTCCGACCTGCACGAATGGCGTAACGACTTCCCCGCTGTCTCCAACATAGACTCAGTGAAATTGAATTCCCCGTGAAGATGCGGGGTTCCTGCGGTCAGACGGAAAGACCCCGTGCACCTTTACTATAGCTTTACACTGGCATTCGTGTCGGCATGTGTAGGATAGGTGGTAGGCTTTGAAGCGGGGACGCCAGTTTCCGTGGAGCCATCCTTGAAATACCACCCTTATCGTCATGGATGTCTAACCGCGGCCCGTCATCCGGGTCCGGGACAGTGTATGGTGGGTAGTTTGACTGGGGCGGTCGCCTCCGAAAGAGTAACGGAGGCGCGCGATGGTGGGCTCAGACCGGTCGGAAATCGGTCGTCGAGTGCAATGGCATAAGCCCGCCTGACTGCGAGACTGACAAGTCGAGCAGAGACGAAAGTCGGTCATAGTGATCCGGTGGTCCCGCGTGGAAGGGCCATCGCTCAACGGATAAAAGGTACGCCGGGGATAACAGGCTGATGACCCCCAAGAGTCCATATCGACGGGGTTGTTTGGCACCTCGATGTCGGCTCATCGCATCCTGGGGCTGGAGCAGGTCCCAAGGGTTTGGCTGTTCGCCAATTAAAGCGGTACGTGAGCTGGGTTCAGAACGTCGTGAGACAGTTCGGTCCCTATCTGCCGTGGGTGTAGGAATATTGACAGGATCTGTCCCTAGTACGAGAGGACCGGGATGGACATATCTCTGGTGGACCTGTTGTCCTGCCAAGGGCATAGCAGGGTAGCTATATATGGACGGGATAACCGCTGAAGGCATCTAAGCGGGAAACCCACCTGAAAACGAGTGTTCCCTATCAGAGCCGTGGAAGACGACCACGTTGATAGGCCGGGTGTGGAAGTGCGGCAACGCATGAAGCTTACCGGTACTAATAGCTCGATCGGCTTGATCGTTCTCATTGACCATGCTCATCTCCCGGCGACCGCAAAGCGGTCGTCCGGTTCGATGTGCCTGACCTTTGTCCTGACGCGCCATTGGCGCTGCGGATGGCCACGCCAAACGATTGGCGACGGCCTCTGGCCTGTATGGGTGCCACAAGCACCCGCAGCCGGAAAGATTAAAGACGTGTTCAAAAGAAACAGGCTAACGCCTGCCAGCTTCTCATCAAAAGTTGCGCTTTGCCGACCTGGTGGTTATGGCGGGGTGGCTGCACCCGTTCCCTTTCCGAACACGGCCGTGAAACGCCCCTGCGCCCATGGTACTTCGTCTCAAGACGCGGGAGAGTAGGTCGCTGCCAGGTCTGCAAATCGCAACTAAATCTTCTCATCACATTCAAACGGCCAACGCCGTCGCAAAGGGCCGCTCACAAAGCGGCCTTTCGTGTTATAATACTTCTCGCGGGGTGGAGCAGCCCGTTCGGCCTAAGATCGATCCACCGGATCGATCTCTTAACGGCCTCACATCGTCAGGCTACGCCTGACATCGCTCCCGGGCCCAAAGTCCGGAATGGTATATCGCGGGGTGGAGCAGCCCGGTAGCTCGTCAGGCTCATAACCTGAAGGCCGCAGGTTCAAATCCTGCCCCCGCAACCAAACAAAATGCCCGCCTCGAGCGGGCTTTTTGTTTGGTAACGGGTCGAGGATTTAACGCCTCATCAGGGGCCCGCAAGGAGGCAAAGCCGACGCCGCGGGACAGAAAAACCCTCAAATCCTCCACCGCAACCAATCAACTTGCAAAGTTACCGACGCAAGTCGCTTGACAGAAAGCTCCTCGACATAAACCTCGAGGAGCTTTTGCGTTTCTGCAGGGTGTTCAACTCCTCGGATGACGCCAGCTGACCTGCCACGGACCTTTCATCCGGCGCGATGAGAGCCTCTGCGGTCTTTGATACGCAATATGGCCGGTGTGCACCGGCGAAAACGCGCAGCCTTCATCTTGCACGGCGAACTACTCTTCTTGAAACTTCCTGCCCGAACGCATCATGCCCAGCGAGGGCATAACGGCGACGGCATTGTATGAGGTGCGTCGCCGTTGTACCATGTAGCCTGACAAGTGCGCGCAGTGCTCATTGTAGAGCCGGAGCCAAAGCCCGGTCGCGCGCTTCAACCCGATGAATAAGTAGCCCGGATCATGGAACTTATCGTCGCCCTTGGCCTGATCGTCTTGAAGGTCGCATTCCTGATTGCGATCCTGCTGTTGCTACCCTTGCCGCTCACCTGGCTGGAACGCAAGGTCGCCGGGCACATGCAACAGCGGATGGGGCCGATGCGCGTGGGATGGCACGGGCTGTTGCAGCCGCTTGCGGACGGAATCAAGCTCCTGACGAAAGAGGATCACATACCGGGCGAGGCCGACCGGTTCCTGTTCAAACTGGCGCCGATCCTGGCCCTCGTCCCGCCGTTTGTGGTGTTCGTCGCGATCCCCTTCGGCGAAACTGTCTCGGTCCTCGGCCACGGGATCACGCTCTACGTCTCCAACATGAATGTGGCGCTCCTTTTCGTTTTCTCGGTGATCGGGATCGAGGTTTATGGCGTCATCTTCGGCGGCTGGGCCTCGAACAGCAAATACGCTGTCCTGGGCAGCCTCAGAACCTGCGCGCAGATGATCAGCTACGAAATCCCGATGGGGTTCGCGGTCATCGGCGTGGTCATGCTGGCGCAATCCATGAGCCTTCTCGAGATCGTGCGGGCGCAGGCCGATGTTTGGAACATCGTCTACCAACCGGTCGGATTCTTCGTGTTCTTCGTCGCCGGATTGGCCGAAGCGCAGCGCATTCCCTTCGACCTCGCGGAAGCGGAAGGCGATCTAGGGGCCGGGTTCCATACCGAATACAGCGGTATCCGCTTTGCCTTTTTTATGGTCAGCGAATATGCCATCGTATTGCTTCTGTCGGTCTTGATGGTGATCCTGTTCTTCGGCGGCTGGAACGGCGTTCTGATTCCCTTGCCACCGCTCCTGTGGTTTGCTCTCAAGGTCGCGTTCTTCGTCTATGTGTTCATCTGGTTCCGCTTCACTTTCCCCCGCTACCGCTACGACCAGTTGATGGCGATCGGATGGAAAGTCTTGCTTCCTCTGTCGATGGCGAACATAATTATAACTGGCGTACTTTTAGGGGCCTTAACGGCTCCATAGCGAGGCGGCGATGTCGCGCGCGCAGGACAGAGTTGGAACATGGATTGGCTGGGCGTTCTTCGCCGATCTGGCGAATGCCTTGGCTCTGACCTTGGGATATCTGTTCGCCAAATCCGTGACCATGCAGTATCCCGACAACGAAAAATGGTTGCCCTACTCGCGTTACCGCGGGCATCACTTTCTGAAGCGTGATGAGGAGGGCGAGATCAAGTGCGTGGCCTGCGAACTCTGCGCGCGGATCTGTCCCTGCGACTGCATTGAAGTCGTCCCGTACGAGGACGAGAAGGGCAACCGGCACCCGGCGAAATTTGAAATCGACACAGCACGCTGCCTGTTCTGCGGGTTGTGCGAGGACGCCTGCCCGGCGGATGCAATCGCGCTCGGGCAACAATACGAATTTTCCAGTTTTTCTTCCGCGGACCTGGTGATCGGGCGCGACGATCTGCTCGCCAAGCCGGGTAAGGCGGCAACCGGCGGCGGCGTGGTTGCCGCGCGCCTGAATACGAAGAAGGACGTACTTGTCGAGACGAAAGAGACGCAGGGCTACAACTGGTGGCGGAATATCCGGCGAACATGAACGCGCGCCAGCCATCAAACCGAAGCGCTCAAACAGGAGGCTCAGATGTTTGTCGGTGAAATCATGAAGAACAAGGGTGTCGGTGTCATCGCAGTCGCCCCCGATCAGACGATGGTGGAGGTACTGAGGTTGTTTCGAGACAACAATATCGGCTTCGTCGTCGTGAGCCGCTCAAACAGCAAATACCTCGGTACACTGTCGGAGCGGGATTGCTGCAATGCGATGGCGGAATACGGGGCCGCGGCGGCGGCGATGCGGGTCGCGGACATCATGAACCGCAACGTGGCGACGTGCTCGACACAAGATTTGCTGCCCATTGCGATGGGGATCATGACCCAGCGGCGTACGCGCCATGTGTTGGTCACGGATGGAGGCAACGTTGTCGGCGTGGTCAGCATCGGAGATGTGGTTAAGCACCGGCTCGACGAAGCGCAGCGTACAGAGCAGGAGCTGCAGGATTACATATGCGGGGCCAGGTATCACTGACACCGCCAACTCGATGTGATGACGCTGGGGTGGGCAGCTTGCCCGCGGAGCCTTGCGGTGCCGATCCCAACTCTTCAAACCCCGCGCCAGATCCGGCCTGGGTGGTCGACGTCAAGAGTGGCATGCGCCTTCTGGACTTCCACCGCGCATGGATATTCGCCCCGACGCAGTAGGCTGTTGAGACGCAAGGCTCTATAGTTTTCCGGAACGAAGACGAGACCCTTGGGAAACCGCCTGTCGACCTTGAGCTGCGCTGTCAGTTCGCCCTGGCCGGAACGCACGGTTACCTGATCGCCATCCGAAAAGCCAAGCTCCGCAGCATCCTGCGCGCTCATTGCGACATAGGGATCGTTGGCGACCGTGTTCAGCATGTCCGACCGTTCGGAAAGATATCCGTTGTGGAACAGGCAGTCGCCGGTGATCAGCATGAGCCGGTCGGCTGCTGTTGGAACGGATGGCGGCGCAAGGAACACGCCAGCCGATAATGTTGGCACCGCCCTGGTGAATGCGCCGTCGGCGCCAAGTCCGTCCTGCGTCAACCCTTGATAGGCCGGAACGAGCCGGGCAATCTCGTTGAAAATTTCGCCTTGCGTCGATGGCCGCAGCGCCTGGTTGCGTAGCGCCGCGACGAAGTCGATAATCGCCAGATTGCCTCGCGCCTCGAAAACGGGCTCACGGAATTTGCGAACATTCTGGATCCGGCCCTCGTTGTTGGTGAACGTTCCGGATTCCTCGCCATAGCCCGCCGCGGGCAAGACGACCTCGGCCATGCCCGCCGTATCCGTGAGGAACGCGTCCTGCACGATCAGGAGATCAGCTGTGCCAAGCGCCCGCGTCACAAAGTCCCGGTCGGGATAGGCGACCAGAGGGTCGGTTCCAACGATGTAGAGCGTGCCCATCCGGCCACCGACGCAGAGCTCCAGCATGGCGTCGAGATTCGCGCCGGGTTCAGACGGGATTTGGGCGCCCCAGTTTCGTGCAAGAGCTGCGCGCGCCGCGTCATCGGCGACCGCCCGCAGCCCCGGCAGAGCCGCCGGCAGGACCCCCATGTCCCAGGCGCCCATCTGGTTGGCGCGGTCGAAGAGAAACTGCATCGCCGGGCCCTTGCCTAGCAGGCGCAGAACCTGCAGCAGGTTGTTGAGCTGCAGCAGCGTCGCGCGCGCTCCGGGCGATCTCAGGAGGTCCACGCTGACAAGCACCGTGACGCTACGGCCTTCCTTGAGCGCGATCGCCAGACGATCCGGCCCGTTGCTGCCGGTGCCCGCTGCCGGCCTGCCGATCGTCGCACCGATGTCTGCAAATGCGTCGCCCGGCAAGGTCTGACCGGCGGCCGCCATGAGCGCGGTTACCACCGCCGCAAGGCTCGCCTCTTCTCCGCCCGGCGGCACGCGAACCACCACCCTGGCATCGGCGTCCAGGCGCGAGGGCCGCGCCGAAAGCATCAGCAATCCGGCCTGCCGCCGCCGCACGGCGTCTCGCAGCAGGTATTCGGTGACGGGATTCTCCTCGCTCACGTTGCTGCCGACGATGAGCACGCAGTCGTTGCAGATTACGTCGTCCAGCGGTGTACGGCTGTAAAAAGTTCCCAATAGCGTGCCAAGCGTATCGAAGGGCGCGGCCCAGCGTGACGAACAATCAATGTTGTTGGTCCGGAATACTGTTCGCATCAGCTTCTGGAACTGATAAAGCACCTCGTTGGGCAGGCGAGGCGAGGCCAGCCCGCCGGCATTCTTGCTCTCGACAGCCAATAGTCGCCGGCGCAGATAGTCCCCCGCTTCGTCCCAGGAAACCGGAACCAGGGCTCCATTCTTACGGATCATTGGCTGCTTGATTCGGTCGCGGCTTGCGACGAAATCGAGGCCGAAGCGTCCTCGCACGCAGAGAGTTTCATGGTTGACGCCTTCGTCCCACTTCGAGCGCACCCGCATGAACTCGCCCTTGCGCGTGCCCACTGTCAGCTGGCACCCGGTGCCACAATGCGGGCAGATCGTGTCGGTCTCTACGAGATCCCAGGGGCGCGCCTTGTAGCGGTAGGGGAAGCTCATCAGCGCGCCGACCGGACAGACCTCGACGCAATTGCCGCACTGGTCGCAACTCGCCAGACTGCCCTCGAAGCCGGTGACGGCGGTATCCATGCCTTTTTCGACGGTGCCCAGCGCCACCGCGCCGACGACCTCCTCGCACATCCGGACGCAGCGCTGGCACTGGATGCAGCGGTTGACGTTCATGATGATAACCGGGCTCAGGCGAATGTCCTCGGAGTGGAACACACGTTTGTCATCGCGGAACTGGCTTTCTCGGGGCCCGTAGGCCATCACCATGTTCTGAAGCTCGCATTCGCCGCCCTTGTCGCAGATCGGGCAGTCGAGGGGGTGGTTGGCGAGCAGCATGTCGAGCATGGAAGAGCGCGTTTCCTCGATCAGAGGCGTATTCGTCCGCACGACCATTCCATCGGTGACCGCAGTAGCACAGGACGGCTGCAGCCGCCGCAGGCCCTCGATCTCCACCAGACACATGCGGCAGGAGGCCAGCGGCGGCAGACGCTTCAGATAGCAAAAGGTCGGGATATCGATGTCCAAACGTCGGGCGGCCTGCAACACTGTCGAGCCAGCCTCAACTTCCAGCATTTGTCCATCGATCGTGACTTTAAGCATGGTTTCCTCACAACCCTGATCCAGCACACTCCTTCAGTGAAACGGGCACCTCCGCTCCTCGATATGGGCGACGAATTCATCTCGGAAATGCGCGAGTGCTGCCCGCAAGCCCATAGCGGCACCGTCACCCAAGGCACAAAACGTATTGCCGAAAATGCCCTTGCAGAGCATCTCCAGCTGATCCAGATCGCCGGGTGCGCCGTCCCCGCCTTCAACCCGGCGCAGGACCTTCACGACCCAGTTCAATCCTTCCCGGCAGGGCGTGCACTTGCCGCAGGACTCATGGTGGAAGAACTCGACGATCCTGGTGGCCACCTTGACCATGCAGGTGCGATCGTCGATCACGATAACGCCAGCCGAACCGAGCATCGAGCCGGCGGCAGCCAGCGAGTCAAAATCCATCCTCACCTCCAGCCCGTGCTCAGGGATGACCGGCGCTGAGACCCCACCCGGGATCACTGCCTTGATCTTGCGTCCCGGCAAGGCCCCGCCGGCATGTTCCTCGACCAGCTCGCGCAGCGGTATGCCCATCGGCAACTCGTAGAGGCCGGGTTTGCGCACCTGCCCACTGAGGCAGTAGAGCTTCGGGCCGGGGCTCTTGTCCGGGCCGATTCCCCGAAACCAGTCCGACCCCCGCATAACGATGTGCGGCACGCAGGCCAGCGTCTCGACATTGTTGATCACAGTCGGGCTGGCATAGAGCCCGGCCACGGCCGGAAAAGGTGGCTTCAATCGCGGCTGCGCCCGCTTGCCCTCGAGCGACTCGAGCATAGCGGTCTCCTCGCCGCAGATATAGGCGCCGGCGCCGCAGTGGATGTGTACCGCGAAATTGAAATCCGAGCCGAGAATGCGCTTTCCGAGATAGCCCTGCGCGTGGGCCTCGGCGATCGCCTGCTCCAGACGACGGATCGCCGTCACATATTCTCCGCGAATATAGACATAGGCGGTTTCGGCTCCGATCGCGTAGGCACTTACCGCCAGCCCCTCGATCAGTTGATGCGGGTCGCGCTCCGTGATGATCCGGTCCTTGAACGTACCCGGCTCGCCCTCATCGGCGTTGCAACATAGGTATGTCGGCTTGCCCGCGCGCTTCGGCACGAAACCCCATTTCATGCCCGTTGGGAATCCGGCACCGCCGCGACCGCGCAGGTTGGACCGTTTGACGAGGTCGATAACCTCGTCAGGCGTGTATTCGCGCAACGCCTTCGCCAGCGCCTGGTAGCCGCCGCCTGCCTCGTAGGTCGACACCAAATGACTGTCCGCCACATCGATATTTTTGAGAAGAACCGGCTCGAACATGGCGCTACTCCCAAGGCACCCGCGCAGAGGCGCGCTCGACGCTCGCGGCTCCCGCTATCGCCCGCAGACGGTCCAGCAGTGCGTTTATCCGCGTCACATCAAGGTGGGCATGGTAATCGTCGCCGACTTGCATCACCGGAGCCATCTCGCAGGCGCCGAGGCATTCGACAGTCGAAAGGGTGAACAGCCCGTCCGGGGTGGTGTCGCCTTTCCTGATCTCCAGCACCGTTTCCAGATGGTCCAGCAGGTCCTCTGATCCGCACAGCATGCAGGAAACATTGTCGCAGAGTTGCAGGTGGAACATCCCCACCGGTTCGGTATGGAAGAGTGTGTAGAAAGTCGCCAACTCGTAGACCCAGATCCGCTCGATTCCGAGGATGTCGGCGACCTCTTCCAATACTGGTCCGGGCAGATAGCCATGTTCTTGCTGCGCGATCAGGAGCGCGGGCATGATCGCAGAGCGCTGGTCGGGATACCGCGCCGCCGCCTCTTCGATCTTTTCACGCATGGTCATCGCATTCAAATCCTTGCTACTTGTCCACCTCCGCCATCACAGGGTCGAGGCTGCCGAGCACGGCGATCATGTCCGCCAGATAGCGGGCGTTGGTGACCCCGAAGAGGGCCTGGAGATTGACGAACGAGGGGGCCCGCACCTTCATGCGGAACGGTTTTGGCGACCCGTCGCTGATGATGTAGAAGCCAAGCTCGCCCTTTGGCGCCTCGATTGCCGAATAGACCTCGCCCTTCGGCACCTTGAAGCCGTAGGCCGACAGGTCGAAATGCTGGATCAGCGCCTCCATCGAGCAGTGCACCCGATCCTTTTCCAGCGGGAAGGCGATTGTCGGCATGTCGATCTGGAACGGCCCCTCAGGCATCTGGTCGATGCATTGTTCGAGGATCCTTATGCTCTCGCGCATCTCATCGACGCGGCATCGCCAGCGTGCATAGCAATCGCCCTCGTCACGGGTGATGACGTTGAACGCGAGCCGGTCATAGATCTCGTAGGGCTCGTCGCGGCGGATGTCCCAGTCGACACCGGAAGCACGCAGGTTCGGACCGCTGAGGCCGAGATCGATGCCATCCTCTGCGGAGATCACGCCGATCCCCTTCGTGCGATCGAGAAACACCCGGTTATCTTCGAGCAGTCGCTCATAGTCGCGGATCCGGTTCGGGAAGATGTCGCAAAACTCCCGGACCTTGGGGAAGAACCCGTCAGGCAGGTCCTCGCGCACCCCGCCGACCCGGCAGAAGGACGTGTGCATGCGCGCACCGGTGATCATTTCCAGGAGATCCATGATCATTTCGCGCTCGCGCATGACGTAAAGCAGCGCGGTCATGGCGCCGAGATCCATCGGCAGCGCGCCGGTGATCAGGAGGTGACCGGAGATCCGTGCCAGCTCGGCCATCATCACGCGGATATATTGCGCTCGGATCGGCGCTTCTATGCCGAGGAGTTTCTCCACCGCCAGCGCGAAGGCGAGGTTGTTCGAGGGCGGACAGAGATAGTCGAGCCGATCCGTCAGCGGGAAAATCTGGGTATAGGTGAAGCTCTCCGCCAGTTTTTCGGTGCCGCGATGGAGATAGCCGATATGCGGATCGACGCGCTCGACGAACTCGCCGTCGAGTTCGAGGACGAGCCGAAGAACACCATGGGTGCTGGGGTGCTGCGGACCGAGGTTGAGAAGCACTTCCCTGGTATTGAGCGCTTCACCCTCGGGCCTCCTGAGCTCGGTGACTTCAGTCATCTCAACGTTCCGGCGTAGAACGGCCTCCCTTACGGAATGTCCCTGGTGGCAAGGTCGGGCTGCGTTGGCGGCGGACCCTCGGCACCGAAGGGGTTCAACTTGTCCTTATAGCCCCTGAGGGGGAAATCCTTGCGCTGTGGGAAGCCGTCGAAGCCTTCCCACATGTAGATCCGGCGCAGATCGGGATGTCCCTCGAACCGGATACCATACATGTCCCAGGCCTCACGCTCATGCCAGTTTGCGGTACGCCAGACTCCCGCGACCGAAGGCACCTCAGGAGGATCGCCAAGTCGGCACTTGATGCGGACCCGCCACCTGTTGGGCAGCGAACAGAGATGGTAGACCGCCTCGAACCGCGGCGTTGCGGGATAATGATCGACGCCGCAAATGTCCGAGAGGAAATTGAATTGCAGCGCCGGATGCTCTTTCAGGAGCCGGCAGAACTCGACGATCCTCTCGGGCGGAACGGCAAAAGCGTCGATACCGTGCGCTGTGCCGAGGTCCTCGATCGTATCTCCGAAGCGCTCCATGATCAGAGCGCGATTGAGGGACGGCTCCACACTCATGACGCTATAACCCGATCCAGAGGTGTGCCCGCGAGCGCCCGGGACCTCTTGATCTTTTCTTGAAGCAGAAGGAAGCCGTGCATCAGCGCCTCGGGCCGGGGGGGACAGCCAGGCACATGCACATCGACGGGCACGAAGGTTTCCGATCCCTGCACCACGGCATAGGTGTTGTAGACCCCGCCCGAAATAGCGCAGGTGCCCATGGCGATCACCCAGCGCGGTTCCGGCATCTGGTCATAGAGTCGCCGCACGACGGGCGCGAATTTCCGGGTCACCGTGCCGGCGATGATCATAACGTCGGATTGTCTCGGCGAAGGGCGGAACACCACGCCGAACCGGTCGAGATCGTAGCGGGCGCAACCGGCTGAGATCATCTCGATGGCGCAGCAGGCAATGCCGAAGGTCTCCGGCCATAGCGCCGATCTCCGGCTCCAACTAATGATGCTGTCGGCCGTGGTGAAAAGTACGCTGTCGCGGATCGCGTTGTTTACCGCTCCCATTCCAGCGCTCCTTTCAGCCAGGCGTAGGCGAAGCCCACGAGAAGCAGCAATATGAAGATAAACATCTCGATATAGCCGACCAGCCCGATCTCTTTCAGGACGACGGCCCAGGGAAAGAGGAACATCGCTTCGACGTCGAAAACGACCAGCAGGATCGCGAGGATAAAGAACGGCACCCTGAAGCGGCCCGCCGCCGCCTCGCCCGCTGCGTCCATGCCGCATTCATAAGGCATGTTCTTGGCGGGATAGGGATTGGACGGGCGCAGCAGCGAGGAAACGAACAACGTCACGCCCGCCACCAGAACGACTCCGGCGATCATGAAAAGAACCGGCAAGAACTCCATTGCAGTCATATCACTGCACCGGTTGCCCACCGACCTCATCCCGAACGGGTAAGTCGATCACGCCACGGCGCGACTGGGCAATCCTTTCTCTGCCTCCAAGTCTATTCCGTCGGTGTGATCATTGCAAATCCAATCGCTCACCCGCCAAGGACCGAATCTTGAGCAAGCTTCAGGAACCACGACGGAAATAGGCCGATGCCGATGGTACCGGCGGCGGTGACGGCGAGTGTCGCGCCCACCAGAGGCGTCAGCGCCGGAGCGAACGCCCTCTTCGGCTCGCGCATGTAGATCACCATGACGATGCGGATGTAGAAATAAGCAGCGACGGCGCTGAGCAGCACGGCGATTATCGCCAGTATGACGAAACCATGCTCGACGAGGGCGACCAGCACGTAAAACTTGGCGAAGAACCCGGCGGTCGGCGGAATGCCGGCCAGCGAGAAGAGATAGAGCAGCATCAGAAGCGCCAGCCCGGGATGTGACTTGGCGAAACCCGCATAGTCTTCGATGACCTCGCCCGAGAAATCGCCGTTTCGCATCATGATGACGGCGCCGAAAATGCCGAGATTCATGATGGCGTAGATCAGCAGATAGAGCATTACGCTAGCGATCCCATCGGCGCCGCCAGCGGCCACGCCGAAAATGGCGAAGCCGGCATGGGCGATGCTGGAATAGGCCAGGAGACGCTTGAAATTGTCCTGCACCAGCGCCACGAAGCTGCCGAGCGCCGTCGTCACCACCGCAATGACGGCAACGATGATCCAGACGTCCGAGGCTGCGACCAGAGGGTTGAGGAACACCCGCAGGATCACCGCGAACCCCGCCGCCTTGGGGCCTACCGACATGAAGGCGGTGATCGTCGTTGGCGCGCCTTCATAGACGTCCGGCAGCCACATGTGGAAGGGAACCGCGCCGACCTTGAAGACCAGCCCCGCGACGATGAAGACCACCGCCAGCAACAATCCTGGATCGAGCGGATCGCCAGTCACGGCCGCAGCCATCCCGTCCAAATGCGTTGTGCCGGTGAGCCCGTAGACCAGCGAAACGCCGTAAAGGAAAATCCCGGTCGAGACCGCGCCAAGGATTACATATTTCAGCGCTGCTTCGTTCGACCGCCGCTCAAGCCGCAGAAAGCCGGTCAGCACATAGGTGCAAATCACCATCAGTTCGAGGCCTACATAGATCGACAGGAGATCGGTCGCCGAGGCCATGATCATCATGCCCGAAAGCGCAAAGAGCAGCAGGACATAATATTCGCTGCTCCCGATCCCTTCGATATCGGCATATTTTCGCGAAAGGAGGAATGTCAGAACGGTGGCCAGGTAGAAAACGAACTTGAAGAAGACCGCGAAGCGGTCGGTGATGAACATGCCCGTGTAGGCCGGCCGTACCTCGCCTGCCAGCATGAGTGTCGCCAAGGCTGCAATCAATACGATCGCGACCGACGCCCAGACAAGGAGATGTTCCTGTCCCCTTCGCACAAACTGTCCCAGGATCAGCAGGATGCAGGCGCCGGTGATCACCACGATCTCGGGCAGGCTCGCCAGGGCCGACTGGAAAAGCGCGGCGGCGGTCATGGGCCGCTCCCCCTACTGTGCACGTGTGTCAGCAGATGCTTCACCGACGCATCGATGACGTTGAGAAAGGGTTTCGGATAGAGCCCGACCCAGAGCACGAAGACGGCCAGCGGCAGGATCGCAGCCATCTCACGTGCGTTCACGTCGCTCATCGTCAACCGGGCACCGACGCCGGCCGGACCGAGCGCGATTTTCCCGTACATGCCGAGCAGATAGGCAGCCCCGAGCAATGCGCCCAAAACGGCGGCCGAGCCGGCGACCATGTTGGCCGCAAACCCGCCTGACAGCACCAGCAACTCGCCGACGAACGAATTCGTTCCCGGCAGCGCCATCGACGACAGGGTAAACAGTGCCAGAAACGTCGTGTAGACTGGCGCCACTTTCATCAATCCGCCATAGTCGGCGATGCTGCGGGTATGGGTCCGCTCGTAAATGAGCCCGACGAACAGGAATAAGGCGCCTGTCGTCACGCCGTGATTGAACATCTGCAGGATGCCGCCCTCGAGCCCTCGGAGATTCAGCGCAAAGATTCCCAGCGTCACGAAGCCCATGTGGCTGATGCTGGAATAGGCCACCAGCTTTTTCAGATCGTCTTGCGCCAGCGCGAGCAACCCGCCATAGACGATCGCAAGAACCGACAGCGCCAGCATCAGCGTCGAATAATACATCGATGCTTCCGGCAGCATAGGCAGCGAGAACCGCAGGAATCCGTAGGCGCCCATCTTCAGGAGCACGCCGGCGAGGATAATGCTGCCCGCCGTCGGCGCCTGCACATGGGCGTCCGGTAGCCAGGTATGGAGCGGCACCATCGGCACCTTGACCGCAAAAGCGATTAGGAACGCGAAGAACAGCCAGGACTGGATCCGGAACGGCAAGTCCTGCTCTGTCAAAGCGAGGATATCGAAGGTCCTGCCACCGTAGAAATAGAGCACGACGACACCGATCAGGAACAGGAGGCTGCCCGCCAGCGTGTAGAGGAAAAACTTGATCGCCGCATAGACCCGACCCTCGCCGCCCCAAACACCGATGATGAGGTACATCGGGATCAGCATCGCCTCCCAAAAGACGTAGAAGAGGAACAGATCGAGCGCGCAGAAGACCCCGAGCATCAGCGCCTGCATGAAGAGCAGGCAGATCATGAATTCCTTCACCTTGCGGTCGATCGCGACCCAGGAGGCGAGCACGCAGATCGACCCCAACAGTGCGGTAAGGAACACGAAGAGCGCGCTGATTCCGTCGATGCCAAGCGCATAATTGATCCCGAGCGCGGGCACCCACGAGCGCGTCTCGGTGAACTGCATGGCATGGGTCGTGGTGTCGAAGCCGACCAGCATGGCGATGCAGAGAGCAAGGTCGAGGATGGTGAAAGAGAGCGCAGTCCACCGCATCGCATCGTCACCGCGCAGGAACATCAGAACCGCGGCCCCGACAACGGGTGTGAATATGATGACGCTCAGCAGCGGGAAGCCCATGGCACCCCCTACCGCCACGCCACGACGAAGACGGCGGTGGCTGCGATAAGACCGACGATCATCGCTAGCACGTAATGGGTCACGACACCCGTCTGGAGCCGCCTGAGCCGCCCGCCGCCGTACAGGATCGAGTGGGCAATGCCATTCACGACGGCATCCACGCCGGCAAGATCGAGCCGGAGTCCTGCCCGCGCCGCGCCGCGCAGCAAGGGCAGCGCCGCAGTCTCGGAGACATTGCTCACCACCTGCTCATAGCGCGCCAGCGGCCGTTCGGCGAGCCACATGAAGGCCCGCGCACCCTTGCGGTAAAACCAGTCGGTGTCGAGGCTGATCGTGTTCTCGGGATCGAGGGCCCAGAGGAACAGCACGAACCCCAGCGCGGTGAACATCAGCAGCCCGAGGCTCTCCGTGACGTGCGAACCCGTATAGGGTTCGAAATCCACCGGATAGGGCAGAAGCGCATAAAGCGGCTGAGGGAACACCCCGATCGCAATGCAGAGCACCGCCGCCATGCCCATGGCAATCAGCATGTTGCGCGGCGGCTCCCGCGCCTCCAGTTTCCGGTCCGTTCCGAAGAACATGTAATAGGGAAGCTTGAGGCCAGTGTGCAGGAACGTCCCGGACGATGCCATGGTCAGCGCCAGCACCACCAGTGCGCGGTGATCCGCTCCTGCAGCCGCTATCACCATCGATTTGGTGACGAACCCCGAGAAGAACGGGAAGGCCGAGATCGCGAAAGCGCCTACCATGTAAAGCGCCACGGTCAGCGGCATGGTCTTGTAAAGCCCGCCGAGCTCGGTGAGCCTGCGTCGCCCGGTGACGTAGATGACTGCACCGGCACCCATGAACAGCAGCGCCTTGTAGAGGATATGCGCGAAGGCGTGGCTGGCGGCTCCGTTCACCGCCATCTCGGTCCCGATGCCGATACCCGCGATCATATAGCCCACTTGGCTGACGATGTGATAGGCGAGAAGCCGTCGGCAATCGTTCTCCAGCACTGCGTAGATGACGCCGTAGAGCGCCATGATGGTGCCAAGCCAGACAAGGAGCTCGGTCCCCGGAAACGCACGCGCCAGCACATAGACGGCGGTCTTGGTGGTAAACGCGCTCATGAAGACCGCCCCGGTGACGGTCGCCTCCGGGTAGGCATCGGTCAGCCAGGCATTGAGCGGCGGCACGGCCGCGTTGAGGATGAAGCCGGCGAGGATCAGGTAGTCGCCGACCCCCATCCCTCCGTTGGTGAGGGCCCCCGCGATCGGGCCGAAAAGCAGTGAACCGGTGGCGAGCCCGTGGGAAATGATGCCGCCGAGCAGAATGACGCCACCCGTGATATGGACCATGAGGTAGCGGAATCCGGCCCGGATCGCCGGCCCACCACGCTGCGCGAAGACCAGATAGGCGGAAGCGAATGCCATGCCCTCCCAGAACAGGTAGAGGGTCAGGTAGTCACCGGCAAACACCACACCAAGCGCGCTGCCGACATAGACGAATGCCGCCACGTGCTGGCCGGCATCCGCCAGGTGCAGCGCATAGACCATTCCGATCAGCGCCATGATGGTGAAAACGCTGGCGAAGACTATGCTGAGCTTGTCCACCTTCGCGATCAAGATCTCCTGTCCAATGAACCGCGCTTCGCCATAGCTGCCCGGTTCCATCGCAAGCACGGCCAGGATCGCCAGTGTAGGGATCAGAAGCAGATAGGCCTTGCGGACCGACCCGCTGAGGAACGGGATCGGCAGGGCGCCAAGAATAAAGAGCAGAGCCGGATGGATGAAGTCAGTCATAATAGTCCTCGCGCCGCATCAGCCCGACCCGGTGGCCGAGAAACTTGGAAACGAAGATAAGCAGGACGCAGGAGACGAAGCCGTAGACCGCCGACCAGCCCGGCAGGCTGTCCCACAGATATTCGGCGTGTTCGCGGATGACCAGAAAGTCGGCGACGACGATCAGGACGAGCACGAGGTAGAACAGTCGGCGGCGCGGCCTCGCATATTGCTCGTCACCAAAGAAGTCGACGACACGCTTGATCATCGGATCACTCCGTCTGCCAGGGTGAGAAAATAGCCGGGGAAAATGCCCATCAGCACCGACAGGATCGCCGTCGCGACCAGCGGAATCGTGACCAGCGGAATTTCACGGACCGTCGTCCGGCTCTCCTGCCTCTCCGCCTGGAAGAAGGCGGCATAGCTGACTGGCAGGAAATATGCGGCGTTCAGGACCGAGCTCACAAGGATTACGACCAGGAACGTGGTCTCTCCCGCCGCCACGGCGCCCTCCGCCAGATACCACTTGCTGACGAAGCCCGCGGTCGGCGGTATCCCGATCATGCTGAGCGAAGCGATGAAAAATGCCCCCATCGTCCAGGGCAGCCTGCGGCCGATACCGGCCATGTCGCTGATGTTTCGCTTGCCCGACGCGCAATAGATCGAGCCGGCGCAAAAAAAGAGCGTGATCTTTGAGAATGCGTGCGCTGCGATGTGGATGATCCCGCCGACCATCGCGACCGGCGACAATAGAACCGCGCCCAGCACGATGTAGGAGAGCTGGCTGACCGTCGAATAGGCGAGCCTGGCCTTCAGGTCGTCCCGCGTCAGGGCGTAAATCGACGCCATCAGGATCGTGAACGAAGCCAGATAGGCCGTGGCGATGCCCAGGCTCAGCCCACCCAGCAGCCCTGTGCCGAAGACATGGAACACCACTCGCAGCACGCAGAACACGCCCATCTTGACCACTGCCACTGCATGCAAAAGCGCGCTGACCGGTGTCGGCGCGACCATCGCGGCGGGCAGCCAGGCGTGCATCGGCATTACAGCGGCCTTGGCGAAGCCGAAAAGATAGCAGAAATAGACGACCGTCAGCAGCGCCGCCGAGGCATCACTCCCCGCCAGCAGCCCCCCCGCGACAAAGTCGAGCGACCCCGCAATATGGTAGGTCAGCGCCAGTGCGGCGAGTAGCGCGCTTTTCGAGGCGCCCATCAGATAGACGAGGTACTTGCGGCCGCCCCCCCATCCCTTCTCGTCCTCGTGGTGGTAGACGAGCGGATAGGTAACTAGACTGAGCACTTCGTAGAAGATCACCAGCGTAAACAGATTGGCGGCGAACGCGCCCCCGGCGGCGGCCGCAAGACTGCTGGCGAAGCAGGCGAAGAACCGGGTCTGCGCATGCTCGTTCAAATGCCGCATATAGCCGATGGAATAGATCGCCGCCACGATCCACAGCAGCGACGAGACGGTGGCAAACACCATGCCGAGCGCATCGACACGGAGAGCAAAGTCGATCCCCGGCAGAAACTCGAACAGGCGCAATTCGACCGTCCCGCCCGCCAGCACCGTGGGCGCCATCGACAAGACAATCGCGAACATGGCGATCGCGGCCAATGGCGAGACCAGATCGCGAAGTCTCTTGCGCTTATTCAAAAGGAGAACTGCAAGGGCCGCCAGACCGGCGACGGCGATGGCAAGCAACGGCCGGATCGATACAACCGGGTCCAAGGCCGTTATCCTTTCATCACCGTCACGTCGTCGATCTTGAGGGTGGATTTGTTCCGAACGAGGGCAACCAGAATACCAAGGGCGACGGCAACTTCCGCCGCGGTGATTGCAATGACGAAGATCGCGAAGATCTGCCCGCGGAAATCGGCGTGGTAACGCCCGAAAGCGATGAAATTGATGTTGACCGAGTTGAGCAGCAGCTCCAGCGACATCAGTACGACGAGAATATTGCGCCTGAGCAGAACGCCCGCCGCTCCGATCACGAACAGGACCACTCCGAGCACTATATACCACCAGATCGGAACCATCACCCCTGCTCCTTCCGCGCGAGCATGATGGCGCCGACCAAGGCCGCCAGCAGGATTACGGAGGCAGTTTCAAACGGCAGGAGATATTCGGCGAAAAGTGCTGTGCCAAGCTGCCTGACGTCATCGCCGCCGCTCATCGCGACGGGCTCCATGACCGAAAAGCGGTCGCTCCAGAGCACCAGTACGAGCATCTCGACCCCGAGCAGGACGAGCAGTACCAGAGCCGGGAGGTTGCCGCCTGGCAAGAACCGCTGCAACACCGCTTCGCGCACATCGATCATCATGATCACGAACACGAACAGGACCATGATCGCGCCTACGTAGACGAAGATCTGGATCACTGCGAGCAATGGCGCCTCAAGCAAGACGAAGATTGCCGAGATATTTAGAAAACACGCCATCAGCGCCAATGCGCTGTGAACCGGGTTCCGCGCCAGGACCATCGTCAGAGCGGTGGCCACGGACACTGTAGCGAACAGAAGAAAGAACCCCTCATCCATCGACGCCGACCCTCCGACGCGAACTGTTACTCGGTCCGAGACGGCCGGGTTTAAGATTGCGCCGCAACTTCCGTTGCGTTCATAAATCGTGCCCTAATATCGGATTTTTCACAAGATTATTGTCATCGGCGGAGTAAGATCGAGTAGGTCCGGATGTGGCGAAGGTCGCTTGCCAAGCGCGCTTTCGACAGGGTCGTACCGATTTTACTGTTCCATAGGCAAATGGGGCTTAGCCGGTTTCGGTACTGACGTTTTGTTACGGCGTAGCGGGAAATTTCTTCCAAATAACACCGGCTGTTCCGGCCGAAGTTGCAAGTCTCTCTGCTATCAGGCCCCGCAACCGATTCTCAAAAACTCCCTCCAAAGCCCGCCAGGGGCTTGGCGTTAAGCCGCGCTGGCAATAGCTCGTCGCAGGGGATCTTAAGGGACAGTCTTCGCAAGCGGATCAGCCACATGCTTGAGATGCCCGGGATCGCTCCTGGCACGACCAAGTCGCGTCATGTGGCTTCGTGTGATCGGCCGACTAATCCCCGTCTTTCAGGGAAAAGGCGAGCACATAGTCGCCGACTTCAGTCGAATTTGCTGCTCCGCCAACCGAGACCAGAACATATTGTTTGCCTGTCTTTGGTGAGACGTAGGTCATTGGCGTCGCGCTCGAGCCGACCGGCAGAGGATATTTCCAAAGCTCGTTGCCGTTCTCGGCGTCATAGGCGCGGATGTAATAGTCCTGGAAACCGGCAAAGAAGACGATACCGCCCGCAGTCGCCGATGTGCCAGCATAGGTCGGCAAGCCCATCGACATGGGTAATTTCATCTTGATCTTGAATGGTCCGAGCTGTTCGGCAGTCCCGGCCGGCACCTGCCATGCGATTTTGCGTGTGTTCAGATCCAATGCCGTTACCGTGCCCCATGGCGGTTGCGTGCAGGGAATGCGCAGTCTCGACGTCCATTTCTCGGTCGTCATGCCATAAGGCGTGCCGCGCTGCGGGGCGGAGGGGCCGTGCGCGGTCGTGACGAGGGCGAAATCGACGTAATCGGCCCGCGGCACGAGCGCGAAAATGCTGGGTACGCGGATATCGTTCATGAAGACGCGGTTGTTGGGCAGGTCGACCGAGACGCTACCCCAATTGAGGCCGCCCAGATTTCCCGGCTGCTGAATTGCAGGATGCGTGCCAATGGGGGTGAAATCGCCATCGTAGCGCATCTTGCGAAAGGCGATGCGGCAGGCCAGTTGATCGAACATGGTCAACCCCCAGGCTCTCTGCTCCGTCACGCGTTCCGCGCCGATCGTTGGCATGCCGACCGAATAAGGCTGCGTCGGCGACAGTTTCTCTTCCGGCGCGCCTCCCGTCTGCGGGACCGGCTTCTCCTGAACTTCGGCGAGGGGAACGCCGGTCTGGCGATTGAGCAGGAAAAGCTGTCCACGCTTGGTGGTCTGCAAGATAGCGGGTACTGTGGCTCCATTGTCGTCCGGCAGGTCGATCAGCACCGGTTGGGCCGGCAGATCATAGTCCCAGATATCGTGATGCACGGTCTGGAATTTCCACTTCTCCCGGCCAGTCGTCACATCGAGCGCCACCAATGTCGCGTTATACTGATCGGCGAAAGCCGGGCGATTGGCGCCGTAATAATCCGGCGTGGTATTGCCGAGCGGAGCATAGATGAGGCCGAGCTTGTCGTCGAAGGCGGCTGTCGTCCACATATTGGGCGTAGCGCGCGTATAGGTCTCACCATCCGGCGGAAGCTTGGTGATCGCAGGATTGCCGAGATCCCATGCCCATTCGAGCTCTCCAGTGACCACATTGAATGCGCGGATGACGCCTGAAGGCTCGCCGACCTCCTGGTTGTCGGTCACCCAGCCTCCGATGACGATCAGGTTACGGGCAATCAGCGGAGCGGATGTCTGGAAATAGTAGCCCGTCTTGATTTCACCCATACCCTGAGAGAGCTGAACGGTGCCGTTGTCACCGAAGCCCGTGCACGGTGCACCGGTCTTGCTGTCGATTGCGATGAGGCGCGCATCGATCGTCGTCTGTATCAGGCGCTCATTGCATAGGCCGTCGGGCGACCGGTTTTCCTCCGGCATCTTATAATAGCCGAGGCCGCGGCAGCGCTGCCAATAGGGCGCCGACGCCTTGGGATCGAAGGTCCAGCGGGGTTTTCCCGTGTCGGCATCAAGGGCTGCGATCACATCCGTCGGTGTGCAAGTGTAGATCGTATCGCCGATCTGCAAAGGCGTGTTCTGATCGACGCCGTCGCCTCTCCCGGTGCGATATGTCCAGGCAAGATCGAGCCTGGCAACATTGCCGCGATTGATCTGATCGAATGGGGAATAGCGATCTCCCGCAGTGCTGCGGCCATACGATGTCCAGTCGGAGGGCGAATTGTCGCCTTTGGCAGTCTTGTAGGCAGGAATGTCGACGGAGGGGCGGATCACCTCATGCGGCGTGAAAGCAAGGCTGAAGCCCGCCGCAAACAGAATGGCCGCAAGCAGGGCGCCGCCATGGAAGAGCTTTCGGTTGGCGGTCGGCAACCGCGCTGGTGCAAAGAGAAGCGCAAATCCCGCCACCGCGGTGGGGGACATCAGGCGTGCGAAGAGCGCCCAGAAATTGGTGCCAGACTCCCATATTGCCCAGGGGAGAGTGAAAACGGCGACAAGCAGGATAAGGAGTGCGCCCAGTGGCTTCCGGCGCCATAGCAGAACTGCGGCTACAAAGTAGGCAATTCCTGTGATTGCGTAATAGGGCGAGCCGCCGAGGCTGAGCAGCAAAGCGCCGCCTCCCGTCAAGCCCAATCCGATAAAGGCGAGAACGATACAGTATAGAGCGGCCAGATGTTTCATCGTCTCCTCATCCAATTCGCTACCCGAGCGCCTGCATTCGTCTCCGACCATCGAGCGTCGCCTCGGGCAGCACGGGGCGATTGGAGCGATGGTCAGGTATTCGTCCTGAAGAGGGGCAGTCTCCTCAAATTATTCCTGATGTAGCTGTGGTCACTGACACGTGTCCCTGAGCCGGCAATGATGCTTGAGATGGTCGGCGGCAAAAGCTTGCGATTTGCGATTGCGTCAAAACTTCCGAAAGGGGCACAGATGGTACTCGGCGAAAAACTTGATTTGGCGAAGGGGCGGCCGACAGGATTCGATTACATGCGATTGCTGTTGGCCTTTTCGGTGCTTTGGATACACACGGCTCGCGTCACCTATGGAGATGATCTGTTTTTGTGGGAAACGCCCCTGCGTCCGTTTATCAAGTCTGTGCTGCCGATGTTCTTTGCGCTGAGCGGGTTCCTGGTTGCTGGCAGTCTCGTGCGGTCGAAGACATTGATCTCCTTTCTTGGCAATCGATTTATCCGTATTTACCCCGCTCTCGCAGTGGAAGTGTTGCTGGCTGCTTTTATACTGGGAGCGATCTATACCGAGTATGACCTCAGTAACTACTTCACCGACCCCAAGTTTTTTACATATCTGCTGAACGTCACCGGGCACATTCACTTCAATCTTCCGGGGGTGTTCCTGAGCAATCCTGACGCCGCGATGGTGAATGGGCAGCTCTGGACCGTGCCTTTCGAGCTTGAATGTTACGTCGCGATCGCCGTGCTTTTCCTGCTCGGCGTGGTCAGGCGGCGCGTGATTGCGCTTGTCGCGACGACGGCGTTGATCGTGGGTTTTGGGCTTGCAAGATACTGGAAGCATGAAAGCAACTGGGCATCCATGCCTACGACCGCGTCGGGGAATCTACTGATCGGCTCCTTCCTCGTGGGTGTGACCATCTATCTCTACAAGGACAAGATTCTGTGGGACGTGCGCATCTTCATCGCTTCTGTTGCCGTCGTATTGTGGGCTTACTGGTTCACCCCGTTTGGAGATTTCATTGCCATTCCGGCTATTGGATATGTAACGGTCTTTCTCGGCCTCACCTCGCCCCGCAAGCTCGCACTGCTTCAGGGGGCGGACTATTCCTACGGCGTATTCCTCTACGGCTATCCCATCCAGCAGGCCTTCGTCGCGCTCGGACCCTGGGCGCATAACTGGTGGCTGAATGGGATCGTCTGCAGCATCATTGTCACTTGTTTTGCCGCCTTCTCGTGGCGATTTATCGAAAAGCCTGCGTTGGGGTTGAGGAAACAGGTGACCTGGCTTGAGAATCTGTACCTGCAGCGCGGTTCAAGACGGGAGTTGGCTGGCGCCGTTCTGAAATAGGCTTCCGGTCGCCATCCGAGAGCTCGGCAATTCGAAGCCGGCCGGCGAAGAACCGTCGCCGTGCGCTTGACAACGCCTAAGCTTTGATACTGATGCTATGCTTACGCCATCGCATGTTGCCTCACGCAGTCAATACCGTGCGACGCGCAGCAGAGCCTCTCGATTTAGGTTGCCCCTAAATTCGAGGGGAACGGCGGAAAATCCGTTAGAGCCATATCGGCGGCTTCTAGGTTCGGTGATGATGGCGATCCAAGGGAGGCAGGATCGTAGCCATTTTCATGCCTTCTCTGCGGACGTCGCTGCGCTGAACCAGGCATGTTTTGCTGGACAGTCTCGATTTCGTCCCCCGAGATATTCTTCCAATATTTCCAGCCTTCGCCTTGAATGAGCCCGTGATCGGACAAGTCCTTCCAGCTTGTGTAGGTGCCTGTATCGTCGCAGACGAAGTCACCCATCCCCTTGTCGGCGGAGTAAACGGTGTATTCTTCCGTATGCTGAGAAAGGTGCTCGGCATCAGCAACTTTGTGCACGAAGGTCGATAGGAATTTGAAGTGGAGAAGGGCGCCGGATACGCAAAGCGCGCCGCGCATGTCGCCCAGATTCAGGCAGAGCGGCCAGACTTGGTGCGATGATTTGAGAAACAGCCGTTCACCCGTCACATATACGAGAGGGATCTTGTTGAGCGCCGGCCCGTCCCAAAGCCGGTCGCGAAAATAGATGCGTCCGCGAACGCCGCCTTTGATCCATATCGTCCAGTTGCGTTCGTCGAAATGTGCGACATAGCCGGATCGATCGAACAGATTGCAGACCTCTAGCGGATTGCGGCCAGGCTCGCATATGTTTTCCAAGACCGGACGCGTGCTGTACATGTCGATCATGACCGAGCGGAGGGAATGGCCGCCGGTGGATTCAATATAGGCTGTCAACTGATTGATCGGACGGGAGTCACAATGCGGATAGACCAGAAACTCGTCTGCATCGACATAAAGGACCCATTTCTCCCGACAGTGCCGGTTGATGACTTCATTGATCCAGTCATTTCCGAACCTTGCCGCCTTGTAGGAGCCGTGAGCCGAGACAAGCGAGACATCGTCGAAGCTGGACAGCATTTCAACCGTTCCGTCCGTCGAGCCGTTGTCGATGCAGATGAAGTGCTCGAATCCTAGTTCGCGATAATATTGCAGAAAAAATGCCAGCCGATGGCCCTCGTCACGGATGACGCAAATGACGACGTGGCGCGCCTGCCTGAGCGCACTACGCAACAGGTCGTAGTGGACCTGCCGAGCCTTTAGCGACCGGCGCAGGCGCGCTTTTGCGTAATGCGAGATACTAGCGACGGAAGGCCGATAGCTCATTTTCTATCCTGAACATTGTTCATCTCTGGGATGAATAGGCTTGCGGTGAGAAATGCGACGCGCGGAGCCGGACGAAATTCCGGGTGGCGGTCACGGCGGTGCGGGAAGCGACGATGCAGTTCTTCCGGCTGATCAGGCTGAACTCCATAACGCGAATCTTCATTTTCGGGGCGGACCAATACGGGTCATCATACGGCATAATCCCCAACCAGCAGGCTCTGGACCCGTGGGTGAGGCCCATTCCTCTCGATTGCGTGTTCGAGGCGTGCCCGCATCGACCGATATTTATAGAGCATCTTCCGATCGAGGCTTATTCCGCGATAGAGGGCGCTGTAAATCGGATGCGCGTTGCGCAGATCGACGTAGACTTGGCTTTCCCGATCAGTCCATGGAAAAAAGGTTCCATGCCATGGCTTAGGATGCGCCATATAGTGGACGATCGCCAGTGACGACATGTTCACCAGATGCAGAAACTGCTTGGGAAAGTTCCAACGGTTGGACACGAGGATGAGCGACGACCCGCAGACATAGTTCAATGCACCCTGGTCGTGTTTGCCCTCGCAAGCCTCGGGATTTTTGGCAAAAAGCGCAAGCGCCTCCTGACCGATCCAGCCGTTGCGATGGAATTTCAGCACACCTGCATTGAAATAGTGGTTGTCCTTTCCAGTGTTGAGGAAGTCCTGAATTGCCGTGTAATCGCGAGCCGCGAAAAACCGCCCCTCAGGCACGGTGGCGTTTTCGAGCTTGCCGAGATCGCTGACGATCTGGGTATCGCCATCGAGATAGATGATCTGGCTGTAATGGGCGGGCAGGATCTCGCACAGGACCAGCTTGGCCATGGTGCTGACGCTGATGCGCCCCTGAAAATGCGAACTGTCGAGCTTGCCGAGCGAGTCTTGCAGCGCGTCGGTCGCATCGGCCAATTCGACTCCACTCGCGGCGAGCAGGGCTCTCAACTCATCGAAATTATCGAGACGTTCAGACATGAGCACGCAAACATCGGTTGCGGGGCTTGCGAATTTGCGAGCCTGAAGCGCGGAAAGGATAGTTGGAAATGAATATTCGACATCCGTGACATAGGCAATGCACTGATTGTTCATGTCATCACCCTTCGGGTTGTCTTCAATCCGAGTGAATTGCTGCTGTTTTCAGGCCTGAGCGAATAGTTTTTGATTGGCCCGGCAGACCTGTCGTAGGACGGTCCTGTGCTGTATATATTGTGGAACGCCCGGCCGCTTGTTTGTTGAAACAGCATCCGGCCGTCGGCGGTTTTTGTGTGTTCCATTGTTGAGATGCTCATCATGAAGAATGCCGTGCCTGTGACAGGGCTGTGTTTCGACATATTGAACCGCGGCAGGACGATTGGCGCCGGGGACCTTGTCGAGGTGCAGAGGGAAGGAGGATCGTCATGCTGATCATGACCTTGGTGGCTGCAGTGGTATCGACAGCCGCCGGCGCTGCGATCCGCGCCTGGGCCTTTGCGATTTTCGCAATCCTTGTAGCAATCGGCTTCGGCAGCGTGGCTTTCGCCGACGGGTCTTCGCTGATCGGCGCGTTCGCTTCGGGTATCGCTTTCCTCGTGCTCATGGAGATAGGCTATCTGGCAGGCGTGTTCCTGTCGGGTTTTGCGCGGCGTAGCGCCAGACTGCGACAAAACAGTTCCGCCGCCGATAGTGTCGCAGCCACCAGCGAGCGCCGGCAGGGCTGACGCCGAAACAGGATCGGCCGCCCGTCCTTCCCGGGAGGCGCTTGCGGAACCGCGTTCCGCCGACTTTTTCGCACCAGCATTTCCAAACTTTTGCGACGCTGGCGATTGCCGGCCAACCCAACTGGGCAGCTGCATGACCGCAACGGCGTGCCGCCCTTGGCTTCGAATGAAGTTCGCGACTGAGCTCATTACGCTGCAAACACCGGCGCTCTCCTGAGAGATGCCGATGTCTCCGGGGGAAGCCGATTTGCACCGGGCCGGGCCACCCGATGCTGCGACACATAGGGAGTGGCGAGGCAACCGGCGGCCAAACCCGCCGTGGTGCTGAACAGCAGGCCGAGATCGGTGCCGCTTCCTGAAATCGCCGCAGAGGCGATCTGTGAGATCGATGCCATGATGGCGGCATTTCCTATCGCGTGCGTCTCCCGATCTCCCGAGGCCTGCCGGCTGGAGGCTCTGACAAGGCTGTACAGGAAGGCGACGAAGAGAAGCGTGCCGGTCAATCCGACGTTGGACAGCAAAGCGGCGACGAAACTCGATGCTCGAACCGTTCCAAGTCCGGCGCCGAAGGTCGCGGTATCGACGAATGCAATCAATGCCAGCGTGTTCCACGCGGTGCGCTCTTCGCCGGATTGCGATTGGAGCTTGTCCGATACGGTGGTGTTAAGGAGGCTGGTGATGGAATCCCACGTATCAGGAACAAGGCTGAGAGCGACGATGGCGCAGGGGACCAAGAAGAGGGTTATCGCCAGGAACGTAACGTGCGAGGTCTTAGCCGATCCTGCGATCATACGTTTGCAGCAGAAGAGCACGAACATACAGACAACGAAAAGCCCGGCAATATAGGCGGTTGTCGACGTGCAGAGCAGGATCGTCGGGCCGATGAAAAGCGTTGCTATGCCGGCCATGCGGCTTTGAACACGCTCTAGCCAGAGCAGAAGAGTGAACGAGAAATAGGCCAGTGCGACCGTCCCATATATGCTTGCTTCGGGAAAGGCGCCGACAATGCGTTTGAAACCGCTGATCGTCTCGGCCGTATGCATGGTGTAATTCGCGTTTCTGATGACATCGAGCAGGTACGACTGGCCGGTCACGAACGTTCCGATATCAAGCAACGCCAAGGCAAAACAAGCGATTGAAGCGACGATCAGCTGCTGTGCGATGAAACGCTGATATCCGAGCCTCGCGAGCCCCGAAACCACGGCAAAGCAGGCGAGGTCGCCAAGCAGATAGACAGATTGGCTAAGGTTGGACGAGCCTGGTGACAGGGGAGCGGCGACAGTCGACATCATGCCGGTCGCATCTCTCGCAGAGGAGTAGACGAGGGTCGCACCTGCAAAAATCCGCGGCAGGAAAAAGGAGGATACTACCGAAAACAGGATATAGGCGGCAAACCAGAAGCCGGGACCGGGATAAGAAATGCTCGCCAGCGCCGCTTGCGTCTGGACTGGACGCACCAGGGTGGCGGCGACGACAAACAGGAGCAGAAGATGGCTTGGCTGGATGCTGCTGCCGCCGAGTGCAGGCAATTGGAGAGCGGCCGCTGCTCCCAGCAGCGTCAACAGGCATAGGGTCGCAACTGCAAAACGCGCGCCGTTGACCATGGCGAGCAGGCCAAGCAGGAGAACGATGAAACCGAGCGGCTCTATCGACATGCGTCCAATCCTGACATGGGCAAACAGCTGGAATAGCGATTTGGCAGAACGCGGGCATCCAGAAGCCGATATGATAGGCGAGGCGAAAGCCGCCAGCTGTCGTCGCTGATCATCATCGCCTCCTAATTCGATCCCGTCTGGGATATCCAGCCGCGGCCCGCTCGATTATCCCCGGCCACATCAGAAGACGGGAGCGTCGAGCTCTGTGTCTGGGGTGCGGGCTGCAGCGGCGAAGTCGGCGCCCGAAGGTTCGTGTCCAAACCGACCTCAACGAGATCATGCGGCAGCAATGCGGTTTGCTCGTCGGCCACGATGTTGCTGTAGGTTCCGTCGCTATTACGCCGCACAATCCTGTAATTCTTCTGCGCTCTGCCAATACCCGGCGCGTCCATGTTCACCTGAGCGAGTTGAGCGTCGTACCCCGCCTGTTCACCTAGAAGTTGAGCCACCTGGATATCGATCGCGGCCCTGCCGATCGCAAGATTGACCTGATTCAGCAGGTCCTGGTTTTCGCTGTTCTGCCTGTTGACGATATTGATCTTGGAACGGTTGGCCTCGCTGAGGCCCTGGCGAGCCGTGGTCAAAGCAACTTCGAGATCGATCAGGGTACCTTGTGCATCCGCAACCCAGCGGTCGACAGACACCTGACGGGAATTGCTGACTAACCCCTTGCTCACCAGGCTGTTGACGTTGTCCAGTTCCTTTTGGGCGAGGTCAATCTGCCGCTTCTGCGAGCTGATCTTCGCCTCGAGCGACTCGACCTGCTGACCATAGAGGCGGGTGAGGTCGTTCGCCGCTTCGATCTGGCTGTCGATATCGACACGACGCAGCCGCATCAGGTTCAATTCCTGTGCCTTCAGCTTGTCCACTTCGGGCGTTCCGACGAGTTCGGCAGGAATCTCAAAACTCTGCTCCCCGGCGATTTCCGCCCGCAGCCGCGCCTGCCGCATCAAAAGATCGCGCCGGTTGAGGACGGCCGTTCGAAAGGCGCCGGCTGCCTGGATCCGGTCGCGCTCGAAGTAAGTGTTGTCCTCGCGTTCCCGCAGGAAGCCGCCAGCAATGCTGACGGCCTTCATGACAGTCATCCTCGATTCAAAAGGATAGCGCCCCGGGGTTTGGACCGTCCCGGTCACAAAAATCGGCGCATGCTCCGCAACCTCCAGGGCGATGTACGGCTTGCCAGGCAGTGCCGCCTTTTCAGCGAGAGCGCTGGCGATGGCGTCGGCGAGTTCTTCGGTTGTTTTTCCGGCGGCCTGTACATGGCCGGCGATCGGGATCGACAAGTCGCCAGTGTCGTCGATGGTGTAGACGCCATCGAGCGCTTCCCAGCTGGCATATCGGGAATCCGCGGATCGCCATTCGACGACGCGCAGTCTTACCTTGTCTTCCGGCACGAGGGTGAATGTTTGCGCGTGGGCGACGCTCCAGCCGGTCAGGCAGCAGAAAACCAGGGCGAGGGCCGCGGAGATGACGCGATCGGGGAAGAATGTTGACTGCATTGATCTATCTCCGTTTCGTCGCCGTCGGCGGCGACGCCATTGCGCGGGGCGGTGGATTGGCGAATTCGAGAATGCGGGACGGTGCGGCGCGGCCGGCAAGAAGATCGGTGAGCGCCAGCAAATTGCCGTTCAAACGTCCCCAACGGTCGATCAAGCGGTCGTTGAACAATATCCCCGATGCGTTCGCCAGAATGTTGCGGCCGATCTGCGCCAGCGCACGACCTTTCGACATCGTACCCTTCCGGATCAGGTAGACAGGATTGGCAATCTGCGAATAGCCGAGTTTCCGACCGGGCTGTCGCCCGGATCTTACGCCGAGATGCACTCCGCAGGCGCCTTCAACGCGCACGGATCTGCCGTAGTGGGCGATGGATCTGCTGAAATCGACATCCTCAAGCCAGCCATAGAGCGGCAGTTGCTCGTCAAACGCCAGTGCATGTTCGAGAACGGGGGCGAGGCGAACCGCCATATTGCACCCGTATGCATTATAGACATCCGTCACCCGCTCGGACTTTTCGCCGGCAGTGTGAAGAACCTGCAGGGCCTTCGACATGTCGAGCCCTCCAACAAGGACGCCGTCGGCCAAGACTTCACCGGTGGCGATCGCGACGTCGGGCTTTGCTGCAAAGACGGCTGTCATTCGCGACAGGAAGGTTGCGGCAGGGATGAAATCGTCGTCCAGGAAGATCAGAACATCCGTATCGGCCGCGGCCGCCCGGATGATGCTGTTGCGCTGCGAGGTGAGGCCATGGCTGCCGACAATAACTTCCACGTCGAGACGATCGGCAAGCCCGGCGGCATCGTCGATCGCCGGTACGCAGACGATCAACCGCTGCGGCTGGTCCGGCAGGCCGGCGAGATAGTCGACCGTTTCCAGCAGGATCGAAGGGCGGCCCGCCGAAGCAATTCCGACGGCGATCCGCAATGGCTGGCTCGCAGGCCGCGCCACTGCTTTCGCGTCGCAAGATACAAGCAACGGTCCGCCCAAGACTTCCCGCCTGTCCGTCTTTGCCGAATGCGCGATCATGACTGCATGCTCTTCGGAGCGTGGTTGATGACCGCGCCGAGGATTTCCGCGCCGACATTGCGCATCGTCTGGATGACACGGACGGCGTCGTCGATCGAAGTGCTTCCGTGCGAGGCGACCATGAGAACGCCGTCCAGCTCCGGCGCGATCGCATTGGCATCCGGCGAAGCGGAGAATGCGGAAATGTCGACAAATATGGTGTCGAACTCCTTTTTCAGCTCGGCGAAGCTCAATTGCGTGCGGCGCGAACTTAGACGAATTGCCGGCGTCACGGTGTCGACCTGGCCGAGCGGAAGGAATTTCAGCGTGGGGCTGAGGGGCAAGGCCGCGGTCTCAATCAGTTCGCCATTGTCGAGAACGTCGACGAGGCCGCTGAGACTATGGGGTGCGATCGTCTTGCTGAGCGATGGATTCTGCGCGGCCGCATCAATCAGGAGCGTCTTCGCTCCAGATACCGACGACAGCACAGCAAGTTCGCTTGCGATGGTCGATGCTCCGTTGCCGCGATTGACGGCGACCACTCCGATGACGACCCGGCGTTTGCGCCGAAGCGCGACGACCGTTGCGCTCAGCTCTGTCATGCCTGGGATGGCTATACTGCCGTCCGTACCGGCGGCGAAGAAAGGCGCCGGCTGGCCGTCGCGTGTCCTTTTTGACGTCGCCAGCACGGTGACGAAGGACAGGCCACAGCTTTCAGCGATCTGATGCGGGCGGACGAGCCGGCGGTCGCTGGCATGTCTTATCATTGCGAGTGCGAAACCGGCCCCAAGGCCGACCGCGGCCGCAAAGGCGGCGATGAGAGTGCTGCGCGGTCTCGCCTTCGAAAGAGGCAGCGTAGCTCGCGAGACGATCGTGGCATCGGACATCGGGTACGTGATGCGCTGCTTTGCTTCGGTCAGCTGGTTCAAGGTGTTTTCATAAAGAGTGCGGCGGGCATCCGTTGCGCTCTGCAGCTCCGCAAGCTTGAACTGGTCCCGCGGATTGCTCGTGAAGCTGGCCAGGGCGCTAGCGGCTTCCGCGAGCCCTCGCTGTTGCTCGGCTATGAATTTCGCCAGCCAGTCGCTGTATTGGCGGGCGGCGTTGGCCTTCATCGCGATATTCTTCTGGATATACTGCCCGGCGAGCGTGTCAGCAATGTCGACGGCCTTCTGAGGGGTCGATGCCGCAGCCGATATCTCGATGATCGTCGAGCTTCCGATCCGGCGGATGTCCATCATGTTCAGCAGTTTGGCGGTTGCCCAGTCGTGGAGCCGTTCATCCTCCGTCTGTGGTTGCGCTTCGCTCGCTCCCTTGCCTGCCGCGTCCTGCGATGGAGTATCCACTTGGGGTGAAAGCCCCATCAGCCAATTCTTCGCTCTGTCCTGCAGCGAAGGCGTCTGGTCGACGAACTCGGGATCATGAACGAGATCGAGCGCCGCTACCGTTCCACCGACGACATCGCTCGATCTGGCGATCTCCAACTGTCCTTCGATGAATGCATCTTCCGCGAAAGCCCTCTGCGCTTCAGAGCCGCTCACCTGGGGAAAGATCACAAGCTGCGTGCTGGCAACGTAAGTCGGTTCGGCGGTCAGCAAATAGGTTCCGGCGATCGCCAGGAAAGCGATGGTCGTCGCGACGATCCAATGCCAGCGCATTCTCAAAAAGAAGAGCATATCCCGCAGGGTCAGCGGCGAATTGCCGCCGCCTGTAGCTTCTGGAGCCAGGGATATGGGAGAGACACCACTGAAGATCGTGCTGGAGGTCATGTCGTCCTAATCCGGAATGGGAAATCAATGAATAGCCAGTTAATGGCAGCTTGGAGGGGACGGTGGAGAAGCGCATCTTCCGATCTCGAACACGGTCGGCGGTCTCCCCATTGAACGCTCAGTACGACCCGCGCTGCGAAAACAGCGCAGGAATGGTCTTGGCGATGATGACGAAGTCTCGGACGAGCGACCAGTTGTTGAGGTAATGGACGTCGAGAGAAACCCGGTACTCGTAACTGACATCGTTGCGCCCACTCGTCTGCCATTGGCCGGTCAGCCCCGGGCGAACCGCCATATAGGCCCATACGTGTTCGCCGTAGCGTGGCAGTTCTTCGGCTGTGACCGGGCGGGGTCCGACGAGGCTCATTTCGCCACGCAAGATGTTGATCAGCTGGGGAAGCTCGTCGATGCTCGAGCGCCTGAGGATATCGCCGACGGCGGTGATCCTCGGATCGTTCTTCAACTTACGGGTCATTTCCCATTCGCTGCGGGCCGCCGGGTTGTTTTGCAGCAATTCCGCGAGCTGAGCACTCGCATCGGTCTTCATCGTCCGAAATTTGAGGCATCCGAACGGCGCTCCGCCGAAGCCAATGCGCGTATGGGAATAGAAGACAGGGCCGCCGTCGGAGAGTTTGACGATCATCGCGACGATCAGAAGAAGCGGAGAGAGCAGGATCAGCGCGATGAACGCAACAAGAAAATCTATCGCACGCTTTGACGACCGGCCGGCTGCACGAGGCCTGGAGTCGCGCAAGGAGTCGCGCAAGCCGCCCTTAGCGGCCCGTCCGATGCGAGACCAAGCCTCAAAACTATGTGCTTCCCATGTCATCGCGGTCTCCAAAACATTGGACGTCAAGAACCGTTCAAAGCTTGCTGCGCCGCACCCAGATTGTCTGTTACCAAGGTCATAATCGTTAATTAATTCTTTATGCTACGAAGATGGCTAGAGATTTCCAGATATAGCAATGCGTCATCAATTCTTTTAAGCGGATATATAAGCTGCTTCGAATGATCATCTTGAGCAGAATCCATCGTAATTTTGATGTTTTCATCTCTAATTATGATGATTTCTCATTCATTAAGTCTTTTATATAAGCACATATCGGAGCTACTGCGAGGAATTCCAAGATATATTAGAGAGTTTGATTTTACTAGACGAGTTAGTTTTTAATGCGACACCGAAGTAAACTTGAATTTTCTGTTATCATGCGCTGATGTTATTTGACTAACGTATTAATCCAATATAAATGACGCGGTGCAGCATTCTAGTACTAGGAGTGAAATTGCATGGACGGGATCACGCACGCCTCAGATCGCAGGGTCGGCATCAGCAAGGCCGCGATCTCGGCTAACGGCGGCATTCACCTCAACAGTCGTATCGTCATCGATGATGAATTTCTTTCCTGCCGCTCGAGCGTACGGCGTTTCCGTCGTGGTGAGATCATTGCCGGGGCCGGCGTCCTCGTCGATATGTTCGCTCGCGTGCATTCGGGGTTGGTCAGTGCAAGTACGATGCTGCCCGACGGCAGGGAATTCATCGTTGAAATTATCCCGAAATCAGGCCTGATCGGCGAGCTTGAAGTCTTGCGCCGGCAGACAATGAACCTCGAGTACCGTGCCGCTTCCAATTGCGAGCTGCATTTTTTCGAGGGCCGGCTGCTGCGCGACATGTATGCCAGCGATCCGTGTTTCCGCGAAAAAGTGTTCTCGAGGGCCCTGGCGCGTATTTCGGAGCTTGAACACAGGATTATCGCCAATGCGGCGTCGAGCCTGCAGGCAAGACTGGCGAGCACGCTGCTGCGACTCGCGGCGGTTTACGGAAAGGATGCCGCAAACAGCGGCAACGAGCTGATTATCTCGCAAAATGATCTGGCCGCAACGCTGCCGGCGTCCCGCGAGAAGGTCAATCAGTGCCTGCGGCGTCTGCGGGAATTCAAGATTATCGACGGAGGGCAGGGTAAGATCCGAATTCTTAACCGCAAGGCGCTCGAGGCCTGTGCGAATGGCGCCTTTTCGGTGAAGTGATGCACTTGCCGCTTCCCCACGCCCTGCGACCCGCCTCCATCGTCAGCCGCTTTCCCGGCCACGGTTCGAAGAGGATCGATCGCGTAGTCGTCATCGACGACTATTCTGTAGCGAGGGGCGGGGCGACGGGGCTCGCGGTGCTGTCGGCCAAGCTTTTCCGCGGCCTGAATCTTCCCGTGACCTACATTTGTGGGGATGATGCCGCCAATGCGGAGCTTGCTGCTCTCGGGGTCACCATGATCGGATTGAACAGCCGCGACCTGCTTAGCGCCGAGCGTGCGAAGGCCTTCGTGACCGGGATTCACAATGGTGCGGCCGCCCGTATGGTCGCGAACTGGATTGCCGCAAAGGATACAGCGAATACCGTCTATCACGTGCATGGTTGGCATCAGATCCTTTCTCCCGCGCTTTTCAGGGCACTGGCTCCGGTCGCGGGACGATGCGTGGTCCACGCGCATGACTTTTTCTCCGCCTGTCCCAACGGCGCCTTTTTCGATTACCAGGCGCAAGAGATCTGCCTTCGGCGTCCCCTCGGTGCGGGCTGCATTGCGACGGCCTGCGACAAGAGAAGTTATTCGCACAAATTGTGGCGAGTCGCCCGCGGCTCGAATGTCCTCCGGCTACTCAGGGCTGAAGCGGATTTCGGCCGGATAATCCTGCTGCATGAGAAGATGGCCGGCTTTCTCGTAGGCGCCGGCTATCGGCCCGATCGACTGACGACGATCCGCAATCCCGTTGCCCCTTTGTCGACACAACGCATTGAGGCGGAGGCGAATGATGAGTTCGTCTTCATCGGACGGCTCGACGAGGAAAAGGGCGTGGAGGACGCCGTGGCCGCCACACGCAGAGCCGGCGCCAGGCTCTGCGTGATCGGGGACGGCCCGCTGATGCCCTTGGTCGCGGCGTCCGGCGATCACGTCAGGGCCGTCGGCTGGCAGTCGCATGCGGAGATCGGCACCACCATCCGCAATGCGCGCGCCCTATTGATGCCCTCGCGTTATCCCGAGCCATTCGGCCTCGTGGCGATCGAAGCAGCCATGAGCGGCCTGCCCGTCATCATGTCGCGCAGCGCCTTTCTTGCCGAAGAAATGGAGCAGGCCGGCATGGCGTTTGCGTGCGACACGGCTGATGAAACCGCCTTTGCCGACACATTGACGCGATTGAGCCAAATGCCGAGGCACGAGATCCGCGCCATGAGCGAGCGGGCCTTCCTGATGTCGCCTGATCTCGCCTCGACGCATGAGGAATGGCGCGACGCGCTCCTTGCCGAATATTGCAGCCTGCTTTCGACGAATGCGGTTCCGAGCTGACAGACGGTGTGGCGACACAAGGAGTATTCCGTTGACCTTTAAAGCAACAACCTCTCTTTCCGACGCAAGGGCATTTCTCGGCGATGCGCCCGTGATGGCGAAAAGACGCGCGGCCGAGGCGGGAAGCGTCAAGGAAACCAGGCAACTGCGCGTCGCGATCGTGCATTACTGGCTCGTCTCAATGCGCGGCGGCGAAAAGGTCGTTGAAGAATTGTGCCGCATGTTTCCGCAGGCCGACATCTTCACCCTCGTCTGCAATCGGGATCGCATCAGCGATTTTCTAAAAACGCGGAACATCCGTACGTCCTTTCTGCAGAAGATACCCGGCGCGCAGCGGCATTACACCAAAATGCTGCCGCTGATGCCCTTCGCGCTCGAGCAATTCGATCTACAGGACTACGATCTCGTTTTGTCGAGCGAATCCGGGCCTGCAAAGGGCATCATTACCCGCGCCGACGCTCTCCATGTCTGTTACTGCCATTCGCCGATGCGCTACATCTGGGATCAGTTTCACGTCTATCGCCATGGCCTGCCATGGGTGGGGCGTGCTCTAATGTCGATCACCGCGCCGATGCTGCGTGCCTGGGATGTGACGACGTCTTCCCGTGTCGACGTATTCGTCGCCAATTCCGATTATGTGGCAAACCGCATTCGCCGCTTCTACGATCGGGACTCCATCGTCATCCACCCGCCGGTTGCCACCGACGATTTTTCGGTTGGGAAGGGGAAAGGCGAATTCTATCTCTATGCCGGCCAGCTGACGGCCTACAAGCGGCCGGATATCGCCGTTCGCGCCTGCACCGAGGCCGGGCGTAAGCTTGTCGTAATCGGAGAGGGAGAACAATTGCCCTATCTGAAATCGATCGCTGGACCGACCGTGCAATTCCTCGGCCACCAGCCGTTCAATGTTCTGCGGGACCACCTCTCGCGATGCCGCGCCCTGCTGTTTCCAGGCACGGAAGATTTCGGCATCCTGCCGGTAGAAGCCATGGCATCAGGGCGGCCGGTCCTCGCTTTCGACGCCGGCGGCGCCAGGGAAACCGTTTCTTCGCCGCAGGTCGGTTTTCGCTTCGCTGAGCAAACCACCGAAGCCCTGCTGGAAACCATGGCGGCTTTCGAAGAGGTGGAGGACGATATCGATCCGCATGCGATCCGCGCGCATTCGCTGAAGTTTTCCTCCGCCGTCTTTCGCGACCGGATGGCCGGACTCGTCGAGCAACAGCTCTCCACCCATGCCGATCGATCAGTCGATGGCTTCAATAGACGACCGGTCTAAAACAAAAACTGGAGCTGCCTGTCTTGCTGCCGCGATCGAAACCGTCTCAAGCTGCCGACGAGGAATAGACAGATCATGTCAAGCCTATCTCAGAGGACGGCAATGGCGAGCATCTGGACGATCAGCGGAAAATTCCTCGCGCGGCTGCTTGATTTCGTCAGTCTGCTCGTCCTGGCAAGATTGTTGAGTCCTGCGGATTTCGGATTGGTCGCCATTGCGACGTCGGTTCTGGTCATCATCGAGTCGATCCTGGATCTGCCGTTGACACAGGCGCTTATGCGCCAACCATCGCCTTCGGAGGAGATGTTTGCGACGGCTTTCACGCTCAGCCTGCTGAGAGGGTTGGCCATCAGCCTGCTGATGATGATCATTTCCTGGCCGATGGCCGTGATTTACGACGATTCCCGGCTTTTTGCGCTTGTCGCCGTACTTTCAATCGCGCCGGCCATGCGCGGCATGATCAGTCCGCGCATGGTGATTTTCATGCAGCGTTTCGATTTCAGACGCGAGTTCGCGCTCGACCTCATCACCAAGGGATCGACCCTGCTGTTCGGGGCAGGTGTTGCCGTGGCGACGGGGAGCTATTGGGGGCTTGCGGTGGGGGCCGTCGCCGGCCCGACTGCGGCGATGATCACCTCCTATGTCCTTGCGCCGATGCAGCCGAAATTCTGCCTGTCAGAATGGAAGCGTTTTCAGGATATGATCAGCTGGAATACGGTGTCTCAGGTGCTGAGCGCAATTAATTGGCAGCTGGACCGGCTGCTTTTGCCGCGTTTTGCCGGGCTGTCGACGTTTGGCGCCTTCAGCGTCGCCGACAATATCGCCGGCATTCCCTATCAGACCTTTGTGGGGCCGTTGCTGCGCCCGCTGATGGCGGCGTTCTCCACTGTCGAAGATCGTCGCAACCTGGTTGCCGCCTATTTGAAGGCAACGAGTGCAATCACCTTCGTCGCGGCGCCCATTCTCATTGCGCTTGCCTTTCTGGCTGAGCCGACGGTGCGTATCCTCGTCGGCGAGAAATGGGCATCCGCCGCGCCAATTTTGCAATGGCTGTGCATGGTGAGCCTGCTCGGTCTGCCGACGAACATAGTGCCAGCATTGGCTATGGTCATGGACAATACTCGTTCCCTCGCCTTGCGGATGTTTGCCGAGTTCGCGGTCAGAGTCCCGGTCACCATCCTCGGCATCGTCTATTTTCAGGTGGCGGGTGCGCTCGGCGCGCGTGTGGTGGCGGTTCTCGTCGCTTATGCCGCCTCGCTCGTCATCACCAAGCGGTTGATCGGGGCGAGTTTTGCCGCGCAGCTGAATTCATTTGGCAGGCCTCTGGCCGCGAGCCTGCCGATGATCGCTTTCCTGCTCTGGATGGAGCCGAATCTCGCCACCATGCCTGCCGGCTTTAGCCTGATCGTCAGCCTAGCGCTTTGCGGCGCGGCGGCAGCGACAATCTTCTGGGTCTTCGCGCTGTTGTTATGGCAGATTCTGGGAAGGCCCGACGGCATCGAGACCATCGTTGTTCACAGGCTCATGCCGCGACGCAACAGAGTTGTCATTTCATGAGAAAGACCCGTGTAGTCCAGCGATTGTTTTGGCGGTTTTGGAGGAGCGCAATGCGTTACGGCATATCTTCTAAGAGTCTGGGTTTGCTCGTTGTTCTCGGACTGGGGGCGTTGCCGAGCCAGCCTAGCGTCGCCCAGGAACCGATCAACATGAACGCCTATCAGCTGACGTTCGAGGAGAATTTCGACAGCCTCGATGTCTCGGCGTGGGGAGAGAGACGTTCCCGCTGGATCGCTCACACGCCCTGGAACGGCGATTTCGGCGACGCCCGTTTCACGGATCCGGCGCCCGGATTTCCGTTTACGACAGATCAGGGAATCCTGAAGATCGAAGCGCGGAAGGGCGAGGATGGAACATGGCGTTCAGGCCTGCTCTCGGCGGTCAATCCGAAAGGCGAAGGTTTCTCTCAGCAATTCGGCTATTTCGAAGCGCGGATGAAGCTGCCGCCGGGCAAGGGTGTGTGGCCGGCCTTCTGGCTCATCGGACTCGACCGGTCGAAATACACCGCCGAGATCGACGTGCTGGAATATTATGGCCGGGCGCCCTACGAGTTCAGCATGGGCTTTCACATCTGGCGCCAGGCCCATGGAGGCCAAAACTCTACTGGCGGCTACTGGAAGACTGTTCAGGATGGAATTCTGAACAGCGAGTATCATACCTACGGCGTCGATATCCAGGCCGACAAGACGACCTTCTATCTGGATCGCCACTACCTGTGGAGTTTCGACACACCGAAGGAGTTCCATATGCCGTTCTATCCGCTGGTGAACTTGGCGCTCGGCTCGGGCTGGCCAATCGATGAAACGCCGAACCCTTCCATCCTGCTCGTCGACTATATTCACGTCTACCAGCGGAAGCCGGCCGACGCGGCGAATTGAACGAGCGGCCGTTTGAGCGACCTATTGCTCGCGGAGGCAACTGATACCGGTTTGCGCATCGAAGAGATGAATTGCCTCCTCGTCGAAGAAGAGGGTGAGTTTTTCGCTGTCTCGGAACGGCGTGCGCGGCGGCAGGCAGGCCGTCAGCCGTTGGTTTCCCGCCAGGGCGGTGACGACGAGCTCGGGGCCGGTCAACTCCGCAACCTCCACGCCTGCCTCGAGCGACGGCCCGGATCCAGCCGTGCGAAGGGCCTCGGGGCGGATGCCGAGGATGAGGTCGCGACCATTGGCTGCCGCCTTACCGAAACGGACGGGAAGAGGCAGGCTGACGTCGGAATCCGGGAGCACCAGTCGATTGTCTTGGACCGATGCTTTCAGCAGGTTCATCGGCGGCGCGCCGACGAAGGTCGCGACATAGAGCGTCGCCGGACTGTTGTAGATCTCTTCCGGCGTGCCCAACTGCTCGATACGGCCGTCGCGCATGACGGCGATGCGGCTCGCCAGCGTCATAGCCTCGATCTGGTCATGGGTGACATAGACCACAGTGGTCTTCAGCATCTGGTGCAGCCGCTTGATTTCGGTGCGCATTTCCATGCGCAGCTTGGCGTCCAAATTGGAAAGCGGCTCGTCGAAGAGGAACACCTCCGGCTTGCGCACCAGCGCACGGCCGATCGCGACGCGTTGCCGCTGGCCGCCGGAAAGCTGGCTCGGCTTGCGATCAAGCAGATTTTCGATCTGCAGGAGCTTTGCCGCATCGCGCACGGCCTTGTCGCGCTCCGGCGCCGGAACTTTGCGCATTTCCAGGCCGAAGCCGATGTTCCTATGCACCGTCAGGTTGGGATAGAGCGCGTAGGATTGAAAGACCATTGCGATGTCGCGGTCCTTCGGATGCACGCGAAGCACCGAGCGGCCGCCGATTCTGACGTCACCGCTCGTTGCCTCGGCAAGGCCGGCGATGATGTTCAGGAGAGTGGACTTGCCGCAGCCGGAGGAACCGAGCAGCACGAGGAATTCGCCGCTTTCCAGGGAAACATCGATGCCTTTCAGCGTCTCGACGTCGCCATAGGTCTTGCGGATATTTTCGATATCGAGCGCGCTCATGACCGTGGTTCCTGAGGCGAGGTCGGGTCGCCATAGCTGCGGGGAATGGTGGAGATGGCGCGCGAGGCGACTTCGGTTCCCGCTCTCAGGCAAGACAACAAAGGCTCATCCTTTGCCAGCGCTGCGAGGAAGGCGGCATTGAAGACATCGCCGGCGCCGATGGTATCGACGACCGCGACAACGGGCGCTGCCACCGAGACCAGCTGCCCGTCTGGTCCGATTGCGATTGCGCCATCGGGGCCGCGTTTGACAACGACGATCGCACCGTCCGGCATATGCGAGCTGATGTGCCGGGCGGCTTCGGTCGGATCGGCGACGCCGGCAAGCGTCGTCGACTCGACTTCGTTGAGCAGCGCGATGCCGCTGCGGGAAAGCCAGGCGCGTGTCGCAGCGCAATTCTGCTCGGTCCAGCCGTCGAGCGGCCAGCCGGTGTCAAGTGCGACGGTGATGTCATGGCTCTCGGCCCAGTCGAAGAAGGCATCGTACTGGCGGGTCAGATCGTCGGTCAGGAAGCCGCCGCAGAGAAGTGCATAGCCGCCTCGGAGCCGTGCGCCGTCGACGATGGCGAAGACGTCGGCGAGGCTGAAGCGTGGCAGGTGGCCTCGAGTGGTGAAGAACGTGCGTTCACCGTCGGGGTGGGTGATGCCGACGGAGAGGGTCGTTTGTTCAGGACGCACCGGCCATTTCTCGGAACGGCGGCCGAAGGCCTCGGCCAGCCAGCGGCCAAACTGGTCGCTGCCGATATTGGCGGCTATCTCGAATTCGATGCCGAGCGCCTGCCATGTGAGCGCGCTGTTGCCGGCCGACCCGCCGACCCTCAGTTCGTCATGATCGACAATGATTTCCGTCCCGGCCTTGGGCCAGGGGGCGGCCGGTCCGAGGATCAGGTCGACATTGACGTTGCCGATGACTGCAAGCGGCCGCATTCATTCGCTCCGTGTGATCTTGGTGGATCGAACGGGCGTTCCGGCATTGTCCACCCGGGCTTCGGCAAAGCCGACCATCAGCTGCTGGGCGACCGGCAGCATGGCGAAGATCACGGCAAGACCGGTGGCCGGGGCAAAGCGGATCGTCACGGCGCCGGCGACCGGCGACAGTCCAGATGCGTCGAACAGAATGACGGGCGCGCCGCTCTCCACGGCGGAGATCGCCATGGCCGTTACGAGGGCGGCAGTTTCGTCCAGACCGCGGAACAGAACGACGCCGATTTCCGGTCCGAGCATCTCCATCGGCCCATGACGCAGCTGACCGCCTTCGAGCGAGAAGCAGGGGCGGCGCGACAATTCGGTCAATCCCAGGGCCAGGGCCTCGGCAATGCCCTGCAGACGGCGGCCCGAAGTCACGACCGTCGCGACGTTTTCGAGCGCGGCCAGCGCGGCGGCGATGTCATGGTCTTCGGGCCCGTCAAGGACTGCAAGTGCTGCGGCGGGATCCTCGCCGAGGGCGGTAAGGATTGCCAGATGCAAAGCAAGAGTCACCGTCAGACTGCGAGTGGCTGCGAAGGCGAGCTCGGTGCCGCCGCTGCCAACAAGCGATGGGGTGGTTCTTGCAAGGAAGGAGCCGGCTTCAAGCGTCAGGCCGAAAGTCTCCGGCGTGCCGCCGGTCTCGTTGAACCAGCGCACGACCTCGGCGCTTTCGCCCGATTGCGAGGTGACGAAGATCGTCCTGCCGGCGATCGGCAGTGGCTGTCCGAGTTGCTCGGACAGCGGTATTGCTATCGCGTCGATGCCGAGACCACGGTAGAGCGGTTCGACGGCGCGGTTGACGGCATGTGAGCCGCCCATACCGATCAGGAGCAGCCGGCCGGTCTTCTTCAGCGAAGCGGCTGCTCTTGCCGCCATCGGCCCTGCCGCTTCGTAGGAGGCGATCGCATCAGCGTGCTGACGGGCCATTTCGCGGTCGATTGCCACAAGTCCGGCAGGCCGGTTTGTTTTCGTTGTCATGTTCATCCCTTGACGCCGCCGCTGGTGAGGCCCGAAATCAGGGCGCGTTGCATGATCAGACCGATCAGCACCGGGGGCAGGGCGGCGAGCACACCTGCCGTGGCGATCAGTCCGTAATCGGAGACGCGGCCGCCGGCGAGATCGGCGATGGCGACGGTCAGCGTCTTGGCGCGCTGGTCCGAGGTGAAGAGCAGCGCGTAGAAGAATTCATCCCACGCAAGAAGGAATGCGAAGAGGCTCGAGGTCGCGACCACGGGGGCGGCGAGCGGCAGCGTGATGATCCGGAGCGTCTGGAACAGGCCGGCGCCGTCAATCATCGCGGCGGATTCGATCTCGCGCGGGATGGAATCGAAGCCGGATTTCAACAGCCAGGTGGTGAAGGGGGCCAGGATCGTCAAATAGACGAGGGCGAGGCCGAAGACGTTGTTCAGCATGCCGAGATGGGAGAGGCCCATATAGAGCGGTACGGCGAGTGCCACGGGCGGCAGCATGTAGGTGGCAATCACCATCGACAGCGACCAGCCGACGGAGGGCGTGCGCGACACGGCCCAACCGGCCGGAATGGCGAGCGCGATGGCGGCGATCGTCGCCATGCCCGCCACCTCGATGCTGTTGCGCAGCGACGAAGTGAAGGCAGCGCCGGCGCTGTTTTCAATTGTCGACAGCAGAAGCTGGTATCGCGAGAAATCAACGGCCTGCGGCCACCAGCGCAGCGGCTTTGCGGCGAGATCAGCAGCCGGCGCGATGCTCATGATGAAAAGCCAGAGGATCGGCGCCAGGATGACGGCGGCGAGCAGCAGGGCGCAGAGGTGAATGAAGGCTGAGAAGAGCGGGCTCCGGCGTTCCATCAAGCGGCACTCCCGGCGGTCTTGCGCACAAGGGCCGCGTATCCAACGGCCAACAGCGTCACCAGTAGCGTGACAATCAAGGCCAGCGATGCGCCCGAGCCCGCGCGCTGGAAGGAAAAGGCTTCCTGGTAGACGAGGATCGAGAGCGTGCGCGTGCTATTGGCCGGCCCGCCGCGGGTCATGACCCAGATGATGTCGAACACCTTGAATGCTTCGATCGTGCGGAGCACGAGCGCCACCATCAGCGGGCCCGCGAGATAAGGCAGGATGACGAAGCGGAAGCGGGCGAAGGGACCGGCGCCGTCTACCAGCGATGCGGCGGTGATATCGCGCGGCACGGCTTGGAGCGCTGCGAGCGCGATCAGCGCCACTAGCGGGAAATTCTTCCAGCAGTCGGCGACGATGAGGGCGGCGAGCGCCGTGCCTGGTTCACCCAGCCAGGAGCGGTAGGCGTCGAGCAGGCCGAGCTGCGTCAGTGCGGCGTTCAGCGCGCCATATTCCGGATTGTAGATCAGCCGCCAGAGGGTGGCGTTGACGACGGTCGGCAGTGCCCAGGGCAGGATCATCAGGGCGCGAAGAGCGATGCGGCCGCGGAATTGCTGGTTCAGCAGGAGGGCGGCAAGGACGCCGATCACCATTTCGGCGGCGACCGAGACGATGGCGAACCATGCGGTGGTAATGAGTGTGCGCTGGAAATTCGAGCCGGAGAGCATCTTCACGTAATTATCGATGCCGACGAAATTGCCCTGCGTGCCGACGAGCCTGGCATCGGTGAAGGAGAGGTGGACGGTATCGACCAGAGGCCAGCCGATCACCGAGATCATCACCACGAGAAGCGGCAGCATTAGAAGCCACGCGCGGGTTGTCAGCCAAGTGCCCGACATCGAGGCGACCCCTTTTCATTCATAGGTTCTGGAGGACGGGCGACGACGGGCGCCGCCCGGGCTTTCATGCGGGGCTCAGAGACCGCTATTGTCGGCCGCCGACTTCAGTGCGTCCTCGGGAGTGGACTGGCCGAGCAGCGATTCCTGGATCGCCTGCTGCAGGGCTGTCGAAAGCTCCTGATACTTCGGCGTCGTCGGGCGTGGATACATGGCGGCGAGGCCGACCTTGGCGGCGGCGATCAGCTCTTCCTGCCCCTTGGTGACGGCGGGGTCCTCATAGGAGGATGCCCAGATCGGCAGGCTGAGCTTGGCGTAAGCGTTCTGCGTAGCCCGCGAGGTCATGAAGGTAATGTACTTCCAGGCCTCATCGGGATGCTGGCTGGCGGAGGTGATGCCGAGGCCCATCGAGCCATTAACGGCAGAAGCCTCGCTCTTGCCAGAAACGCCCGGTGCAGGCACGACGCCGATCTTGCCCGCAACCTTGCTGTCCTTTGGATCGTTGGCCATGTTGTACATGTAGGTCCAGTTCAGCGCGAAGGCAGCGTCGCCGTTCTGGAACACCTTGCGGACGTCTTCTTCCAAAAATTCCTTGGAGTTCGGATTGGTCAGGCCCGATGTATAGCTCGCGACCATGTATTTCAGCGCATCGAGACCGCCGCCGGTCTGGAAGGCCGGCTTGCCGTCCTTCAGGAAATCGCCGCCATAGGCGCTGACGAGCGTGGTGTAGTCGCAGATGACGGCTTCGGCCTGCGACCAGCTCCAGGCGATCGGTGTGGCGAGCAGGCCCTTGTCCTTGATCGTCTTTGCCTGCTCGGCTAACTCGTCCCAGGTCTTCGGCGGTGCCTTGATGCCGGCCTTTTCGAGGATCTCCTTGTTGTAGAACAGGTATTTGGTGTCGAGGATCCATGGCATGCCGTAATATTTGCCGTCATACTGAACGGTGGTCCAGGCGCCCGGCAGCACGCCCTTCTTCATCTCGTCGGTGATGCGCGAGGAGACGTCGACCAGCACCTTGTTGGTGGCGTATTCAGCCGGCCAGATCACGTCGAAGAGGACGACGTCGTAGCCGCCGCCCGACCCCTGCGCCAGCACCGTCTTGTCGTGCAGGCCTTCGTAAGGCACAAATTCGAGGTTGACCTTGATATCGGGGTTCGCCTTGGCGAAAGCGTCGGTCATGGCGCGCACATCGGCCTCGCTATAGGCGGCCTGCGCCATGAAAAGCGCGTTCAGCGTCGTTTCCGCGAAAGCATGCGGGGCAAAGGATGCACCGACCAAGGCCGCACCCAGAAGCGTCTTGTTAAGAGATTTCAGCATTGCAGCCTCCAGTTTTTTACATTTACGCATGCCGAGGGCGGCTTTTCCGCCATCGGTTTTCGAGAAGGCACGCGCGAATACAACGTGCCGGTTCATATCTCGGAGCGTCGTTGGAGGCCTGTGCGGCTTCCGGCGTTCCCTGGAACTCTCCGGTCCCTTAATAAGTCAAATGTCTTGACTTATTACTTCGCCAACATTCTACTTGAGTCAAGAGGCAATTGCACATGAATGACGTCAGGCCGATCCGGGCCAAGAGCGGCACCAATCACGAGGGTACCAGTGCGCATAACCGGCGCGTGATGATCGATGCCTTGAGGATCAACGGAGCACTCTCGCGCGCCGATCTGGCGCGGGCGACGCGGCTGACCAAGCAGACGGTGTCGAATATCATCGAGGAGCTCGAGCGCGATGGTCTCGTCAGCTCGCAGGAGGCGGTGCGGAAAGGCAGAGGTCAGCCCTCGACCCCCTATGGCTTGGTGCCCGAAGGCGCTTTCGCGATCGGCCTGCAGATCGACCGACATGTGACGCGGGCGGTCGCCGTCGATCTCGTCGGCAGCGTTCTCGTTCGCGCGGAAGCCGGCCTGCCGCCCGGAGGTCCGTCGACCGGAGCGAAGGTCATTCTCGATCTCGTCGCCGGCGTGCGTTCCAGGCTTGCCGGGATCGTTCAGCAGTCGGAGAAACGTCTGGTCGGCCTCGGCGCCGCGATGCCTGGCCCGTTCGGGATGGAAGGCAGCGGCGATGATCCCTGGATGATGGAGGCCTGGCAGAAGTTTCCGCTGTTGGAAACGCTGAGCGCCGGCACCGGTCTCGATGTCGGCCTTCAGAATGATGCGGCGGCGGCTGCGACCGCCGAGCGAATGGTGGGAGCCGCTCATGGTGTCGATCACGCCGTCTGCCTCTTCGTCGGCTACGGCATCGGCGCCGGCCTCATCCTGAACGGAGAGCTCTATCGCGGCGCAAGCGGCAATGCAGGCGAGATCGGCATGGCGCTGCTCTTTGCCGATGGTAAAACGACGCCGCTCGAACATCGCGCCTCGCTCGCCTCGCTCTACCAGCACCTATCAGTCGATCCGGCTGATCCAGATCTCCATGCGCGCATCAATGCGCTCGCCTCCAGCGGCGATCCAGGTATCCAGTCCTGGATCGAGGCGGCGGCGGCAGACTTGCGCTGGAGCATTCATCTCATCGAAACGATCTTCGATCCGCAGACGGTGATCCTCTGCGGCAGCGCGCCCGAAGCGCTGGTGAACAGCTTGATTGCGGCGATCGGCCCGCTGCTGCCCTCGATCGCCGAAAGGCGCGGCCGGACGCTGCCACGCTTGCAGCCCGGCATGGCCGATCCATGGTCTGTGGCGCTCGGAGCGGCCGCCGGACCAATCAGCCGTGCATTCGATCCGCGCTTTGCTGCAATTTTGAAGGATTTCCTGTGATTTGGGGCTGAAACCAGGCGTTGCACAGCAGTGCAGTGATAAAAAATTCGAATGCTTTTGCAAGTTTCGTCGTCACCGGGCGTGCGAATAGAGACGACTTCCTGTAATATAAGTAAATATTACTAACCCTAGAAAATAACGGTAATTCGAATATAAACGCAAATATCCGACAACATATTTGAACTTTTTGCGAATTTTCTCGAAACACTTCTCCTAGCGTCGCGAATAACGATTGTATGTCAATTTCGTGACAACTAGAATTGGAACCATTCATGTCATGTAATATTCATTGGCAGCGGCAATTTGAACCAGCTAAATGGGCGGGCGCTGAAAGTGCGCGTCCTTTTTTCGTTCGAGGTTCTCATGCAAGCCAAGCTTCTCGGCGCCGTTGGCGCCCTTCTCGCTACAGCGTTTCTTGCTGGTCCCGCTGCCGCCGCCGAAAAGACCAAGATTGACTTCTGGTTCGGCAATTCCGGTGACATCGCAAAGCGTGTCCAGGAACAATGCGATCGCTTCAACCAGTCGCAGGCCGATTACGAAGTCGTCTGCACCAGCCAGGGCAGCTACGACGCTTCCCTGCAGAACACTATTGCCGCCTTCCGTGCCGGCAAGCAGCCGACCATCGCCCAGGTTTCCGACGCCGGCACGCTCGACATCATGCTCTCCGGCGCCTACTATCCGGCCAACAAGCTGATGGCCGACATGGGCTATACCGTCGACTGGAACGACTACTTCTCGGGTATATCAGGCTACTATGCCACGTCGAAGGGCGAGATGTATTCCTTCCCCTTCAACTCCTCGACCGCTCTGCTCTACTGGAACAAGGACGCCTTCGCCAAGATCGGCAAGGATCACGCTCCGGCGACCTGGAAGGAAGCGGGCGAAGACTTGAAGGCCCTGAAGGACGCCGGCTATGCATGCCCGCTCGCGTTCGATATCTCCAACAACGAAGTCTGGCAGTACATCGAGCAGTTCGAAGCCGTCAACGGCGAACCGATCGCGACCAAGAAGAACGGCTTTGAGGGCCTCGACGCCGAGCTGGTCTTCAACAAGAACCCGCTTCTCGTCAGCTACATCAAGGACCTCAAGTCCTGGTACGACAGCAAGCTGGCCATCATCAAGAACAAGGCCGTTGGCCAGACCTTCGTCGAAGCCTTCGCCGCTGGCGATTGCCAGGTCATCCTGACCTCCGTCGGCGATCACGGCAATATCGGCCGCACCGCCAAGCAGGGCATGAACTGGGGCGTTGCAATGCTCCCGACCTATGGGGACGCAACCCGTCACAGCTCCTATGTTGGCGGCGCTTCGCTCTGGGTTCTGAAAGGTCATTCCGACGCCGAATACAAGGCTGCGGCTGCCTTCTTCAACTTCATCGCAAAGCCGGAAGAAGCTCTCACCTGGTCGACCGTTACCGGCTATATCCCGGTCCGTAACTCCGGCTTCGAATATCTCAAGAAGCAGGGCTTCTACGACAAGGCTCCTTACGCCGGCCGCGAACTGGCGATTCAGAGCCTGACCGCTTCCCCGGCCGGCGACGCCGCTGCGAAGGGTATCCGTCTCGGCGGCCTGCTGCAGGTCCGCACCGAAATCGCCAACGGCCTGCAGGCGATCTTCGTCAACAATGCCGACGTCCAGGCTTCGCTCGACTCTGCTGCTGATCGCGGCAACCAGCTCCTGCGCCGCTTCCAGCAGACCTACAAGAACGTTCAGCTTCCCTGATCGTCCAACATGAGCCGCACCCGGCCTGCCTTGTGCGCGCCGGGTGCGTCTTTGTAAGCTCTTCCCAGTTAGTTGCGGATGCGAACTCGCCGCCCGCGCCTAAACGAAACCAGGCGAAAACGACCACCCATGGAAAAGCGCGTCACTTTCTCCTCGACCACGATCGGCCTCCTCTTCGCATTCCCGATGTTGCTGCTGATCTTCGTCTTCTTCTATTGGCCGAGCGCGCAGGCGCTTTATTGGGCTTTCACGCTCGAGCAGCCATGGGGAGGCGGCAACGCCTGGGTCGGCTTCGACAATTTCAAACTCCTGCTCAGCGATCCGATCTATTGGGAATCGATCAGCCGCAGCATGGTCTTCGGCCTCAGCTCGACGATCATCGCCATGGGGCTGGCACTCATCCTGGCGCTTTTGACGGATCGTGAACTGCGCGGCCATAAAATCTACCGGTCGGTCTTCATCTGGCCTTACGCGATCGCCGCGCCTGCTCTCGGTCTCGCCTTTCGCTTCATCCTGGCGCCCGAAGCCGGGCTTCTCTCGGTCATCAATCACGTCTGGCCCGACCTCTGGAACCCGGCGCTTGACGGCAAGGATGCGATGATCGCCGTGATTATCGCCTTTTCCTGGAAATATATCGGCTATAATTTCATCTTCTTCCTCTCGGCTCTCCAGGGCATCCCCCGCTCCTTGATCGAGGCTGCGGCCATGGACGGCTCCGGACCGTTGCGCCGCATGTGGGATCTCCAGCTGCCGCTGCTCACGCCGACTTTGTTTTTCCTGCTGGTGATCAACATCACCGAAAGTTTCCAGGATTCTTTCGGTATCGTCGACGTCATGACGCAGGGTGGGCCGGCGCGCGCGACGGAACTCATGGTCTACAAGATCTATTTCGACGGCTTCCGGGGCCTCGATTATTCGGGTGCGGCTGCGCAGTCCATCATCCTGATGCTGCTCGTCGTGCTGCTCACCATCTTCCAGTTCCGCTTCATCGAGCGGCGCGTGCACTACAAGTGAGGTCGCTGATATGATCGAACGCACGCCGATATTCAACTTCATCTGCTATACGCTTCTGGCGCTCGGCATGGTGATCGCGCTTCTGCCTTTCGTCATCGTCGTCATCGCGTCGACACTCGATCTGGAGACGGTCAATCGAGTACCACTGCCGCTGATGCCGGGCTCGCATTTCTGGGAAAACGCCAGGGAAGCCTGGGTGCGCGCTGATCTCGGCAACAAGCTGCTCCACAGCATCATCTTCGCCACGGCGGTCGCTGCCGGCAAGGTCATCCTTTCCGCCATGGCTGCCTTCTCGATCGTCTACTTCCGCTTCCGCGGCCGGCATCTGATTTTCTGGATCATCTTCATCACGCTGATGCTGCCGCTGGAAGTGCGCATTGTCCCGACTTATTCGATTGCGGCGAACGCCCTACAGCCGTTCCAGGCAATCCTCGACGCCCTCGGCATCAGCTGGCTTGTCGCACAGACCACCGGCATTCAGATCAAGCTCGATTGGGGGCTGTTGAACTCCTATACCGGCCTCGTGGCGCCGCTCGTCGCCACTGCGACTGGCACCTTCCTCTACCGGCAGTTCTATCTGACGGTTCCCGATGAGCTTGCGGAGGCCTCGAAGATGGATGGGTCAGGCCCGGTGCGGTTTTTCTGGGACGTTCTGCTGCCGCTTTCGCGGCCAAACATGATCGCGTTGTTCACGATCATGTTCGTTTGGGCCTGGAACCAATATCTCTGGCCGCTTCTGATCACCACCGATCCGAGTTTCGGCATTGCGGTGACGCAGCTCAAGACGCTGATCCCGTCCGAATTCGGCCTGCCCGACTGGAATGTCGCCATGGCCGGTACGCTTATCATCATGTCGCCGCCGCTGGTGCTCGTCATCCTGATGCAGCGCTGGTTCGTGCGCGGCCTTATCTCCACCGAGAAGTGAAGGAACAGTCCAGTGGCACCGATCTCAATCCGTGATGTGAAAAAGAGCTACGGCAAGCATCCCGTCGTCCACGGCGTCGACCTGGAGATCCAGTCCGGCGAGTTCATCGTCATCCTCGGCCCGTCCGGCTGCGGCAAGTCCACGCTTTTGCGCATGATCGCCGGTCTTGAGGAAATCAGCGGCGGCGAAATCGCCATCGACGGCCGCGTCGTCAACCAGCTGGAGCCGCGCGAACGCGGCTGCGCCATGGTGTTTCAGAACTATGCGCTTTATCCGCATATGAGCGTCGCCGAGAATATCGGCTATGCTTTGAAGGTGGCGGGTGTTTCGAAGGCCGAGCGCAACCGACGCATCGCCGACGTCGCCAGGGCCCTCAGCCTCGAGCCTTTCCTCGACCGCCGGCCGGCCGCCCTTTCCGGCGGCCAGCGCCAGCGCGTGGCAATGGGGCGCGCGATGATCCGCGAACCGAAGGTGTTCCTCTTCGACGAGCCGCTTTCGAACCTCGATGCAAAGTTGCGCATCGCCATGCGCGCCGAAATCCGCCGCCTGCACCGCCGCCTCGGTGCCACGTCCATCTTCGTCACCCACGACCAGAACGAGGCCATGACGCTCGCCGACCGCATCATCGTGATGAACGCCGGCAATGTCGAACAGGTCGGCACGCCGGAAGAGGTCTATCACCATCCGGTCTCCCGTTTCGTCGCTGGTTTCGTCGGCACGCCGGCGATGAACCTGCTCGAAGGCACGATCAATGATGAGGGAATTTTCGTCTACGACCAAAGCCGCAAGATTGCGTTGCCGCGCGAGCGCGCCAGCGCTCTGAGAGGCAAACGCGTCGTGCTCGGCATGCGCGCCGAAGCCGCCAGGCTGGTGGCTCCGGATGCACCGGGGGCACTAATCGCAACGGCCGATTTCATCGAAGAGCTCGGCGCGAGCCGCATCGTTCATGCCGACTTCGACGGGCTGCCCTTCGCAGTGGCGCTGACCGAGGCGGTGACGGTGAAGTCGGGCGATCCAATCGGCATCGCGATCGATCACAACGCGGTCCACCTCTATGCTGCCGATAGCGGGCGGATGATCGAACATACTGCAATGAGTGGAGCCGACGCCGTTCACGCCTGAAGGCCCGTCGCGGGCTGCGCCCCTTGCGGCGCGCCTCTCACCAAGGCGTTGCTGGCGGCGGGAGACAGCCCTCAGCGGTGGATTGGATCGATCCAGGGAACGTCTTCCGGCTTCTCGACCGGCTCAATGTTGAGATTGACAACGACGGGCTCCTGACCCGAGCGGACGAGCACGCATTCCAGCGTCTCGTCACGGCTGGCGTTGATCTCCTGATGCGGCACATAGGGCGGGATGTAGATGAAGTCGCCCGGGCCGGCCTCGGCGGTATATTCCAGATGATCGCCCCAGCGCATGCGGGCCTTGCCCTTGACCACGTAGATAATGCTTTCGAGATCGCCGTGGTGATGGGCGCCGGTCTTGGCATTGGCATGGATCGTCACCGTCCCGGCCCAGATCTTCTCGGCCCCGGCCCGCGCATTGTTGATCGCAGTCGCGCGGCTCATGCCCGGCGTCTGCGCCGTGTTCGGGTCGAGCGAATTGCCGGGAATGACCTTGACGCCATGTTCGCGCCAGTCGATGTGAGAATGCTCGTGGTCGTCGCTCATGCCCAGCCTCCGCTCGATCGGACCAATCTAGGCGGGAGTTCGGCGACGGCCAAGCAGATTTACTTCGTGCATCAGAAAGGGCGCGCCTGATGAGCCACCTGCCACAGATCGATTACGACAGTGCTTCACCAGAGGTTCGTGCGGCGCATGACGAGGAGGTCAGGCTGCGCGGGCGCATGACCAACATGAAGCGGACGCTGTTACATTCGCCGGTCGCTCATCGCATCTATGCCGAATGGTTCACGCTGCGGTCCGAGCTCGATCCTGTCATCGGCGACCGCGAGATCTGGATCTTCTCGCATGCGATCTCGAAGGCCGCGAAATCGAAGATCGCCATCACCTTCTTTCGCCGAGCCTTGATCAACAAGGGCTTCGATCCCGACGCATTGCAGCTTTCCGAAGCGGAGGCACTGCTCGACGCCTTCGGCAGGGCTGTTGTCACCGATTCCAACGCCGTTCCGGTCGAGCTCTGGGCAAGGCTGAAGGACCGCTACGAGACCAAGGTACTCGTCGACCTCATCGCCTTTGCCGGCATCATGCTGGCGACGGCCGTGTTCAACAATGTGGTCGAGGTCGAGCTCGACCCTGAGCTCGAAGCCTTCGCGGAAGCCGGCTCAGCCTAGGCGCCAAGTGAAGCAATGGCGGCCCTGACCGCGTCTGCGCCGGATCTGGTCGGCCGGTATTCCAGGCCGACGGCGCCGGCATAGCCGTTGGCGAAGATCCAGTCGAGGCGGCGGGCAAGGTCGATGCTGCCGGAGCCCGGTTCGTTGCGACCGGGATGATCGGCGACATGAACATGGAAAACCCGATCCAGACGGCCGTCCAGCACCTCTTCGGTGCGTTCATCCATCACGGCGGAATGGTAGAGGTCGTAGACGATGCCGATCTCGGGGCGGGCGACGTCATCGACGATGTCGAGGACTTCGCGGGTCGAGTCGAGGAAATAGCCGACATGGTCGATGCGGATGTTGAGCGGTTCGACGCCGAGGCGCACGCCACTGCCTTTGAGGATATCGGCGCCTGATTTCAGCGTTTCGGTGAGCGCCCGGCGCTGTTCTTCACGGCTGCGGCCGGGAAGATCGTCGCCGGCCTGGGCGATCAACACGGGCGCGCCGAGGCGCTTGGCAACAGTGACGGACTCGGTAAGGCCCACCAGCCAGGCCTGCCGGTTGGCAGCGTCGGTCAGCGCGATCATCGGTTCGGCGACGAGGCTGGTGACGGCGAGGCCGGTTTCCTTCAGCGCCGCCGCGATGGCATCCAGATCCTTGTCGGTCCAGCGCCAGAATTCGACTGCCGTCAGGCCGCCAGCATGGGCGCGGCGGATCCGGTCGGCAAAGCTGTCGACCTCTTCGGCAAACAGCCACTCTATGCAGGCTGAATAAAGTCGCATGAAAAACTCCTCCGGTACGGGCTCAGGCTGCGACAGAACGGAGTCTGCGGCAAGAGGCGTTTGGGTGCTTGACGACGGGATTCATTGACGGAACACTCGTCACCTTCTGCCGGGGTGGCCGGCGCTTCTGGAGGAAGACATGGATCTGGGATTGAGGGGTAAGATCGCCGTCATAACGGGTGCGTCGGTCGGCATCGGACTGGCGATCGCCGAAGGGCTGGCGGCTGAGGGCGTGGACCTCGTGCTGGCGGCGCGCGGCGGCGATCGGCTCGAGGCCGAGGCCGGTCGCATTGCGGAGAAATTCGGCGTCAGCGCCACCGCCGTCGCCGCCGACGTTGCTACGGCTGCGGGAACGGAGGCGATCATAGCGGCGGCTGCCGAAAAGGGTGGCGCCGATATCCTCATCAACAATGCCGGAACCGGATCGAACGAGACCGTCATGGAGGCGCCGGACGAGAAATGGCAAGCCTATTGGGACCTGCATGTAATGGCCGCCGTCAGGCTTGCGCGCGGCATCGCACCGCAGATGAAGAAACGTGGCGGCGGTGTGATCTTGCACAATGCCTCGATCTGCGCCGTCCAGCCACTCTGGTACGAGCCGATCTATAATGTGAGCAAATCGGCGCTGATGATGTTTTCAAAGACGCTCTCGACCGAACTCATCCAGGACAATATCCGCGTCAACTGCATCAATGCCGGCCTGATCCTGACGCCCGACTGGATCAAGACCGCCAAGCAGCTGACGGCCGAAAGCGGCGGAAACTGGGAAGGATACCTGCAGAGCGTTGCCAATGAGCATGCGGCCTCCAAACGCTTCGGCACGCCGGAGGAACTGGCCAATGTCTTCGTCTTTCTGAGTTCGGAGCGGGCGAGCTACTGCATCGGATCGACTTATTTCGTCGATGGCGGCATGCTGAAGACGATTTGATCGAAGCTGTCGCAAAGAGCAGTGCAGCAAGCTGGTCCGCCGCTGCTGTGGACGTTGCCGATACAAGCTATAAATATTAGCTATTTTGTTGTATCTTCACGCTTTCGACGTTATTTGCCTGCTATTGAGGGGCAAATATTACGGGTTCCAAAAGGCGACGACGATGCTGACGAAGAAGGGAAAATACGGCCTGAAGGCACTGGTCGATCTGGCGCGACTGGCGCCGGGCGAGACCGCCTTCATCAATGACGTCGCGGCGCGCAACAATATTCCGAAGAAGTTTCTCGACACGATCCTGCTCGAACTGCGCAATGTCGGTATCCTGCGTTCAAAGAAGGGGCCCGGCGGCGGATATTCTCTCTCGCGGCCGGCTTCCGAGATCCGCATCGGCCATGTCATCCGCACGCTCGACGGTCCGCTGGCACCGATTCGCTGCGCCAGCCGCACGGCTTACGAGGCCTGCGACGACTGCGCCGATCCGGAAACCTGTCAGGTGCGGCGTTCGATGACCGATGTCCGGGACGCGATCGCCGCCATTCTGGATAATATGACCCTCGACCAGTTCGTCGCAGCCGGCGGCCGCATTGAAGATGCCGGGGACGAATTGCCGATCTCCGCCGCCAGCTGAGACCGATTCGTTTTCACGGGCTATAGGGCGCCGTGCCGAGATCATGCAGGCTTTGTTTCGACATATAGTCGCCGGCGCGGTGCAGCAATCCATCCCGCGGCAGCGACAGCGCGTGGATGCGGGCGTTGCGCCAATGTCGGTCGAGATTGAGGCCGATGCCGGTTGACGCTTCGCCCGCGAGCTCGAACAGCGCGTTTGCGGCGCTGAGTGCCGTTTCTCCGGCAGTGATCGCGGCGGCCGAGGCGGAAAAATAGGCATCCGCCATCGCAGCCTCGACAGGATTGACCTGGGCAATGTCGAGTTTGCGGCCCGCCCGCTCCAGAGCTGCCGCCGCAATTTCGATGCCGACGGCGTGTTCGCCGAGCCGGGAGGCGTTGACGGTGCGCTCGTCAATCGTTGTCTTCAGGTCGGCCCATGCCGCGCGCGCGATGCCGAGGCTTACGCCCGCCTTGAGCAACAGGCCGAGCGAAATGCCGGTCGGATATCCGGACGAAGGGGCCGGCGCAATCGCGTCAACATTGACATGAATTGCGCCGGCGATCGTCGTTGCCGATCCATTGGTGCGCTGGCCGAAACCATCCCAATCATCGATCACTTGAACGTCTTCGCCATTCCGGCTGAGGTAGAGCGTCACCGGGCGGCTGGGCGGAAGTGTGACGGCAGCGGCAATCCAATCGGCATAGAGAATACCGGGCGCCTGCCGCATCCGTCCGCTCAGGCGGTAGCCCGGTCCTTCGGCCGACAGCTCGGTGCCGTCGGCGACCGTTGCACCGGCGAAGCGGTCGCCGAGCAGAACATGCGCAAACAGCGATGCCTTCAGATCCTCGGCCGCCTGGGTACGGAGCGTCTCCAGTACGGAAAAGTGATTTTCCAGGGCCTCGCCGATCGAGGCGTCGGCCTCGGCAACGATCGCAACGATTTCGGCGAGCAGGGCATTCGGTACGTCGAGCCCCTCATGCTCGGGCGGGACAGAGATTGCCGTCAGTCCCGACACCGACAGCGCGTCGAGCTCGGCAAAAGGCAGGATGCGGTTGATGTCACGCTCACTTGCATGGTGACGGAACGTGTCCGCGAGGTTGCGAGCTGTGGATACCGCCTCCTCCTCGGTTTCGATGCGGCGTGCTGGCGGCCTCAGGCGGTCTTGAAACTGCGATACCGTTCCCATCGCTCACTCTTTCCTCGACCGTGACAGGAGTGAAGGATTTTGCTGCTAATGATAAGAACCGTTTTTCCAGAAAAACCCGATGCTTCGAATTTTCTCACCAACTTGATCGCCTCGCCCTCCACGCTACTTATGGTTAACCGGGGCTTTCTTGATTGAGAAAATGATGGCGACGCACCAAGCGCGCCATAGCGAGGTTTGGAAAATGGGGCGCCAGCCGAGACCGCGTCTGACGCTGGATATTGCCGATATTCCAACCTATGCAATCGGCGACATTCACGGCCGCTACGACCTGCTCTTGAAAGCGGAGGAGGCGATCCTGCGCGATGGCGCGCGGCTGCCCGGACAAAAGCTGATCGTGACACTCGGTGACTATGTCGACCGCGGCCCGGAATCGGCGCAGGTCATCGATCATCTCATGGAGCCGCCGCCTGATGGTTTCGATCGTATCTGCCTTGCCGGAAATCACGAGATCGCCATGCTCGATTATATCGACGGCTGGCTTTCTTATGACGACTGGATGCGGATGGGGTCGGCGGAATTGCTTAAATCCTACGGGCTTGATCCGGAGCATCTGCCGCTGGTCTTCCCCTCCGGCGTGCAGCTCGACGCCTTCCTGCGGCAGTCGCTGCCGCATACGCATATCGATTTCATGCGAACGCTGCCCATCATGCTGGACACGCCGAGCGTGGTGTTCGTGCATGCGGGCATCGATCCGATGCTGCCGCTCTCCGCGCAGACGGAGGAGGACCTGGTCCTCATCCGGCATCGCTTTCTCGAAAGCAGAGTCCCTTTGCCAAAACTCGTCGTACATGGCCATACGCCCAGCGACGAGCCCGACATTCGCCCGAGGCGACTCAACCTCGATACGCGCGCCTTTCGCAGCGGCAGACTGACTGTCGCCCGGTTTTGGCAGGGCCGGGTGCATCTGTTTTCCACCTGACATCATCCCGCCGGGAGGCTGTGCCACCACGGCGATCAGACCGTCTCCCTTTCGGTCGGAACGGCTTCGACCGGCCTTTCAACCGAGCGGCTGCGGCGCCGGCCGCGCAGCACGACGTAGAAGACTGGCGTCAGGAACAGGCCGAAGAGCGTTACGCCGAGCATGCCCGAGAAGACGGCGGTGCCGAGCGACTGGCGCATTTCGGCGCCGGGACCGGTGGCGATTGCAAGCGGCAGGACGCCGAAGATGAAGGCGAATGCCGTCATCAGGATCGGGCGCAGTCGAAGATGACTCGCCTCGATAGCCGCCTCCACCGGCGACTTGCCTTCCTCTTCCGCCTGTCTTGCAAATTCGACGATCAGAATGGCGTTCTTGGCCGCCAGCCCGATCAGCACGATCAGGCCGATCTGCGTCAGGACGTTGTTGTCCATTCCTCTCAGCGACACCCCGATCAGTGCTGCGAGCACGGCAAGCGGAACGATGAGAATGATGGCAAGCGGCAGAACCCAGCTTTCATATTGGGCGGCCAGCGCCAGGAAGACGAAAATGACGGACAGGGCGAAGATGTAGACGGCGGTATTGCCAGTATGGGTTTCCTGATAGGCAAGCTCCGTCCATTCGAAGGTTGTCCCCGGCGGCAGGATCTTGGCCGCCAGCTCCTCCATCTTCTTCAGGGCATCGCCCGTCGAGGTGCCGGGCGTCGGATTGCCCTGCAGCGGCACCGAGACATACATGTTGTAGCGCTGAACGAGCGCCGGCCCGCTGGAATCCTGAATATCCATCAGGGTTCCGAGCGGCACCAGCGCGCCGGTCGCCGAGCGCACTTTCAGGGCGAGGATGTCTTCCCTGTCCATGCGATATTGCCGGTCGGCCTGGGCGCGAACCTGGTAGACACGGCCGAAGGCATTGAAGTCGTTGACGTAAGCGACGCCGAGATTGATCGACAGCGCGTTGAAGATATTGGGAATCGGCACGTTCAGGAAGCGCGCCTTGTCACGGTCGATCGACAGGAAATATTGGGGGCTGGCATCGGAGAAGGTCGTAAAGACGCCGGTCAGTCCCTCGGTCGTTGCCGCCGCCCCCATCATCTGACGGGCAAGGCCGAGCACGCGCGTCATATCCGGGTTTTCAAGATCGGAAATCTGCATCTTGAAGCCGCCGGAGTTGCCGACGCCGCGCACGGACGGCGGCGGGATGGCGATGATGAAGGCTTCCTGGATGCTTTGCAGCTTGCCGAAGAGCTCGCCGATGATCTTGTTGGCGTTGTCTCCGCCTTCCTCGCGCTCGGCGAAGGATTTGAACGGAACGAAAACGACGCCGGAATTCGAGGCGTTGGTAAATGTTGCTCCGCTGAAACCGGCAAATTGCACGGCATTGCCGACACCGGGCACGGTTCGGGCGATATCGCCCACCTGTTTAACGACGGCATCCGTACGGGCAAGTGAGGCGCCATCCGGAAGCTGCACCACGATGATCGCGTAGCCCTGGTCCATGGTCGGAATGAAGCCAGAAGGGACCTTCGTGGTCATATACCAGGTCGCGCCGAGAAGTCCGGCGAAGGCGACCATTGAGCAGGTCAATCCCACCCAGCTGCTGACCAGGTGCCGGACCGTCCAGGAATAGCCGGAGCTCATCCGGTCGAAGCCGCGATTGAAACCGTTCGCAAGGCCGGTTCCCAAGCGCGATGCGATGCTTCTGCGCTTTCTCTCGTGGTCGTGGGGTTTCAGCAATATGCCTGCGAGAGCGGGCGAAAGCGTCAGTGAGTTCAACGCCGAAATCGCGGTGGTGACGGCGATGGTGACAGCAAACTGCCTATAGAACTGGCCTGAAATGCCGGGAATAAAGGCCGTCGGCACGAAGACCGCGATCAGCACCAGGGAGATGGCGATGACCGCGGTTCCCACTTCGTCCATGGTGACGTGGGAGGCCTCTTTCGGCGTCATGCCGCGCGCCAGATTACGCTCGACGTTTTCCACCACCACGATCGCGTCGTCGACGACGATACCGATCGCCAGCACGAGGCCGAAGAGCGTCAGCATGTTGAGCGAAAAGCCGAAGGCCAGGAGGACGGCGAAGGTGCCGATCAGCGAGACGGGGATGGCGACGATCGGTATGATCGCAGTTCGCCAGGATTGCAGGAAGACCAGAACGACGATCGCCACCAGGATGGCCGCTTCGGCGATGGTTTTATACACCTCGTTGATCGAAGCCGAGATGAATTCGGTTGTGTCGTAGACGATGCGATATTCCAGCCCCTGCGGGAAATTCTGTGAGATCTCCTTCATGATCGTCTGAACTTGATGGGCTGTGTCGAGGGCGTTGGTGCCTGGCCGAGCGAAAATACCAAGCGCAACCGCGGGATCGTTGTTGAGGTAACTGTTGGTGACGTAGTCCTGTGCGCCGAGTTCGATGCGGGCGACATCCTGCAACTGCACGAGCCGGCCGGCTCCCGTCGATTTGACGATGACGTAGCGGAATTCGCGCACGTCGGAGAAGCGCCCGTCCGTTCGCACTGTATATTCGAAAGCGTTCCTGCCGGTCACCGGCGGTGCGCCGATCTTGCCTCCGGAGACCTGGACGTTCTGGTCCCTCAAGGCGGAGACCACGTCGTCCGACGTCATGCCGTAGGCAGAGAGTTTTTCCGGATCCAGCCAGATTCGCATCGAATACTGGCGCTCGCCGAAGATCTGCACGTCGCCCACGCCGTCGAGACGCACGAGCACGTCGCGGATGCGGTTGCGGGCATAGTTCGAGACGTAAAGCTGGTCGTAACGATGCGACGGCGACAGGAGGTGCACCACCATCATCAGGTCGGGCGAGCTCTTGTCCGTGGTGACGCCGAGCCGCTGGACTTCCTCGGGAAGACGGGGCAGCGCGATGGACACGCGGTTCTGGACCAGCACCTGGACCTTGTCGAGATCAGTGCCGAGCTTGAAGGTGATCGTCAGCGACATGGCGCCGTCGGCGCTTGAATAGGAGGACATGTAGAGCATGTCCTCGACGCCGTTGATCTGCTGTTCCAGCGGCGTCGAAACGGTGTCGGCGATGGTCTGCGGGTCCGCGCCGGGATAGGAGGTGCGCACGACGATCGTGGGCGGCGCGATCTCCGGATATTGGGAGACCGGCAACTGCGTATAGGCGATGCCGCCGACGACGAGGAAGAGGATCGAAATGACGGCCGCGAAAATCGGCCGATCCACGAAGAAGTGCGCAAATCTCATTGTCCGGTCTCCGCATTTGCGGCTTCCGGCGGAGTATCCTGCCGCTCCTGCGGCAGTTCGCTCATCTGAGGCGTGATTGTCGAACCCGGCCTTGCGCGCATCAGGCCGTTGACGATGATCGTCTCGGTGCCGTCGAGGCCCTCGCGAATAACGCGATAGCCGTAGAGCCGTGGTCCAGGCCGCACCGGCTTGGTCGAAACCTTGCCTTGCGCGTCAACGACATAGACGACGCGTTCATTCTGATCCGAACCAATCGCCTCATCCGGCACGAGAATAGCCTTATAGGTGTTGGAGGCTGCGACCTGCACACGGCCAAACAGGCCCGGCTGCAGGACGAGATCGGGATTTGCTAGGCGAGCGCGGATGCGGATGGTGCCGCTCTCATTGTCGACCCGGTTCTCGGCGAAATCGAGTTTTCCCTTGAAGGGCTTGGCGGTGGGGTCCGAGATCGTGACGGAGACGTCCACGCCGCCGCCGCCTTGTTGGAGGTCCGTGCCCATCTTGCGTGCGGTGTCGGCGAAATTGAGCAGTCGGCGCTCGTCGACATCGAAATAGAAATCGATCGGATCGAGGGAAACGATCGTTGTGAGCACCGTCTGGTCTGCTTGCACCAGGTTGCCCGTCGAGATCAGACGACGGTCGATGCGGCCGCTGAGCGGCGCCTTGATCTCGGTATATTCAAGGTCGAGAGCTGCGCGATCAGCGGCAGCCTGCGCGCCGCGGACATTGGCCTGGGCGGAATCGAATTCGCGGCGGCGATCATCAAGCGTCTGTGCGGATTGGCTGCCGCTCGAAGCAAGCGACTGGGCGCGCTTATACTGCGCATCGGCGAAGACAAGGGTGGATTGCGCCGCTTCAAGCGCGGCCTTTGCTTGGTTGAGCGCGGTTATGAACGGACGTTGGTCGATGACGAAGAGCAGGTCGCCCTGCTTGACCAGGGCGCCGTCCTCGAAATGAACTTCCTGCAGATAGCCGCCGACGCGCGAGCGCACGGAAACCTCATCGACCGGCTGGAAACGGCCGATGAATTCGTCATTATCGACGACATCACGCACGACAGGCTTTGCGACAGTAACGGGAGGAGGCGCGGAGGGAGCGCCTTGGGCCATTGCGGCCAAGGGCATGAATGTGGTGATACAGCCGAGCATCAATATCCGTCGAAGCACGTAAGTCATACCGGTCCCTCCAATCTCGACGGCCGATCGACTGCCGCCGAAGCTAAGATGAAGTTATGCTATTCATGTCTTGCTGCTGTGAACGGAAGCCTAGGCTCCCGTGATACCCCCGGCATCCGATCGATGGAAGGGAAGGCCGGCATGCGACGCACAATGGAAAGTCTTAACGCTATGGAACGGGATATAAACGGCTGCCGCGAAAAATAGCAAATGCCAATTGCCGGCGGTTATCAATTCTTTACGAGCGGCGTCAGCTTTCGACAATCTCATCGCGGCCTGGCGGTAAGGCTGCGAGTTCGGCCCAGTCAAGTTCCTGTTCCAGCATGTGAAAGACATCGTCGTCGATCTCGCCGGCGCGGCGCATCGCCGCCAGTTTGCGGCGTTTGGCGGTGATGACGTTGCGGCGCTGTTTGTCAAGCCGGCTGACCTCGCGCGGGTGTTTTCCGTCAGCGGCGATCTCACGCTCGGAGGTGTAGACATCGCGCAAGATGCGGGTGGATTTTTCATCGCCGTCAAGCTCGGCAAGCGCTGCATCAATGAGCGCGATGCGGGCTTTTGTGAGATCACGGTCCAAGGAGGTGTCCGGATCAAATTTCAGGAAGCGGATCAGCGGCCCGAGCGTCAGCCCCTGAACGATGAGTGTGCCGAGGACTACGGCAAGGGCGCTGAGTAGGATGATGTCGCGGTCGTGGAAGTCGATCGGCAAGGCGAGCGCGGTCGCCAGCGTCACGAGGCCGCGCATTCCGCACCATCCGGCGATAAGGCTCGTCGCGAAAGTAGGAACGGCCTGTTTCGTCAGCCTACGCACCGCCAGAAAGGTAATCACACGGTTATAGAGAAGCACCCAAGCCAGGCGGACCACGATGACGGTGATGAAGACCGAGGCGGCCAGGGTGATCGCGAAGTCGAGTCGACCGGGGTCGATATCAACGAAGATTTGGCGGACTTGCAGCCCCATCAGCAGGAAGGCGAGCACGTTGACCAGGAAGACCGCGGCTTCCCAAACCGAATAGGAGTGGATGCGATGGCGGGCGGTCTGCCTTTCGGGCATGTAGCGGGCGATCACCATCGCATAAACGACGATGGTCAAAATCGCTGAAAGGTGCAGCCGCTCGGCGATGATCCATGCGCCAAACGTGGCGACGAATTCGAGCAAGGTGCCGCCGAGCGTGCCGGCGAGTCTTACTCCGATGACCATGTAGAGACGGCCGAGGAGATAACCGAGGATGATACCTCCCGGCGCCGCCAGCGCCAGTTGCGCAAGGGCGCCGCTGAAGAAGGTCGGGCTTGAGGCGGCGGCCACCGCCGCGCTGAAGATCAGGAGCGCGACGGCATCGTTCAAAAGGCTCTCGCCTTTAAGGACCACATAGGTCTGCCGCGGCAGCTCGAAACGGTCGAGCATAGCGGTTGCCGCTGCCGCATCGGGTGGTGCGACGATGGCTCCGAGGGCCAAGGCTGCAGCAAGCGGCAGGCCGGCCGTCGTCATGGCGACGGCGGCGACTGCGACGGCCGTCAGGATGACGGCAATGGCGGCGAGCGAGAAGAGCGGCAGCCAGTTGCGCCTCAACGTCCGTGGCGGCAGGTCATAGGCAGCGTCGAAGAGGACGGGCGCGATCAACAGCGCCAGCGCCAATTGCGGATCAATGGCGACGTCGGGCGCCCAGGGCACAGCGGCAACGATGATGCCGGCGATCGCCAGCATTGTGGGATAAGGGATGCGGAATTTTCGAGAGAATTGCAGGAAGACGATCGCTACCAGAAGCAATGTCAGCATGCTTTCGAAGAACGCCATCCAGCCCTCCTGCACGCCTCCGGCGGAGGCTATCTCTGTCGAAAATTAGGGCCGAAGCCGGTCTGCGGCCACTGTACGAAGCCAGCTTTTCTCGCTGCGGCTGCGGCATTTTAGCCGCGGCTTCGGAATTTACCTGAAGCACCCTTGTGCAGTGCACGCGGCAGGAATATATCACCCATATCATAAGTATGCTTATAAATAGCCGGCAAATGTCCCCATGAGCGCCACGCCGACACTCGGTTTTCTTTTGCACGACGTCGCGCGGCTGCTGCGCAAGCGGTTCGAGCAGCGCGCGAAGTGCCTTGGGTTGACGCGTTCACAATGGCAGACACTTGCCTATCTCTCAAACAACGAAGGCATCCACCAAAGCGGCCTTGCCGAAATCCTCGAAATCGAGCCGATCACGCTGGTGCGCATCCTCGACAAGCTCGCCGAGCGCGGGCTAATCGAGCGCCGCCAGCATCCCACCGACCGGCGTGTCTGGCTGCTCTACATGCGCGAGGAGGCGCATCCGCTGCTCGCCGAAATGCGCGAACTCGGCGATGTCACCCGAGCCGAGGCGCTGGAGGGCGTTTCGGCCGAGCAGCGCGAGCAGCTTTACCGGATCCTATCTGCAATGAAGACGAACCTGGTGCAGGCTTGCCGAACACCGGTGGAAGAGAATGAGATGAACGATGGCTGATCAACCCAACCTCCGCGTCGTTGCAGACGCCGATGCCAAGACATCTGAAGCAAACCAAATCAAACAGCAGGAAACGGTAGCCGAAGCGCCTTCATCCAGTTCAGCGCCGGCTGCCGCCGTGGCTGCGCCTGGCGGCAACAAGGTCCGCCGCCGGCGCAGTCTCACACGGCCCGTCCTTTTCGCCCTTCTGCCGGCAGCGCTGGTCATCGGCGGTTATTACTACGTCAATGGCGGCCAGGTGATGTCAACCGATAACGCCTATATTCAGGCCGACATGGTCGGGGTCACCACTGATGTCTCGGGCATCGTCGACGAGATCAACGTGCACGAGAACGAGGCGGTCAAGGCGGGCCAGGTGCTCTTCAGCCTCAAATCGGATTCCTTCAGGATTGCGCTCGATGGCGCCAGGGCGCAGCTCGGCGCGCAGCGCAACCAGATCATGAACCTCAAGGCGAGCTATCAGCAGTCACTCGCCGAGATCACCCAAGCTGAGGCCGATCTGCCCTATTACCAGGATCAGTTCGACCGTCAGCAGGCCCTCGTCAACAACGGCAGTGCAACGCAATCCGCCTATGACGAGGCCAGGCACAATCTCGAAGCTGCTCAACAGAAGGTCGCCGTCGCCAAGGCGGAAGCGGCAACGACACTCGCTCAGCTCGGCGGCAGCGCCGACCAGCCGGTCGAGGAAAACCCGCTCTATCTGCAGGCCAAGTCACAGGTCGATAATGCACAGCGCGAGTTCGACCACAGCGTCGTCAGGGCCCCCTTCGACGGTATCGTCACCAATGTCAACGCGCTGCAGGTCGGCTCTTATTTGCAGGCTTCGCAGCAGGCATTCTCGCTTGTCGCCACAGACCACCTGTGGATCGCCGCCAGCCCGAAGGAAACCGAGCTGACCTACGTCAAGCCGGGCCAGACGGCCGAGATCCATGTCGACACCTATCCTGGCGTGACATGGAAGGGCAAGATCGAGAGCATCAGCCCGGCCTCCGGCTCCAGCTTCTCGCTGCTGCCGGCGCAGAACACCACCGGCAACTGGGTAAAGGTCGTCCAGCGCATCCCGATGCGCGTCAGCATCGAGGATACTCAAGGCAAGCCGCCGCTTCGTGTCGGCATGAGCACGGTCGTCGATGTCGATACCGGCCACGCCCGCGGCCTGCCGGATTTCGTCAACAAGCTTCTGGGCCGGCCTCAGGGCAAGGACCATGACTAACGCTGCCCCCTCTCCGGTGAACCCGGTCGCCAATCGTGGCGCGATCACGGCCTGCGTCATTCTTGCCGTCATCATGCAGGCGCTGGATACGACGATCGCCAACGTGGCGCTGCCCTATATCCAGGGCAGCGTGTCGGCTTCCGCCGACCAGATCAACTGGGTCCTGACCTCCTATATTGTCGCGGCGGCGATCATGACGCCGCCCTCGGGTTTCCTCGCCGCCAGGTTCGGTCGCAAGCGCGTGCTGCTCGTCGCCGTTGCCGGCTTCGTCGGCGCCTCCATCCTCTGCGGTCTTGCGCAATCGCTGAACCAGATCGTCGTCTTTCGCCTGATGCAGGGCCTTTTTGGCGCATCGCTGGTGCCACTTTCCCAGGGCATCCTCCTCGACATCTATAGCGTCGAGGAGCGCGGCTCGGCGATGGCTCTCTTCGGCGTCTCGGTCATGGTCGGGCCGGTACTCGGACCCGTCATCGGCGGTTGGCTGACCGACAATATCAGCTGGCGCTGGGTGTTCTACATCAACGTGCCGATCGGGGCGCTCGCTTTTGCCGGCATCATCATCTTCGTCTCGGAAACGAAGAGGGATCTGCTCGCCAAGCTGGACTGGTTCGGTTTCGGTATGATGAGCCTGTTCATCGCCTCGCTCCAGCTCTTCCTGGACCGCGGCGAGCAGCTCGACTGGTTCTCATCAGGCGAGATCATGCTCGAAGCGATCGTCTGCGCCGCGGCGTTCTATCTGCTCCTCGTGCACACGCTGACCGCAGAGAAATCCTTCGTCAACCCGAAGCTGTTTCTCGATCAGAACTTCACGATCAGCATGATCTTCATCTTCGTGATCGGCATCACCTATCTCGCCTCGCTGGCACTGATGACGCCTTATCTGCAGACCCTGATGGGCTATCCCGTCATCACCGCCGGTATCGTCATGGGGCCGCGCGGGCTCGGCACCATGCTCTGCATGTTCATCGTCGGGCGGCTGATCGGCAAGGTGGATACGCGTTGGCTGCTGGTGCTGGGGCTCGGGCTCACCGCCTGGGCGATGTACGACATGACGGGCTGGACGCCCGACGTCTCGCAATGGACGATCGTCTCGATCGGCTTCATCCAGGGTGCCGGCCTGGGCTTCCTCTTCGTGCCGCTGACGACGATCGCTTTCGCCACGCTGCCCTCCCAGATGCGTGGCGATGGCACCGGCCTCTACAATCTTTCGCGAAACATCGGCTCATCGGTCGGCATTTCGATCGTCTCGGCGTTGATCGTCGAGAATACTCAGCGCAATCACGAATCGATCGCGGCCTATGTGACGCCGTTCAACCATGCCTTCAACGCCGCGGCGGCGCAGGGGCTTAGTCCTGTGACGGCTGCCGGACGCGCCTCGCTTAACGAGATCATCACGCTTCAATCGACGATCATCGCCTATATGGACGATTTCAAGCTTTTGATGCTGATGTCGCTTGCGGTGATTCCGCTGGTGCTTTTGCTGCGCAAGCCGAAGGCGGCGCCCGCCGTCGATCACAGCGCCGTCATGGAATAATCAGCGAAAAGGTTTGCTGAGATAACGCGATCCCTGAATGCCGAAACGCCAGGGTGCCTCGGCATTTTTTGTAATGCCGATGCGTTTTCCCGAGACAATGGGCACCGGCGCAGACGGCGTTAGCGCATAGGGCGGGCGGTCGAGCAGCCGGTCATTGACTTCGATGTCAATGCCGAGGGCCTGGCAGAGCTTGCCCGGGCCGCTGCAGAGCGCCGTCAGCATATCGGTGCCGCGCCGCTCCATCATGGCGGGAATTCCGGTTTCCGGCTCAAGTGCGCGGATCAGCACCGCCGAGCCCGGATGGCAGACGAAGTTCAGGCACCAGTACATGCCGTAGATGCGGTAGATGTAGACATTGCCGGGTCGGCCGAACATGGCGCCGTTGCGCTTGGTCGGGCCACGAAAACTGTGCGAGGCTTCATCATCGGGGAAATAGGCTTCGGTCTCGGTGATCCGGCCGCCGGCGCCATCGACTGCGAGATGGCAGCCCAGAAGGTCGCGGGCCACGGTGACCGCGTCGCGCTCGAAAAACGTCCTGAGGCCTTCGCCGGCAAGCGCGCCGGCGCCGATCGCGCCCTTCGTCATTCCACCATCGGTCATGGCCGAGGCAGATAACATCCCGCGCGTCCCTCGTCACCCCGAAACCGCGTCACGCTTTCGGATGGGCGTCAGCGAGCGGCGTTGGGATCGCGCATCGGAATCGAGGAGACGGTGACGGAGACCGGATCGCTTGCCGGAAAGGAATCCTCCAGACCCTCCTCCAGTTCCTCTTCGAGCAAGGCCGGATCCTTGCTGCGCGCGCCGTCGCCGTGGGCAGATCCAATTGCTGCCGCAAGCAGGGCCTTGGCGCGCGGGACCGCGTTTTCCAATGTCAGTTCGGGTGCGCTTCGCAGCGTTACGGCAATGCTGTCTTCGCCTTCACCGCCGAATTCGACGACGAAGCCGTCTTCCGTCTGGTAGACGGTGATATCGCTGAGTGCCATGGCTCTTCCCCCCAAAATGCTTATATTAGGAAAGCGTGTTTTTGGAATTTTGTCGAGCGAAGACCTTCACCAGCCAATCGATGAAGACACGCACGCGTCGGACTGACATGGCGCGTCGTGCGTTGGAGCAGGCGCACGCCGAGGCGAGCCTCGGGCTGCTTGACCGCATCGGTAACGGTCGAGCGCGGCACGCCTGTGTCTTCTGCTGCGAGGGTGAAGCTGCGGCGCTCCACAACGCGGCAGGACACACGCATGGCATCGAATCTGTCCATGGCGGTGCGATCTGACGAAGGCGCCGTCACCGCGATTATGTGAACGACGCTTGTAGGTTTTTCCTCTTACAATCTTGTGGAGAGTGCTTATAAGTAATTTCTCGCGAGAGAGCGGAGTTCCCTGACGCTCTCTCGCGAGCCTCCAGAGCCTGCCGCGCCCATGCAGCGGCGCGACAGGCCCGATGTTCAAAATATTGCGGCCCGTCGAAGGTCTCCCCTGCCTTCCGGGCCGTATCTGTTTGCCGCTGCGGCATGCCCTATAAATCGTTCAGCCTGGCCTCGACCAGAAGCTTCACCAGCCAGTCTACGAAGACGCGCACCTTGTTGCTGAGGTGGCGGTTCGGCGGATAGACCACATAGAGCGGAACCGGATCGCGGCGCCAATCCGGCAGCAGGCGGATGAGTTCGCCCCGCCGCATGGGTTCACGCGCCATGAAGGTCGGCACCTGCGCGACGCCGAGCCCGGTCAGGGCCGCGGTCAGATAAGTCCTGCTGTCGTTGACCGAGGCGATGCAGCGCGGGGTGGTCTCGACCATTTCGTTGCCCCTGCGAAATTCGAAGGGCAGCGTCCGGTTGTTTTGGGCGCGGAAATAATTGACGGAGTAGTGCGTGGCCTCCAAATCCTCCGGCCGTTCGGGCATGCCGAATTTCTGAATGTAGCTCGGCGAAGCGCAGGTGATCAGTTCCATCTCCGAAACCCGCCGGGCAATCAGCGATTGGTCGGTGGGCGTGCCCGCCCGTAGCGCGCAATCGACGTTTTCGACCAGGTAGTCCACCGTGCGGTCGCCGACCCCCAGATCCAGGCGGATGTCGGGATAGCGCTGGTAGAAGTCACAAAGCGCCGGAACGACGATGGCGTCAGCAAAGGCGCCGCTCATCTCGATACGCAGCCGCCCGCTCGGCAGGCTTTGCGAGTTGGAGAGGCTGCCATCGAGTTCTTCCAGTTCGGAGATGATCTGGGCGGCGCGTTCATAATAAAGCGCGCCGTCCGTGGTTACCATGACCCGGCGCGTGGTACGGTTCAGAAGCTTGGTGCGCAGATGCGCTTCGAGGCCCTGAATGAGGTTGGTCACCGTCGCTTTGGGCATGGCGAGCATGTCGGCGGCGCGGGTGAAATTGCCCGTCTCCACCACACGGATGAAGACGCGCATTGCCGAGAGCTGATCCATCGGTTTCAAGTCCGCAGTTTGCGTTGCACCATTATTCGAAAATTGGAACAGTGTAATCGCGATATTGCTTCTTATTCCTTCCGCTGAATAACAATATCTTTTTTGTGGAAAATGCAAGGGGCGGATGCGCCTGTTTGCTCCAATGCGGAAAGAGACCGGAAGCATGTCGGTGGAATGGAAAGATATGGTGCTGGACAAGGTGGCCATCGGCCCCGTTTCCGCACGTATCTACCAGGGCGCCGATTACGGCAAGGGGCAGCCGATCGTGCTTTACCTGCATGGCGGCGCGTTTCTCGACAGCGAGACGAATGTCGACCGGCCGGTGGCGATGAGCCTGGCCAAGGCCGGCGCGATCGTCGCTGCCGTCGACTATAGCAGCCTGTCCGGCAATATGTTTCCGAAGGCATTGGAAGTTTCCTTCTCGGTTTTCAGCTACCTCGCCAACAAACGTGCTGCCGGTCTTGGCGACCGCAAGTCGCTGCTTTTTGTCGCCGGTGAGGAGGCTGGCGGCAACGTCGCCGCCGGTGTGGCGTTGAAGGCGCGGGACCAGTTGCCTGATGCGCTCGACGGCCAGATTTTGATTTCGCCGCTGCTCGATCCCTTCATGGGCACGTCCTCCATTCGTAAGGCGGAAGCCATCGGCATGCGCCAGCGTTGGACCGAGGGCTGGAGTCATTACCTGAGCGGCGGCGGCTGCCATCCCTATGCGGCGCCTTGCCTCTGTTCGCGTCTTTCAGGCGTCGCGCCGGCATTGATATTTACCGCTGAGGACGATCCTCTGCACGACGAAACAATCGGTTACGGCGCCCGCCTGAAGAAGGCCGGTGTCGGTGTCCGCCAGCATGTCCTTCCCGCCGGGATGGGCTGGCCTTTAATTTATGGTGGGAAATCCGGGGAAACGCCCGGTTGGCAGGAACACGTCAGCCGCCATTTCGGGAGTTTCCTTCAGGACGTAAGCGTCCAACCGCAATTGCATTGAAGAAGATCTGATATTTCGGCGGCTTGAGGCCGCAAGGAGAGTACTGATGACGTCCAGAAGTAAACGCTGGGCCCTGGTGGGTGCCGGCCTAGGTCTTATTGCGTCCGTTTCCGGCGCGGCATTGTTTTTTGAATTGCCTATGAGCACGGCTGCCACTGCCGCTTCCGCCCCGGCGGAGGCTCCTGCGGTGCCGGTGACGGTAGCCGTCGTCGCAGCGCGCGACGTGACGGCCTGGGAAAGTTTCTCCGGTCGCCTTGAAGCGGTCGATCGCGTGCAGGTGCGCTCCCGCGTCGCCGGCGCCATCCTGTCGGTAGCATTCCGCGAAGGCGCCCTGGTCAAACAGGGCGATCTGCTCTTCACGATCGACCCGGCGCCCTACCAGGCGAGCGTGGCACAGGCGCAAGGCCAGGTCGCTTCGGCCGAAGCCAGGGTCAGCCTGGCGCAGACCGAACTCGATCGCGGCCGCAGGCTTTCCGACAACCGCACCATCTCCCAGAGCGATCTTGATCAGCGCCAGAGCGCGCTGGCCGAGGCGCAGGCCGGGCTACGTTCGGCGCAGGCCACATTGCAGTCGGCCCAGCTCGATCTCGATTACACCCAGGTTCGCGCTCCCGTGTCGGGCCGTATCGGCAAGATCGAGGTCACAGCCGGCAACCTCGTTGCTGCCGGGTCGGCCTCGCCGGCGCTGACGACGCTTGTTTCGGTCGACCCGATCTATGCGAGCTTCAACGCCAGCGAAGAGATGGTGACGCGGGCGCTTGCCCAGCTACCGCAGACCGATAGCGCCCTGCCTCCGGTCGAGCAGATCCCTGTCGAAATCGGCACGCTGACCGATGACGGTACGCCGATCAAAGGCAAGCTGCAGTTGATCGACAACGAGGTTGATGCGGCGAGCGGCACGATCGGCGTGCGCGCCGTCTTCGACAATCCGGGCGGTCGGCTCATTCCCGGACAGTTCGTGCGGGTGCGCATGGGCCAGCCGAAGGCGGAGAACAAGATCGTCATCAGCGATCGCGCCGTCGGTACCGACCAGGACAAGAAATTCGTCTTCGTCGTCGACGGCGAGAACAAGGTCGCCTACCGCCAGGTGCAGCTCGGAACTGTGGCTGACGGCCAGCGGGTGGTCGAAAGCGGCCTGAAGGCCGGCGAGAAGATCGTCGTCAACGGTCTGCAGCGCATCCGTCCCGGCGCCGTGGTCGCGCCGCAGATGGAAGAGAAGGTCGCCACCGCTCAGTAAGATCCGGTCTTCCCCTGCAGGGAAGGCCGATACTCGAAATGATATGACCTGCCGGCGGCGCCTCACCCGCCGGCGAGGGATTTTGCATCCATGTTCACCCCGGAGAGGGCTTTGATATGAACATCTCCAGATTTTTTGTCGACCGGCCGGTTTTTGCCGGTGTTCTTTCGGTCCTCATCGTTGTTGCCGGCCTGATCGGCCTGCGGGCGCTGCCAATTTCCGAGTATCCCAACGTCGTGCCGCCGTCGGTCGTCGTGCGCGCCACCTATCCCGGAGCCAATCCGAGCGTCATTGCCGAAACGGTGGCGACACCGCTCGAAGAGCAGATCAACGGCGTTGAGGACATGCTTTACATGTCGAGCCAAGCGACGTCGGACGGCGTGCTTAACGTCACCGTCACCTTCAAGCTGGGCACCGACCCCGACAAGGCACAGCAACTGGTGCAGAACCGCGTTTCGCAGGCCGAGCCGCGCCTGCCGGCGGAAGTCCGTGCGCTCGGCATCACCACGGTGAAAAGCTCACCCGACTTCATCATGGTCGTCAATCTCGTCTCCGACGGCGAAAGTCACGACATCACCTATCTTCGCAACTACGCCACCCTCAACATCAAGGACCGGCTCGCCCGCATCCCAGGCGTCGGTCAGGTGCAGGTCTTCGGCGCCGGCGACTATTCGATGCGCGTCTGGATCGATCCGCAGAAGGCGGCCGAGCATGATCTCGCCGCCAGCGATATCAGCAATGCCATCAGTTCGCAGAACGTCCAGGCCGCTGCCGGCATCATCGGCGCGTCGCCGAGCCAGCCGGGCGTCGACCTGCAGCTCAACGTGAATGCGCAGGGCCGCCTGCGCACGCCTGAGGAGTTCGGCAACATCATCGTCAAGACGGGCGCCAATGGCGAGATTACCCGCCTTCGCGACGTCGCCCGCATCGAGCTTGGCGCCGCCGACTACACGTTGCGGTCGCTGCTCGACGGCAAGCCGGCTGTCGCCGTGGCCGCCCTTCAGGCGCCCGGTTCGAATGCGATCGAAATCGCCGACAATGTGCGCGCAACCATGGATCAGCTGCAATTGGCCATGCCTGAGGGCGTCAAATACGAAATCGTCTACGATACGACGAAATTCGTGCGCTCCTCGATCGAGAAGGTCATCGACACGCTGCTCGAGGCCATCGCGCTCGTCGTCCTCGTCGTCATTCTCTTCTTGCAGACATGGCGCGCCTCGATCATCCCGCTGATCGCCGTTCCGGTATCGATCATCGGCACCTTTGCGGTCATGTATGTCTTCGGTTTCTCGATCAACGCGCTCAGCCTGTTCGGACTGGTGCTGGCGATTGGTATCGTCGTCGACGACGCGATCGTCGTGGTCGAGAATGTCGAGCGCAACATCGAACACGGGCTGTCGCCAAGAGCCGCCACCTACAAGGCGATGAAGGAGGTCTCAGGCCCGATCATTGCGATCGCGCTGGTCCTCGTCGCGGTCTTCGTGCCGCTCGCCTTCATCTCCGGCCTTTCCGGGCAGTTCTATCGCCAGTTCGCGCTGACGATCGCGATCTCGACCGTCATCTCGGCCTTCAACTCGCTCACCCTGTCGCCTGCGCTGGCAGCTCTTCTCCTGAAGGATCATCATGCGCCGAAGGACTGGCTGACGCGGTTCATGGACGCGATCTTCGGCTGGTTCTTCCGCGGCTTCAACCGTGTCTTCGGCGCAGGCTCGAATGCCTATGGCAAGGGTGTCGGCAGCCTGGTGTCGCGCAAGAGCATCGTCATGGTGGTCTACCTGGCGCTGGTCGGCGCGACGTACAGCATGTTCACCACGGTTCCGGGCGGCTTCGTACCGTCCCAGGACAAGCAGTATCTGATCGGCTTCGCCCAGCTGCCGGATGCGGCAAGCCTCGACCGCACCGAAGACGTCATCAAGCGGATGACCGACATCGCGCTCGCGCAGCCGGGCGTCGCAAATGCGATCGCCTTCCCTGGCCTGTCGATCAACGGCTTCACCAACTCCTCGAATGCCGGCATCGTCTTCGTGACGCTGAAGGATTTCGAGGAGCGCAAGACGCCTGATCTCTCCGGCGGCGCCATCGCGATGGCGCTGAACCAGAAGTTCGGCGTCATCCAGGATGCCTTCATCGCCATGTTCCCGCCGCCGCCGGTCAACGGCCTCGGCACGACGGGCGGTTTCAAGCTGCAGATCGAGGATCGTGCGGGTCTCGGCAACCAGGCGCTCGACGAGGCTACCAAGGCGGTGCTTGCCAAGGCCTATCAGGCGCCGGAGCTTGCCGGCCTGTTCTCCAGCTTCCAGATCAACGTGCCGCAGCTCTATGCCGATCTCGACCGCGCCAAGGCCGAGCAGCTTGGAGTTTCCGTCACCGACGTCTTCCAGACGCTGCAGATCTATCTTGGTTCGCTCTATGTGAACGACTTCAACGCCTTCGGCCGCACCTACAGCGTCCGTGTGCAGGCCGACGCGAAATTCCGTGCCCAGCCGGAAGATATCGGTCAGTTGAAGGTCCGATCGGCGTCGGGCCAGATGATCCCGCTGTCGGCCCTCCTGAAGGTGGAGCCGAGCACCGGCCCGGAGCGGGCGAACCGCTATAACGGCTTCCTCGCCGCCGATATCAACGGCGGTCCGGCGCCGGGCTTCTCGTCCGGTCAGGCACAGGCGGCAATCGAGAAGATCCTTCGGGAGACGCTGCCGTCCGGCATCGATTTCGAATGGACGGATCTGACCTATCAGCAGATCCTTGCCGGCAACTCGAGCGTCGTCGTCTTCCCGCTCGCCCTGCTGCTGGTCTTCCTGGTGCTGGCCGCCCAGTATGAAAGCCTGACGCTGCCGCTTGCGATCATCATGATCGTGCCGATGGGCGTGCTGGCAGCGCTGACGGGTGTCTGGCTCACCGGTGGAGACAACAACATCTTCACACAGATCGGCCTTGTCGTCCTTGTCGGCCTATCGGCGAAGAACGCGATCCTCATCGTGGAATTTGCCCGCGAACTGGAGTTCGAGGGCCGGACGCCGCGCGAGGCCGCGGTCGAAGCCAGCCGCCTTCGCCTTCGCCCGATCCTCATGACTTCCATGGCCTTTATCATGGGCGTCGTACCGCTCGTCGTTTCCACCGGTGCGGGCGCGGAAATGCGCGCGGCCATGGGTGTCGCGGTCTTCTCCGGCATGATCGGCGTGACCTTCTTCGGCATCTTCATGACGCCGGTCTTCTACGTGCTGCTGCGGCGGCTGACGGGCAACCGTCCGCTCATCCAGCACAAGCCGGACGAGCACAAGGAGGAAGAGGCCGAGGTTATACGGCTAGCGGCGGAATAAGCGGAATTCAACCTTCCTTTGTCGAGTAAATCGGGCGGGAACTTCGGTTCTCGCCCGTATCGTTTTTCTGACTCCAGAAGAAAATGCGTTACGTTCATCAAAACGGTTGCAACCGTGGACGAGGGGACTATCAAAGACGGATAGCAACTGGAGGATCGGCGTGGGCCTCAACCCCGCTATGCGGAAGGCGAAGCCGCAAAGCCGGCGCGCGCGTGCGGAAGACGGTGAAACGGAGTTTGGCGCTCCGCTTCTAGACTTCGATGAGAAGAATGGCCGATCGGGAGGATAATGATGACGGACAGCCAACCTAAGAAACGCCGCCTGCGTTCGCAGGATTGGTTCGACAATCCCGATCATATCGACATGGCGGCGCTCTATCTCGAGCGTTTCATGAATTACGGCATCACGCCGGAAGAGCTGCGCTCCGGCAGGCCGATCATAGGCATCGCCCAGAGCGGCAGCGATCTCGCGCCCTGCAACAGGGTGCATATCGAGCTCGCCGAACGGGTGCGCGACGGTATTCGCGATGCAGGCGGCATTCCGATCGAGTTTCCCACACATCCAATCTTCGAGAACTGCAAGCGTCCGACCGCCGCCCTCGACCGCAATCTCGCCTATCTTGGCCTCGTCGAGATCCTCTACGGCTACCCGCTCGACGGCGTGGTGCTGACCACCGGCTGCGACAAGACCACGCCTTCGGCGATCATGGCTGCTTCGACGGTCGATATTCCGGCCATCGTGCTCTCCGGCGGGCCGATGCTCGACGGCTGGCACGAGGGGGAACTGGCGGGCTCCGGCACTGTCATCTGGCGCATGCGGCGGAAATATGCGGCAGGCGAGATCGATCGGGAGGAGTTTCTGCAGGCAGCGCTCGATTCGGCTCCATCCGTTGGCCACTGCAATACGATGGGCACAGCCTCAACGATGAATGCCCTGGCGGAAGCCCTCGGCCTTTCGCTGACCGGCTGCGGCGCCATTCCGGCCGCCTACCGAGAGCGCGGCCAGATGGCCTATCGCACCGGACGGCGCGCCGTCGAGATCGTGTTCGAGGACTTGAAGCCGTCAGATATCCTGACACGCGAGGCTTTCCTCAATGCGATCCGCACCAATTCGGCGATCGGCGGCTCGACCAATGCGCAGCCGCATCTGGCTGCGATGGCCAAGCACGCCGGCGTCGAACTTTATCCCGATGACTGGCAGGTGCACGGCTTCGATATCCCGCTTCTGGCGAATGTCCAGCCGGCGGGCGCCTATCTCGGTGAGCGCTATCACCGCGCGGGCGGCACGCCGGCGATCATGTGGGAGCTGCTGCAGGCCGGAAAGCTCGACGGCAACTGTCGCACGGTGACGGGCAGGACGGTGGCCGAGAACCTGCAAGGCCGCCAGGCAAGCGACCGCGAGGTCATCCGGCCTTTCGACGAACCGCTGAAGGAGCGGGCGGGCTTCCTCGTCCTCAAAGGCAATCTCTTCGATTTCGCGATCATGAAGATGAGCGTCGTCTCGGAGGATTTCCGCCAGCGCTATCTTCTGGAGCCCGGGCGGGAGGGCGTTTTCGAGGGCAGGGCGGTGGTTTTTGATGGTTCCGAGGACTATCACAGACGCATCAACGACCCTGAACTCGGCATCGACGAGGACACCATCCTCGTCATCCGCGGCGCGGGTCCGCTCGGCTGGCCGGGGTCGGCCGAGGTCGTCAACATGCAGCCGCCGGATCATCTCCTGAAACGCGGCATCCGCAGCCTGCCGACGATCGGCGACGGCCGTCAGTCGGGCACCGCGGACAGCCCTTCGATCCTCAATGCCTCGCCGGAAAGTGCAGCCGGCGGCGGCCTGGCCTGGCTTCGCACCGGCGATATCATCCGAATCGACTTCAATGAGGGGCGCTGCGACATGCTGGTCGACGAGGCTGAGATCGAACGGCGCAAGGGCGACGGCATTCCGCCAGTGCCGGCGGATGCGACGCCGTGGCAGCGGCTCTACCGCCGCTCAGTGACGCAACTGTCGGACGGCGCAGTTCTGAAAGGAGCTGCGGAGTTCCGCCAGATCGCGAAAAACCCGCCACGGCACAATCATTGACCTGGCGTGTGGACGCAGATTGCGCTTTGGCTATCCCGCGCAGGCAGCCGAGACAGGCCGGCTGTTCCCGTCGATCACGGGCGGAGTGGAAAAGCAAAAGGCAGCGATAGATGGCTGATTTTCGGCCGAGATGCTTCTCTGTCTTCTGGATTGGGTAACCAGGAAAATCTCGATGCGACATTTATTCGCGTCGGCAGGAGGATTATTGGGCAGCAAGTAATTTTCTTGAGCTTGCAACGGCATTGTTTCATGGTAATGCGGAACGAAGCTTACTGCATTGCATCGAAAACGATTGTGCGCGTGGTCAAGACCATAGACGCCGCTTCTCCATCATTCGTTCGGTGCGATCGCAGAGCCGTGACCTGACAATTGCTTTGCCGTTGGCGGGATTGACTTGCGGGACATTCAATCTGGGAAGGTCGCATGAATTCGGAATTTGCCGTTCGTTCGATGCGGCCCGGCGAATTGGAGCTCGTGCTCGAATGGGCGCGTCAGGAGGGATGGAATCCGGGCCTCGACGATTCGCTTGCGTTCCTCGAAGCTGATCCGTCGGGGTTCTTCGTCGGCTCCATCGGTGAAGTCCCTGTCGGTTCGATCTCGGTCGTGAAATATGGAGACAGCTTCGCCTTTCTCGGCCTTTACATCGTTCACCCCGATTTCCGCGGCAAGGGTTACGGCAAAGCGATCTGGAAAACGGGGATCGCAACGGCGGAGGGCCGGACGATCGGCCTCGACGGCGTTACGGCGCAGCAGGAGAATTACCGCAGGGCCGGCTTCAAACCCGCTTATGCCACCGTTCGCTATGGCGGCGTTGCCTCCGCTTTGCCGGCCTCCACGCTCGTCGCTCATCCGGTGCTGGATTCACGCCTGGAAGGGCTGCAGCGCTACGATTCGGCGATCTTTCCGCAGCCGCGGGAAGCCTTCCTCGCCGCCTGGTGCACCAGCCGCAAGGGACGGCGTACGGCCGTGGTCCGCAAAAGCCACAAGATCCGTGGCTACGGCACGATCCGCCGCTGCTACGAAGGCTACAAGATCGGCCCACTCTTTGCTAATGACGCTGACAGCGCCGCGGCACTGCTTGCCGAATTGATCCCCGAAGCAAAGGGGGCTCAGATCTTCGTCGACATCCCCGTCGAAAACCGCGAGGCAATCGCACTTGCCGAAGGCATGGGGCTTCAGCCCGTATTCGAGACGCTACGTATGTATCGTGGGCCGGCGCCGGCCATCCCGTTGAAGCACGTCTTCGGTGTGACGACCCTGGAGCTCGGCTAAAGGCTCTAATCCACTGGTGAGGCAGGCACGGTCGGAGCGGAAGCTTTCGGCCGGCCCTTTTCGGCGATAGCGATGCCGCCGAGCGTCAGCATCAGCGCTATTATATGGAAGGACTGAAGCCTTTCTCCGATCAGTACGACGGAGAGCAGTGTTCCGAACACCGGCACGAGGTTGATGAAGAGACCGGCGCGGTTGGCGCCGATAGCCTCGACGCCCTTGATATAAAGGATCTGCGCCAACAATGAGGGGAAGATCGCCGTATAGAAGGTGATGCTCCAACCGGCTTGGTCCGGCCACTGCGCAGCGCCACGGCCGATCTCCCAAAGAAGCAGCGGGAGCGAGGTCAGCATGGCGGCAAGGGCGGGGAATGCCATCAGCGTGCGCCAATCGACCGGCGGTTTCCAGCGTAGCAATATCGTGTAGAGCGAGTAGGCGGCAATGGCGATCAGCATCAGCCCGTCGCCACGGTTGAGCTGCAACTGCAGCAGCGTGGCGAGGTCGCCGTGGGCGGCCGTCAGCGCCACGCCCAGCAGCGTCGTGCCGAAGCCGAGACATTGCGCCAGCGAGATGCCAGTGCGGAAAAAGAAGAAATTCAACAGGAAGATCAGCATCGGAATGCCGGCTTGCTCGATGGCGACGTTGATCGCCGTCGTATATTGCACCGCCGAATAGAGCATGGCGTTAAAGAGTGTATAGCCGATGGCGCCGTAGCAAAGGAGGAGCGGCAGGTTTTTCTTCGCCACGGGCCAATCCTTCTTCAGTTGCGGCACAGATATTATGGCGATGAGCGCGACGGCGAGGAACCAACGCAGAAAGGTCAGCATCATCGGGCTGATATGGCCGACCGCAAGTTTGCCAGCGACGGAGTTGCCTCCCCAGCAGAGGGTGGCGATGACGAGGCAGAAATAGGCTGTGGCTTGCAAGAGCGTTCTTCCTCGTCTTTTGCAATCGATAATCGGCTATTTCCCAGGGGAAATAGACTGCCGGCTGCTGATTTGTCACGTAAAAAGCCCAATCGGCTGCGACAACAGGGTCGCTTTCCCAAAAACAAAGCTTTATAGATGCGCGGGTTTGAGCAGGTGCGCGGTTTTCCGCCGGTAATAGGAAGAGTTGGATGACGAACGTAGTCGTGGTCGGTTCGCAATGGGGTGACGAAGGCAAGGGCAAGATTGTCGATTGGCTTTCGGAACGTGCGGATATTGTCGTTCGCTATCAGGGCGGACACAATGCCGGCCATACGCTCGTCATCGACGGTACCAGCTATAAACTCTCGCTCTTGCCGTCCGGCGTCGTGCGCCCGGGCAAGATGGCCGTCATCGGTAACGGCGTCGTAGTCGATCCGCATGCGCTGATCGCCGAGATCGGGCGGTTAGAGGCGCAGGGCGTGACGGTTACGCCTGACAATCTGCGCATTGCAGACAATGCGACGCTCATTCTTTCGCTGCACCGCGAGCTCGACGCGATGCGCGAGGATGCGGCATCCAACAGCGGCACCAAGATCGGCACGACTCGCCGCGGCATCGGCCCGGCCTATGAGGACAAGGTCGGCCGCCGCGCCATCCGGGTGATGGATCTTGCGGACCTCGACAGTCTTTCCGGCAAGGTCGACCGTATTCTGACACATCACAATGCGCTTCGCCGCGGCCTGGGCGTCGCCGAGGTCAGCCACCAGGCGATCATGGAGGAACTCACCTCCATTGCCGATCGGGTCCTGCCGTTCCGCGACACGGTTTGGCTTTTTCTCGACAAGGAGCGCCGCAAGGGCGCCCGTATCCTTTTCGAAGGCGCGCAAGGGAGCCTGCTCGACATCGATCACGGCACCTATCCTTTCGTGACCTCTTCCAACACTGTGGCCGGCCAGGCTGCGGCTGGCTCCGGCATGGGGCCGGGCTCGCTCGGCTATATCCTCGGCATCACCAAGGCCTATACGACACGCGTTGGAGAAGGTCCGTTCCCGACGGAGCTGACCGACGAAATCGGCCAGTTTCTGGGTGAGAAGGGGCATGAGTTCGGTACTGTGACGGGGCGCAAGCGTCGCTGCGGCTGGTTCGACGCTGCGCTGGTACGTCAGTCGGTTGCTACCAACGGCATTACCGGCATCGCACTTACGAAGCTCGATGTGCTCGACGGTCTCGAGGAATTGAAGATCTGCGTCGGATATATGCTCGACGGCGAACAGATTGATCATCTTCCCGCAAGCCAGGGAGCGCAAGCTAGGGTCGAACCGATCTATGTCACGCTGGAGGGATGGAAGGAATCGACCGTCGGCGCCCGCAGTTGGGCGGATCTTCCGGCGCAGGCGATCAAGTATGTTCGCCAAGTCGAAGAATTGATCGGGGCGCCGGTCGCGCTCCTATCCACCAGTCCAGAGCGGGACGACACGATACTTGTGACCGATCCGTTTGAGGATTAAGGTCACGGGCCACTGTGGAGGACAGTTCGGCAGAGGCCGGACTTCTTGAGAAAGTACGAATGGCGGATTTTATTGCAGTTATTCGGCGGGCCGTCGACGGCCTGGCTGAAAATACCCCCGAGATGCGGGTAAAGGTCTACGAACGTGCTCGCGGCGCGGTGCAGCGGCAGCTCGAGAACATGAAGCCGCGTCCGCCGGAAGCCATGCTCCAACGCCAGCTCGATAAGCTCGAGGCCGCTATCCGCGAAGTGGAGGCTGAACACTCCGAAGCGCTGCCCCTTGATGAGGCGGCTGTCGCTGTCGCTGCGCCGGAAACCTTAGATCAAGCGGTTCCCGTCGAAAGCGAGTCACCCCCTGCGCCACAGACGGCCGTCGACGAGCCCGCCGATGAAGCCGATGCGGAATCGCCGACGACCGACGCCGTCCACGAACCCGACCACCAGGAAGCCGACGCACAGCAGGAAACTGAGGAAGAGGTCGCGACCGAGGAGCCGCTTTCTTCGGAACCTGAGCCCGCACAACCGCCACCTCCTGCGGAGACAGCTGCACCCGTCGAGACTCATTGGCATCCTTCGCATGAGGAGGAGGCGCCGGCCGAGGAATGGCATGCCGGCGAGGCGCGTGACGTCGCTGCCGAAGAAGTGCTGCCGGAACATCACGGCTTCGAAACGCCGTCCGCCGGTCATCTCTACGAGGAAGCGGACGAGCATCGTACCGATGAGCAGCATCCCGTGGAAGCCGAGGAGATTGCGGCCGAACCGGCGACGGTGGAAAGTCAAGAGCCGAACGCCGAGGCGGATTACCAGCCAATCGAGTCGTTCCAGCCGATCACGCGCGGCATAGAGCATGCATCCAACCGGCTGGTGGAGCCGGTTGCCGATTTCGATCGTGCGCAGGAATTCGTCGAGCATAGCCGCGAAGAACCGCTGCAGGCAGATGCCGCGGGACATTTCGATCCTGTCTGGACCGAGCCAGCCGCCGAGACGCCGGCTCCAGCGCCCAAGGATGCCGACACCGAGTGGGCCGAAGAGGAGCTCCGGCAATATTCGGAAACGGCGCCGGCGACCGCCGACGCTTCCGCGCGCGCATTCGAAGATGTGATATCGAGCCTCGAGAAAATGGCGCCCGCCGCTGTCATGCCGGTCGCCAAGGAGGCTTTCTCCTGGGAGAAGGCCGCCTTCGACGACCTGCCGCCGATCGAGGCGGGCACCGACAAGAAGACGCCGGTGTCCTCGCATTTCGAGGAAGTCGATATCTTTGCGGAAGTGCACGATGGCAAGCCCACACCCGCCGCCGGCGCACCGGGCGAGGGGTGGCGGGAAGCGAAGGCGCTGCGTGGCTATGATCGCCGCGGCTCGATCGTCATGGACGATGACGACGCCAATCCGGCGATGGATATCGATCAGATCGTCGCCTCCAAGCTGCAGGGCAAGAATTTCCGCATGGAGCCGAAGCGTCGCCGCTTCGGCATCGGCACGATTATCACTCTCCTCTTTGCGCTTATCCTGATCGGCGGCGGCGCCTATGCCGGCTGGATGAACAGAGAAGCGCTGGTGGCGATGGTCGATGGACTCGTCAGCTCGGCACCATCGCAGGCTACGAGGAATGAGCCGGCAACGACGACGGCGGAGTCCGAGACTCCAGTCCAGGCCACGACGACGCCAGCCGAGCCGGCCACGCCGGAAGCGCAGAATACGCCGGCGGCCCCGGCACAGCCGAACCAGCAAGTGGCCTCGTTGAACAACGACGGTGCGGCAGCCAACTCGAAGTTTACGCAGCGACTGCTCGCCGACGGGACCGAAGTCGACAGCGGTCCGGCGACGGTGCCGGGAACGCCGACGGCCGAAGGAAAATCGGTAGCCGAGCAGAATGTCGCTGCAGCGGATATGCCAGCTGCCGGCGCGCAGGGGGATACGGCACCGCCCCAGCCGCTGACGCCGAGCGGTCCTGCGACATCGCCACCGCAGGCTGCGCCGGTTGGCTCGTCCGAAAAAATGTTCCTCTATGAGGAGCGTATCGGCCAGAGCTCCCCGACGGCGATCGAGGGAACTGTGGTCTGGAGCGTGCAGCACGAGGCAGGGCAGAATGGCCGGCAGGTAGCGACGGTACAGGGCAACGTCACGGTTCCCGAACGCAATCTCTCGGCTCTTGTCACCTTCAAGCGCAATTCCGATCCGTCGCTGCCGGCAAGTCATCTTGTCGAGATTGTCTTCTCGGTGCCGCCCAATTTTGAAGGAGGCAGCATCGACAGCGTCCAGCGCATCTCGATGAAGCGCACAGAGCAGGATCGCGGCGACGCGCTGATTGCGGTTCCGGCCAAGATCACCGATGATTTCCATATGATCGCGCTCAACGACTATCCCGATGCGCGCAAGGCTAATCTCGATCTGTTGTCAACCCGCAACTGGATCGATATTCCCATTACCTATCGCAACGGCCGCCGTGCGCTGCTGACGATGGAAAAGGGTGGCACGGGAACGGATGCCTTCAACACGGCCGTCAAGGAGTGGACTGCGCTCGGGGATATCTCGACGAGTCAGTGAGTGGGCTCTCGGTGCGCCCTGCCGTCGTCCCGACAAAACAAAAACGCCACCTCCCGTCTAAGGAGGTGGCGTCCAATTCTCAAGTTCAGCCGATCAGGCAGTGGCTTCGACGACGCGAATGGCCTTGGCCCGCTCCAGGGCTTCCTTGCGGACAGCATCCTGTACCTTTTCAAAGGCGCGGACTTCGATCTGGCGGACGCGTTCGCGGCTGATGTCGAATTCAGCCGACAGGTCTTCCAGGGTCACCGGTTCCTCGGCGAGGCGACGGGCCTCGAAGATGCGGCGCTCGCGTTCATTCAGCACGCTCATCGCCTTCGCCAGCATGCGCCGGCGGGTTTCGAGCTCGTCCTGTTCGATCAGCACATCTTCCTGGCTGTCATGGTCGTCCACCAGCCAATCCTGCCATTGACCGCTGTCGCCTTCGGCCGCCTTGATCGGTGCGTTCAGCGAAGCGTCGCCGGAGAGGCGGCGGTTCATCGAGATGACCTCCTCCTCCGAGACGTTCAGCTTAGTGGCAATTTCCGAGACATGCTCCGGCTTCAGGTCACCGTCGTCGATCGCCTGGATGCGGCCCTTCAGCCGACGCAGGTTGAAGAACAGGCGCTTCTGATTTGCAGTCGTGCCCATCTTCACCAGCGACCACGAGCGCAGAATATACTCCTGGATCGAGGCCTTGATCCACCACATGGCGTAGGTGGCCAGGCGGAAGCCGCGCTCGGGATCGAATTTCTTGACGGCCTGCATCAGGCCGACATTGCCTTCAGAGACAACTTCGCCAATCGGCAGGCCGTAGCCACGATAACCCATCGCGATCTTCGCGACGAGGCGGAGATGGCTGGTGACGAGCTTATGGGCGGCATCGCGGTCGCCATGCTCGGCATAACGTTTGGCCAGCATATATTCCTGCTGCGGCTCCAGCATCGGAAATTTGCGGATTTCGTCGAGATAACGATTGAGGCCGGCTTCGCCGGCGGTAATGGACGGCAAGGTATTTCGGGCCATAGTGCACCCTCCTGAAGTGAATTCCGGTTCCCGATGGAAACGCGTCCCCGCGTCGAAAAGGCAAACCGGGACGTGCGGCTTTTCCCAAGCCCGCACTAAGTCTATATACAGATAAGTATGGCAAAACGGCGGTTCAAGGGTGCCGCTCACGCAGGTGTGAGGCGGGGGGCGGCAACCCGAGCCGCCTTTATCGCCGCAGCGCCTCGACCAGTTCCACCATATCGTCGGGCATCGGTACCTCGAAATGCATGAGGTCACCGGTGCGGGGATGCTCGAATTGCAGCATGAAGGCGTGCAGCGCCTGACGGTCGAAACCCTTGACCACCTTTCGGATCTCTTCCGGCAGCAGATTTGCCTTGGTCCTGAAGCCGGCGCCGTAAACCATGTCGCCGAGCAGCGGGTGACCGATATGGGCCATGTGCACGCGGATCTGATGCGTGCGGCCGGTTTCGAGGTGGCACTCGACCAGCGACGCGAGCGCCGTCGCATCAGGGTTTTCATGAAAGCGCTCGATCACCTGATAATGCGTGATTGCGTGATCAGCATCCTGACTGTCAGGGCGCTTGACGGCGCGGCGGGTGCGGTCGCCGGTGGCGCGGCCAAGAGGCGCGTCGACCGTGCCCGACAGCGTGCGAGGGCGCCCCCAGACGACTGCCTGATAAGCCCGCTCCAGCGGCATGGTGCGGCCGTGATCGGCAAATTGAAGTGAGAGGTTGCGATGGGCAATGTCGTTTTTGGCGACGACCATGACGCCTGTCGTGTCCTTGTCGAGACGATGGACGATGCCGGGGCGACGCACGCCGCCGATACCGGAAAGAGTATCGCCGCAATGATAAATCAGCGCGTTGACCAGCGTTCCTGTCCAGTTGCCGGGGCCGGGATGGACGACCAGCCCGGCCGGCTTCGATATGACGATGAGGTCGTCGTCCTCGTGCAGGATATCGAGCGGGATATCCTCACCCTGCGGAGTCGGGTCTTCCGGTTCGGGCAGTGTGATCTCGAAACTGTCGCCGACACGCACCTTGCGCTGCGGATCGGTAACCTGCTCGCCCCGCAGAGAAACCCGGCCGTCCTTGATCAGCGCCTTGATGCGGCTGCGGGAAAAATCCTCGCCGACCTGCGCCGTCAGCCAGGCGTCGAGTCGGCCTTCGGCGGTTTCATCGGCGGTCAGGACTTTTCTAATGCCGGCTGCTTGTTTAAAGGGGTCGCTCAAGACGCTTCTTCTCCGACTTATTTTTAGAACGGGACGCACAGATGACAGCAATCGAGCCAGACGACCAGGACGAGAAGCCCCTTGATCCGGCAATGGAAAATGTCCGGCGCAAGATGGTCCGCCTGCAGATCGTTTCCGGCGCCATCATGTTCGTGAGCCTTATGGCGGTCTTCGGCGCCGTTGTCTACAAGACGATGCGGGAGCCCAAGGAGACCGCGTCCACTGCCGCAGCCTCCGGGGTGCCTTCGGATGCGCCGCTTGCGGCGACCCTTTCCCTGCCGCTCGGGTTCAAGGTGCAGTCCACTTCGTTTTCGGCGGGGCAGATCCTGTTCTACGGCGAAACGGTCGAGGGCAGGAACAAGGCACTGGTGTTCGACCTCAAGACCGGCCGCACTGTCGCCGACGTCACCGTCGCGGGGAATTGAGGCCGGATGGCCGCCGACCCGATCCTCATCGACAGCGCCGACGATCCGCGCATCGCTGAATTTCGCGACATCAGAGAGCGCGACCTGACCGGCCGGGAGAACCGCTTCATCGCCGAGGGTACCGTCGTGCTGCGCATGCTCGCCGAGGCGCATGCGGCAGGCCGCGGCTTCTCGGCCGAAAAGATCCTGCTGCTGCGCAATCGCGTCGACGGCGTGCAGCCCATCCTGGAACGCTTTCCGGCCTGTGTGCCGGTTTATGTCGCCGAGGCTGACGTGCTCGACGGTGTCGTCGGCTTTCATCTGCATCGCGGCGTTCTTGCGCTTGGCAGGCGGGAGGACCGCGGCGAGGCAGCGCTTCTCGACGCACTCCCGGAACAGGCGCTGGTGCTGGTCGGCTGCGGCATTTCCAACCATGACAATGCCGGTTCGATGTTTCGCAATGCTGCCGCCTTCCGGGCGGATGCGGTGCTGCTCGACGAAACCTGCTGCGATCCGCTCTATCGCAAGGCGTTGCGTGTGTCGGTCGGCTCGGTGCTGAGCGTTCCGCACCGGCGCGGCGGCAAGGCGCTGGACCTGCTCATGACGCTTGCCGAGCGGGGCTTTGCCATCTGGACGCTTTCGCCTCATGGCAAGGCCGATATACGGGCCATTCCGGCGTCGGCGCGGATGGCGCTCGTCGTCGGCACGGAGGGGGAGGGCTTGCCGGAGGCGCTGCTAGCGCGCTTTCAGAGCGCACGCATCCCCCAATCAGACGAGCTCGACAGTCTCAACGCCGCGACGGCGACGGGGATCGCGCTATTCTCCATGGCTTCTGCGATGGCGCGGCTCTGACGCCTACCGCACCGGATTGGCGATGATGGCGGCCGCCCTCTCGGCTAGGCTGACGCGGTCGTTCGGGTTGTTATTGGCGGCATCCGGCAGAAGCGTGCGGATCGGTGAGGAAGGGCCTTCGCTGAGTGCGGTCAGCGCCACCATATTGGCGGCGATCGAGGCAATCTCCTCGCGGATCGCGCCATCGCGGCCGGTGACGGCCTTTGCCTTCTGCAGGCGCTCGGCAAGGGCGGCGCTGCGCTTGCGGACATCCTCGCCCATCTCAGCCGCAATGGCGGCTGTGTCGAATACGGAGGCGGGCATGTCTTCGACCGTCAGTTCTGCCGGTAGTTCCGCAGCCATCTTGGCTAGGCCTGCGTCGCTCAGCACCCGGTTGATCTTGCGGATCTCGGCATTGGCGTTTTTCAACTGCTCCTTCAACTTGGCGATCTCGTGCTGACGGCGGGCGAGCAGAGTTTCCTTCTCGGCGGCGGAAGCGCTTTCGCGTGCAGCCTTGTCCTCCAGACGGATCACCATATGCTGCTGCTGCGTCAGTTTCTGTTCGGCATCCCTAGCCCGCTTCTGCAGCAGGTTGACGTCCTGGCGCAATGTGTCGCGTTCGTCGCGCAGCGCGTTAGCCCGGAATTTCAGGCTTTCCGCCTCGGTCTCACGCGCGGCCAGGTCGATCCTCAGCCCGTCGGCCTGTTCGCTGAGCTTGCTCAGCCGAGTCCGCATTGCCACCAGTTCGCTTTCCTTATTGGCAGCGGATTGCTCGGCAATATGCAGATTGGTCTTCAGCTGGCTGATATAGTTCTCATCCTTGCGCAGGTGCGAGCGCTGCTCGGCCGCCTCGACGTGCATCTCGCCGATCTGCGCCTGCAATTCGCTGATTTCGGCGGCAAGCCTGCCGGCATCGACGGCGAGCGCATCGTGGCGCAGCTGGAGCGACAGGGATTTCTCGCGCTCACGCAAAAGGTCCTGGGTGGTGCGGGCATTTTCGGCGGCATGAAGGGCGCGCACCATATCCTTCTGGGCACGAACCTCCTGGGGGCTCAGCGGCATCGTCGCCTTGAGGCGGTTCTCGGTGTACCAGACAATGCGGCGATGAACGGCCGGCGAGACCAGAAAGACGAGGAAGGCGGCGGTCAGGAAGCCCAATCCGAACAAGAGAGCGTATTCGATCACGGCGCGGCCATCGATTCGACAGTTAATACGGGGTCAGCCGCGATGATTAAGCACGCATGGCACGACTGGGCAAGGCCGCCGATGAAGCCGGCGGCGATTTCCAGCGGCCCGGTGGCTTCAGAACGGGTTCCAGGTCGGCGCCTGGGTGATCTTGAGATAGCCGACATTGACGCCGAGGCGGGCGCCGACGCCGGTGCGGATCGGCACAACGAGCACGTCGTTGTTCTTCAAAACCGTCATGCCGAAGCCGGCGATCACATAGGCCGAGCCGCTGACGCCGCCGAAACGGCCGTAGATGCCGTCGATGGAGGGCAGGTCATAGACCAGCATCATGACGCGCGAGCCCTGACCGCCGTAATCGATGCCGAGAGACGGGCCCTGCCAGTAGAGCGGATGCTCGCCGGCGTTCTTAGTATTCAGCTGGCCTTCGCCATAGGTCAGTCCGGCTATGAAGGCGCCACCACCTTCCTGTCCGAGAATATAACCGTTCGGCAGACCGTATTTCTGGAAGGCGCTCTCCACCACCTTAGCAAGGCCGCCGCTGGCGGAGCCGAAGAAGGAGTGGCCGGTATCGATGATTTCCTGCATCGTATACTGACCGTTGTTCTGGGCGGCGGCCGGCCCGGCAATTATCAGCGAGGAGAAGACGATGGCCGAAAGCAATCTGCAGAAGCCAATGAATCGGTGCGGAATTCGAGGGCGCATGATGTCATCCGTTCGTCGTTTGGCCGGGAGCGGACACCCGCTCGCGTCGATTGCTGCATTTTGCGCCGATGATCTTAACAATCGGTTTACCAAATATGGTGTCATTATGGCACCGAGTATGATCGCAAACTTCGCGCAATTTTGATGAAGCATATTTGCGGGCGCGATGAGATTGCCGCCCCTCAGGAGACGATGATGTCCAAGAACCCTAACCTCACCCTGTCCGGCCCCGATCTGGCCGCGCTTCTCTGCAGCCGCGTTTGCCACGATGTCATTTCGCCCGTCGGCGCGATCAACAACGGCCTGGAACTCCTGGATGAAGGCGGCGCTGATTCCGATGCAATGGATCTGATCCGCACCAGCGCGCTCAACGCTTCCGTCCGCTTGAAATTCGCGCGCCTCGCCTTCGGTGCGTCTGGTTCCGTCGGCGCCTCGATCGATACCGGCGAGGCCGAGCGGGCCGCCAAAGATTTTGCGCTTGCGGAGAAGAAGACGGAGGTGATCTGGAACGGACCGCGGGCCATCGTCGCCAAAAACCGCGTCAAGCTGCTGCTCAACCTCTTCCTCGTCGCCTATTCCGCCATTCCGCGCGGCGGCGTGCTCGAGGTGACGCTCGAAAATCCGGAATTCGACGCCAAGTTCAAACTCACGGCGAAAGGCAAGCTGATGCGTTTGCCACCGAAGTTCGTGGAGATATCGACCGGCACGATCGAGGAGGCGATCGACGCCCATTCGATCCAGCCTTATTATACGGTGCTCCTGGCCGAGGAGTGCGGAATGGCGCTCGATCACAGTGCAAGCCCGGACGAACTGGTGTTCACGGCGGTGGTTGCTACGGTCTGAATTCGGCGCACGGAGGGGCGTTTGCGCTCGTCTGGTAACGATTCTTTAGCCTGATGGACCTATTCTCTTAGGTTGTAGGAGACCCATCGCTGCGACGAATGCGGGGAAAAGGAGCGGCCATGCAAAGGTTCATGATCACCGATAATTCGGACATCGTCCGCAAGGTCGGGAAGCGCATTCTCTCCGAACTCGACTTTCTCGTCAGCGAAGCCTCCAATGCCGCCGAGGCGCTGCAGCACTGCCAAGCGGAGCTGCCGGAATATCTGATCGTCGATTCCGGCATGGAGGGCGCGCTTGACCTCATCGCGGCCATCCGCGCCATGGACGGCGGCAAGGAGGTCAAGATCTATTACTGCGTCATCGAGGCTGACCTAAAGAAGCTGATGGCGGGTAAGAGAGCCGGCGCCACCGATTTCCTGCTGAAGCCCTTCGATCGCAAGATCCTGACCGCCGTCTTTGGAAACCGCGCGATCGCTGCCTGAGCGCAGTTTCTTTCCGACCGTATCGGCCGCCCAAACGCAGCCGAACTCCGGGCTTTATCAAGATATCGACCTGTCCAGCATCTGGATGGACCTCGACGTTTTAGCCGGCGAAGCTGAAACGAAAAATCCCGCCGGGAAGGGCGGGATTTCGTCATCCGATAAGGGGAATCGGAAGATCAAGCGGTTTCCGCATATTCGGTGCCATCCGGCTCGCGAAGAACGTAGCCACGGCCCCAAACGGTCTCGATATAGTTGGCACCGCCGGCGGCGTTGGCGAGTTTCTTGCGAAGCTTGCAGATGAAGACGTCGATGATCTTCAGTTCCGGCTCGTCCATGCCGCCATAAAGGTGGTTCAGGAACATTTCCTTGGTGAGGGTGGTGCCCTTGCGGAGCGAAAGCAGCTCCAGCATCTGGTATTCCTTGCCCGTCAGGTGGACGCGCTGGCCGCCGACTTCGACAGTCTTTGCGTCGAGGTTGACGATCAACTCGCCCGTCATGATGACCGACTGGGCGTGGCCTTTAGAGCGGCGGACGATGGCATGGATGCGGGCGACGAGCTCGTCTTTGTGGAACGGCTTGGTCATATAGTCGTCGGCGCCGAAGCCGAGGCCACGAACCTTGTCTTCGATGCCGGCCATGCCCGACAGAATGAGGATCGGTGTCTTGACCTTGGACAGCCGGAGAGTGCGGAGCACTTCATATCCGGACATGTCAGGCAGATTCAGATCGAGCAGGATGATGTCGTAATCATAAAGCTTGCCCAGATCGACGCCTTCTTCACCGAGATCGGTGGTATAAACATTAAAACTCTCTGATTTCAGCATCAACTCGATGCTCTGCGCCGTAGCGCTATCATCCTCGATGAGAAGTACCCGCATAATTATCCCCTTTACCGCCGCCGAAAGGTGGTCTGGCCCCCTACACGATACCGAATAAGCTACGTGATTTGGAAGCTGCCACGAAATGGTTAACAAATTCTAATTCACTCTGGCAAGGAGTATCGAATTTATTAAATAATTTTTCCATTTCTCTGTTTTCCAATAGGAATCTCAAAAAGGCGTCCTCAAGTTTAACATGAAGAAACAGCGCTAATTGATTCATCCGACTCACCAATGAAAAGGTTCGGAATTCCTGCCGCGGCATTTACCGAGCCTTAAATCATCGGGCCTATCATTAACGATGCCCGTAAACGAAAGGTTACCAGCGGTAGGTTTTTGTTAATATCGCAGGAAATTTTTTAGCAAACCGTGTCAAAGCGGCGCGCAGGGCGGTTTCAAGTTGAGCCGGGGTCTCGCATCACGGGAGTAATGCGTATGAAGTCGCGAGAAAGTCTCGTCCGCCTGAAGGAGTTTCAGGTGAACGAAAAACGACGTCAATTGCAGCAATTGCAGATGATGATGTCCGAATTCGAACGGATGACGAAGGATCTGGAGAGCCAGATCGTCGTCGAGGAAAAGAAGTCCGGAATATCAGACCCGAATCACTTTGCTTATCCGACCTTCGCCAAGGCTGCGCGTCAGCGGGCCGACAACCTGCAGGTTTCGATCAAGGAACTGAAGATGCAGGAAGAGGCGCTGGAAATGGCGCTCGAGGAGATGCAGGCGGAATATGCAAGGGCGACGGCGCTGGAAGAACGGGACAGCGGCGCCCGCGCCAGGGCCTAAAAAACAAACGGGCGCCGGCTTCGGCGCCTGAGGATCGCCAGAGAGAAGCCATGTATGACGGGCGCGCTGTCCGTCATACATGGCTTTTGGTGTTTCGCCTTTTACGTCTGAATGTCGTCGCCCAAACCTCATCTGCTTCAGGCCACGGCATCAGTTCACGACATCCTGCCATTCCGGGTGGCGTTGCGCTTGCGCCTTGAAGAAAGGGCAGAGCGGGATGATCTTCCAGCCGCCCGCGCGAGCCGCTTCCACTGCATGAAGCGCCAATGCCTGGCCGACGCCCTTGCCGCGCAAGGCGTCGGGAACCGCCGTATGATCGATGATGACGAGCTTCGGCGACGCGCGCGAATAGGTCATCTCCGCCTCGTGCCCCTCGACCTCGGCGGCATAACGGCCGCCGGAGCGGCCTTCTTCATTTCGAATGTCCATCGCCTTACCTCGTACACAGATATTATTGCCGCCGACGGTGACACGGCGGCGCGGCCGTGCCAAGCCGGCGAAATCATTCCTGAGGGAGACACAGTGTTCATGGAAAATATCGGATCGACACGAGCCTCTGGGCAATGAGAGCGCTTTCGATCGTCCGTCCCGCTCTTCTCGTTGCGGCGCCGTTCCTCCTGGCACTCGGGCTCATCTTACCGCTGGTTCGTTTCGAGACGCTTTATTTCTTCGATCAGACTCCGTCGCTCATCGAAATCGTCGTCTCGCTCTGGCAAGGCGGCGATGCGCTGCTGGCGGCGATCGTTGCGCTGGTCTCAATCGTGCTTCCGCTTCTGAAGATGATCGGGATCGCGGCGGAAGCGACGGCTGCCGGCGGCGGGGCCGGGAGCCTGTTCTATCGTCGCGTCGTGCCGCATCTGTCCAAGTGGTCAATGATGGACGTGCTGCTTGTCGCGATCGTTATTGCTGCGGCGAAGACAACGGGGTTGGCGGATGCGTTCACGCAGCCTGGCCTTTGGTGCTACGCCGCCTCGTCAATAATTTCGGGCCTTCTTCATTCCCTGATGGGAGATGCGTCCGGCCCGAAATAAATGTCGACGATGGCGTGCGATCAGTGGCGGTATTGCTGGATGCGGGTGGTGCGCAAGCCAGCCAGGCCATGGCTGTTGATCGACGACTGCCAGGAAAGGAACTCTTCGACCGTGAGCGTGTAACGCTCGCAGGCCTCTTCCAAGCTCAACAGGCCACCGCGCACTGCCGCGACAACCTCTGCCTTGCGGCGGATCACCCAGCGCCGCGTATTGGGCGGCGGAAGATCGGCGATGGTCAGGGGGCTGCCATCGGGGCCGATGACATATTTCACTCGGGGACGTATCATTTCGGTCATTGGACTCTCTACACAACGCAAGACCACGAGCGCCACTCTAGCCTGCCACATTTAAAAATTGCCTAAGCCCAACGTAAGACTTTGATAACAAATTTAGATGCCCGCTGCCGCCGGTGAATGAACGACCGGATCAGCAATTGGCCCCAAAGGTCGCCGGCTTTCAAAGGCGCGTCGATCCTTTTCATTGCAGCAGATTGGTGACGCCGATGAAGCGATCATCTGCAAGGAGGGATCGTTTGCGGGGGGGGACGGCGCCACGACACTGGCCTGAAACAAGACACTTTCGCCTTCTCAGACAGGTCCATGTCGGCTCGGGAGTGCCCAATGGCAATGTTCTATAGCTGTACGAGCTTCTGGACCAGCTCTCGTGAACAACAATCCGGAAGATCGCTCGCCGGAAACGTTTGCCCGGCGCCAGATCGAAGAGCTGCGCTGTCGACGGCAGGCAAGAGCAGCGATGAGACTGCGATCATTCTCGCTCCCTCGTCGCACATGGTCGATGATTGTTTGAAGAGCGCGATGCGCGAATCCCATGCGGTCAACCGCACGCAGGCGGTCGCCGGAAAGGACCGGCTGCCCCGAGGCAGCCGGTCCTTTCTCACTAAAAGCTTAGAAGCCTTTTCCGCCGGTCAGTTCAGAGACGACGGTACCGACGATGATGCGCATATCCATCCAAATCGAGAAATTCCCGACATAATAAAGATCACAGGCGATGCGCGCGCGCGCCTTGGCGGGACGATCGGTCGGGCCACGCAGGCCACGCATCTGGGCAAGACCGGTCATACCGGGGCGCATCGCGTGGCGTTGATGATATTCCGGTACCAGCTCTTCGTAGAGCATGCCGCCGGCGCGCATGCCGATTGCATGGCAGCGAGGACCGACGACCGACATGTCGCCCAACAGCACGTTCAACAACTGCGGCAGCTCATCGATGTTAGTGCGGCGCAGAATAGCGCCGATGCGGGTGATGCGCGGGTCGTTCTTCACCGTCTGGGCAACGCCCGAGACATCGCAGAGATCGGTGCGCATGGAACGGAACTTGTAGACCTTGATGGCCTTGCAGTTCTTACCCCAGCGGGTCTGCTTGAACAGCACCGGTCCCGGGCTGTCGAGCTTGATCAGCAGGGCGACGAGGAGAAGGAAAGGGGCGAGGACGAGGAGGGCGCTCAACGATGAAACTATGTCGAACGCCCGCTTCAGGGCGAGATCCACCCACGGCGCCTGGGAGGCATCGCTGTGGATGACAGGGGTTTGAATCTTCAGGCTCGGCTGCTGGCGGCGGCTCGGCCGGAAGGAATCAGTCGAAATGGTGTTGTTTAATTCCGTGATGCTCAAGGATCGTACTCTGTTGTCTTCGAGGGGCGCGGCGGCAATAGGCGATCAATGGTTTACCCTGTCACCAGGGCTGCACTCAGGTGTTGGTAACCCTACTAAAACGGAAAAATGCGACAATTGTGTAATGCTGTCCAGAGAAATATCGCATCGCAATAAATCTTTCGCACATGCGTTAAGTTGAGGCAAGCTCATGATATTTCGTTAAGAATTGAAATTTCGTCAAGGTTTTTAGGCCTTTGGCGAGGGCTTCCAGGGGTCTGTCGCCGTGTTGTTTCGACACGCGACCGACAGTTGGCATACGGCATTTTTAACGAATTCCGACGTGAATTTTTTCGCCGCTTATGTTCGGCCGTTCTCAAACTGTGTCACAATATGACAAAATCAAGGCCGAATCGACGCGGTCGAAATTGCTCGATGAGGCCTCGTTAAGACCCGACTCGGCAGTTGCTGATCACCTGCCGATTCTGCGGCAGTCTGCTTTGCGCTTCGATCGCTGCAGGATTATCTCTGGAGAACTAATAGCAGGGGCCGCGACGGGCGCTGCGCGCCAAGGCATTTGTGCATGGCGCCACAAGTGCAGGACATCATAATGAGCGGTATCGCGCCATCACAGTATTTGCGGACTTCCCCGCGGATGATCACGCTGGCTCGAGCACGCGTTTCCTGCCGCCCCAGGAGATGAAGTTCGGGTTGGCGAAGTCGAAATCCGCCGCCGTTCCCGTCTTGCCATAGGTCAGCGGCGCTCCGTCGAGCGTCACCGTCGATCCCCCGGCGGCGCGCAGCACCGCGTCGCCGGCCGCGGTGTCCCATTCCATTGTGCGGGTGAAGCGTGGATAGACATCGGCCTTGCCCTCCGCCAGCAGGCAGAATTTCAGCGAGGAGCCGATATTGGTGCATTTGGAGATCGCGTGATCGGCGAGGAAGGTTCCCGTCTCCGGGCTGTTGTGACGAAGGCTTGCAAGCGCAAGCCGATCGTCCGGCTGCTCGCGCACGGTGATTGCGGTCCGTGCCCCGATGATGAAGTCCTCCGTGACGACGAGCCTTTCGGCACGGCCACGTTGCCCACAGAAGGCGAGCCCGAGCGCCGGCGCATAGACGATCCCCGCGACCGGGGCGCCGTTCTCGATGTAGGCTATATTGACGGTGAATTCGTGCCGTCCGTCGACGAATTCGCGGGTGCCGTCGAGGGGATCGACCAAAAAAAAGCCCCGGCCGTGAATGTCGGGCACCTTGCCGGCCGCAACCGACTCTTCCGCCACGACGGGTATATCGGGATAATCCCTGCCGAGATGGGCGAGTATGATGCGTTCAGCTTCCTCGTCGGCGACCGTCACCGGGCTTGCATCCGCCTTCATGGCAATGGGAAAGCCTTCGCGCAAGACCGCGATGATGGCCCTACCGGCTTCGAGCGCCGCCTTTTCAAATGTCGTCAGCATTGTCCTTTGCCGTCCGCCGCGCGGCGAGCGCCCGCTGTCGCTCGTCCGTCAACCATCCCTGTCGCACCAGATTTCGATATGGTGGTTCTCGCCGCGTCCCGCACCCCCGATACGCAGATTGAAGATGCTACCATAAGTTCACGCAGCTGTCAGGCGAGGATCATGGCATTTGCTTGTGAAATACCATTCGCAAAAAGTCAGGGCTCGGGGGCTGAATTTGCGCCTTCTTCTGATCTTCTGGAATAGCTTACGCCGGAGGCGACGCAGGAAATTGAAGGTTCGATTGCTGGATGGTTAAGCCGGGGCGAGGTTTTGGCTAAAAATGGGTCTGTCTTTGCCGATTTTCTGTGGATTTTGGTTCAAAATGCACCATTTCGGCCTGTTCGAACAAGAATCTGCTGGAGTAAATCCTTTTTGTCTTCACATTTTCAACGAAACCGCTATGCATGCGGCCTATGAGGTCCCTGCATGGGGAGCCGAATAACCAAAAAGAGGTGCAGCGTCTTCCGCTCGCATCCAGGGGAAAGCGACATATGGAGTATTTCGTCCAGCAGCTCTTCAATGGGCTGACGCTCGGATCCATCTATGGCCTTGTGGCTATTGGCTATACGATGGTTTATGGCATTATCGGCATGATCAACTTCGCCCATGGCGACATTTTCATGCTCGGTGGTTTCGCCGCTCTTATCGTCTTTCTCGTCCTCACATCCATCTTCGCAGGTCTCCCTGTGGCAATTTTGCTGTTGGCGATGCTTGTGGTCGCGATGCTGATGACGAGTTTGTGGAATTGGACGATCGAGCGTGTTGCATACCGTCCGCTGCGCGGATCCTTCCGCCTCGCGCCGCTGATCACCGCGATCGGCATGTCGATCGTACTGTCCAACTTCATCCAGGTGACTCAGGGGCCGCGCAACAAGCCGATCCCGCCGATGGTGAGCTCGGTTTACCAGTTCGGCAACATCTCGGTGTCACTGAAGCAGATCATCATCATTTTGATCACGGCGGTGCTGCTGACGGTCTTCTGGTACATCGTCAATCATACCGCCCTCGGCCGCGCCCAGCGCGCCACGGAACAGGATCGCAAGATGGCGGCGCTGCTCGGCGTCAATGTCGACCAAACGATCTCGATCACCTTCGTCATGGGTGCGGCGCTCGCTGCCGTCGCCGGCACGATGTATCTGATGTATTATGGCGTCGCTTCGTTCGCTGACGGGTTCACGCCGGGTGTGAAGGCATTTACCGCAGCCGTTCTCGGCGGCATCGGCTCGTTGCCCGGCGCCGTTTTTGGCGGCCTGCTTATCGGCCTTATCGAGTCGCTGTGGTCGGCATACTTCACCATCGCTTATAAGGACGTCGCGACCTTTGCGATCCTGGCTTTCGTGTTGATCTTCAAGCCGACCGGCATCCTCGGGCGGCCGGAAGTCGAGAAGGTATAACGTCATGGCAAACATCGAAGATTCTGTAGGCAAGCCCGATGCCGGACTTGTCCGCAAAGGCCTTACCGAAGCTCTTTTCGCAGCGGTCCTGTCGTTCGGCATGTTTGTTCTCTATGTCGGCCTCAAGACCGATCAGAACATCAGCAATGAGCTGATCATTGTCCAGCGCTGGGGCCTGCTTGCGATCTTCGTCGCGGTCGCCGCTATCGGCCGCTTCGCCATGGTCGTTTTCATCAGGCCGAATATTGACCGCCGCAAGCTCAGTAAGGCTCGCGAGGGCGAGCTCGACATCTCGACAGAGAAGAGCTTCTTCCACCGGCATTTCCTGAAGATCGCGCTGATCGCGCTGCTGCTTTATCCGATGGTAGTGGTTGCGATCAAAGGCCCTCAGGGCTCGCTCACATATGTCGACAATTTTGGCATCCAGATCCTGATCTATGTGATGCTCGCCTGGGGGTTGAACATCGTCGTCGGCCTCGCCGGCCTGCTCGACCTCGGCTACGTCGCCTTCTATGCCGTCGGCGCCTATTCCTACGCGCTGCTTTCAAGCTATTTCGGCCTGTCCTTCTGGGTGCTGCTGCCGCTTTCGGGCATCTTCGCGGCGCTTTGGGGCGTCATTCTCGGATTCCCGGTGCTGCGCTTGCGCGGCGATTACCTCGCGATCGTGACGCTTGCCTTCGGTGAGATCATTCGTCTCGTCCTCATCAACTGGACTGAAGTGACGAAGGGCACCTTCGGTATCTCCAGCATCCCGAAGGCAACCCTCTTCGGCATTCCCTTCGACGCGACGGCCGGCGGTTTTGCGAAGCTGTTTCACCTGCCAATATCCTCGGCCTACTACAAGATCTTCCTGTTCTATTTGATCCTGGCGCTCTGCATGCTGACAGCCTATGTCACCATCCGGCTGCGCCGCATGCCGATTGGACGCGCCTGGGAAGCTTTGCGCGAGGATGAGATCGCCTGCCGTTCGCTCGGCATCAACACGGTGACGACTAAGCTAACCGCCTTTGCGACAGGCGCGATGTTTGCCGGTTTCGCCGGCTCGTTCTTCGCCGCCCGCCAGGGCTTCGTCTCGCCGGAATCCTTCGTCTTCCTGGAATCGGCCGTCATTCTCGCCATCGTTGTCCTTGGCGGCATGGGGTCATTGACCGGCATTGCAATCGCCGCCATCGTCATGGTCGGCGGCACCGAGTTGCTGCGCGAGATGAGCTTCCTAAAACTCATCTTCGGACCGGATTTTACGCCGGAACTTTACCGCATGTTGATCTTCGGCCTCGCCATGGTCATCGTCATGCTGTTCAAGCCGCGCGGCTTCGTCGGCTCGCGTGAGCCGACAGCCTTCCTCAGAGAGCGCAAGGCGATATCCGGAAGCTTTATCAAGGAGGGCCATGGTTGATGAGCCCCGTAACGAATACTATGTCTGATGACACCCTTCTCAAGGTCGAACATCTGTCGATGAAGTTCGGCGGCCTGATGGCCATCAACGACTTCTCCTTCGAAGCGAAGCGCGGCGATATCACCGCTCTGATCGGGCCGAACGGCGCAGGCAAGACCACTGTTTTCAACTGCATCACCGGCTTTTACAAGCCGACAATGGGGATGATCACGTTCAACCAGAAGAGCGGCAAGCAATATCTGCTAGAGCGCCTGCCGGATTTTCGCATCACGAGGGATGCCAAGGTCGCGCGTACCTTCCAGAACATCCGGCTGTTCTCCGGTCTGACCGTTCTCGAAAACCTGCTGGTTGCCCAGCACAACAAGCTGATGAAGGCATCGGGTTATACGATCCTCGGCCTTATCGGTGTCGGCCCCTATAAGCGGGAAGCGGCCGGGGCGATCGAGCTCGCCCGTTTCTGGCTCGAGAAGGCCGACCTGATCGACCGCGCCGACGACCCCGCCGGCGATTTGCCCTACGGCGCCCAGCGGCGTCTGGAAATCGCCCGCGCCATGTGCACCGGCCCGGAGCTGCTTTGTCTGGATGAACCGGCTGCCGGCCTCAACCCACGGGAATCGGCAACGCTCAACGCGCTGCTCAAGAGCATTCGCGCCGAAACCGGAACGTCGATCCTGCTGATTGAGCACGACATGTCGGTGGTCATGGAAATCTCCGACCACGTCGTCGTCCTCGAATATGGTCAGAAGATTTCCGATGGCACGCCGGATCACGTGAAGAACGATCCGCGGGTCATTGCGGCCTATCTCGGCGTCGAGGATGAAGAAGTGGAAGAGGTGATCGCAACCGTCGAGCAGCTCGAAGGAGGCGCAAACTGATGGGCGATGCAGTAATGACGGGTCAACCGCTCCTTCAGGTGAATGGCGTCGAAACTTATTATGGCAATATCCGAGCGCTCGCCGGCATTGATGTACAGGTCAACAAGGGCGAGATCGTCAGCCTGATTGGCGCCAACGGCGCCGGCAAGTCGACGCTGATGATGACGATCTGCGGCAGCCCCCAGGCGCGCACCGGTTCGGTCGTCTTCGAGGGCCGCGAGATCACCCGTATGCCCACACACGAAATCGCACGGCTGCGCATTGCGCAGTCGCCGGAAGGGCGCCGCATCTTTCCGCGCATGACGGTCATGGAAAATCTCCAGATGGGCGCCGGCCTCGACAATCTGAAACACTTTGCCGAAGACGTCGAGAAGATCTTCACGCTCTTCCCGCGTCTCAAGGAACGTCATGCCCAGCGTGGCGGAACACTTTCGGGCGGTGAGCAGCAGATGCTGTCGATCGGCCGCGCGCTGATGGCGCGCCCGAAGCTATTGCTTCTCGACGAACCCTCGCTCGGACTTGCGCCGCTGATCGTCAAGGGCATCTTCGAGGCGATCAAGAAGCTCAACGAGGCGGAGGGGCTAACCGTTTTCCTCGTCGAGCAGAACGCGTTCGCCGCCCTCAGGCTTTCTCACCGCGCCTACGTGATGGTGAACGGCAAGGTGACGATGAGCGGCTCCGGCAAGGAGCTTCTTGCCAATCCCGAGGTCCGCGCCGCCTATCTCGAAGGCGGAAGACACTAGGTCGAAAGGAGAGTTTGATATGCAGGGACTTTTCTTCGAAGCGGATGCCGGTCCCCTTGTGGCGATCCGTGTCATCGTCTTGCTCTTAGGCTTCTGGACGGCTTGGCGCGCTGGCAAAGCGGTTGCCGAGGGCTGGGGCGACTATCCGCTGGTCATCGTCTACACATTTCTGCTCGCCTGGGCGATGCAGTTCCTGCATCATGCCTTGTTCAATGGGCCGATGCTCAACGCCTTTTACTATATCCTCGACTTCGTGACGCTGCTGGTCTTCTCGACGGCCGGCTTCCGCTACCGCCGCACCAATCAAATGGTCAACAACTATTACTGGCTGTACGAAAAAACTTCCGCGTTTTCGTGGAAGGACAAACATTGACAGTCCGTTGAAACTAGGCATGAATTGCCTTCAGAGTGGAACAGCTTTCCTGGCGCAGTCAATGGTGGGTAATGCGTCGGGCCTTGGACCGGAACCCGCCCAAAAATTGGGAGTAACAATATGAAGAAGTCTCTTCTGTCGGCAGTGGCTCTGACGGCGATGGTCGCCTTCAGCGGCAACGCTTGGGCCGACGTCCTCATCGCCGTGGCTGGTCCGCTGACCGGCCCGAACGCCGCTTTCGGCGCTCAGCTTCAGAAGGGTGCCGAGCAGGCGGCTGCCGACATCAACGCTGCCGGCGGCATCAACGGCGAGCAGATCAAGATCGAGCTCGGCGACGACGTCTCCGACCCGAAGCAGGGCATTTCGGTCGCTAACAAATTCGTTGCCGACGGCGTCAAGTTCGTCATCGGCCACTTCAACTCGGGCGTTTCCATCCCGGCTTCGGAAGTCTACGCCGAAAACGGCATTCTCGAAATCACCCCGGCCGCCACGAACCCGAAGTTCACCGAGCGCGGCCTCTGGAACACGTTCCGCACCTGCGGCCGTGACGACCAGCAGGGCGCCATTGCCGGCAAGTATCTTGCCGACCACTTCAAGGACGCCAAGATCGCCGTCGTCCATGACAAGACCCCCTACGGTCAGGGCCTCGCCGACGAAACCAAGAAGGCCATGAATGCCGCTGGTGTCACGGAAGCCATGTACGAAGGCATCAACGTCGGCGACAAGGACTTCTCGGCCCTCATCGCCAAGATGAAGGAAGCCGGTGTCTCGATCATCTATTGGGGCGGTCTGCACACCGAAGCCGGTCTCATCATCCGTCAGGCCGCCGACCAGGGCCTGAAGGCAACGCTGGTTTCGGGCGATGGTATCGTTTCGAACGAACTGGCATCGATCGCTGGCGACGCCGTTGCCGGGACCCTGAACACCTTCGGCCCCGATCCGACGCTGAACCCGGCCAACAAGGAACTCGTCGAAAAGTTCAAGGCTGCCGGTTTCAATCCTGAAGCCTACACGCTCTATTCCTACGCCGCGATGCAGGCGATCGCCGGTGCTGCCAAGGCTGCCGGTTCGCTCGATCCTGAAGCCGTCGCCACGGCGATGAAGGAAAAGGGTCCGTTCCCGACCGTTCTCGGCGACATCTCGTTCGACGAAAAGGGCGACCCGAAAATTCCTGGTTACATCATGTACGAATGGAAGAAGGGCCCGGACGGCAAGTACACCTACGTCCCGCAGGGCATGTAAGCTTTACTTCCTTTCCGAGAATATGATCATTGAAGCCCGGTTTCGACCGGGCTTCTTTTTTGGCAGCACTTCACCACCGCGGACGCGGCGCTGGCTTGCACGGATGGAGAAGTGGAATCTGCTGCCGCATGTCGGCGGTGCGGCGGAGGAGACGCGAACCACGGAGGGCCCTCGGCTATCCCTCACATCTCATGCAGGACATGCGTCGCCTTGACTGCGGCCGATGCCCGGTTTTCCACGCCGAGCTTCACGTAGATCTGCTCGAGGTGTTTGTTCACGGTGCGCGCCGACAGTCCCAGTATTTCGCCGATATCGCGGTTGGCTTTGCCCTTGGCAATCCAGAGCAGCACTTCGGATTCCCGTTGCGTGAGCGAGAAGCGCTGGCGCAGCACCTCATCATCGCTGCGCTGGCTGGCGGCGGTAAGACGGAAGAGATATTCGTCCGGGCCGATCGCGCCGAGGAAGGCGAGCTGCAGCGCAGCCTGGCCAGCATCGGTGATCGAGATGATGCCATCGCGCGCTGCTGCCATGCGGTCGCGCATCCAGCCAGCGATTTGGCGGACGACGATCTCCATGCCGTCGTCGCTGCCCAAGGCGGCATTGACCAGCCGCGTCGCCTGCGGCGTCGACCAATGAATGGCGCCATCGCCCTTGACAGCCAGCAAATGGCGGCCAGCGGCATCGAGTGCAACACGGGCGCTCTGGGTCGAGCGTGCATTGCGCAGGTGAACGCGGATGCGGGCGCGCAGTTCGTCGATGTTGATCGGCTTGCTGAGGTAGTCGACGCCGCCGGATTCCAGCGCATGCACGACATGCTCGGTTTCCGTCAGGCCGGTCATGAAGATGACCGGCACCTGGGCGACGGCGGCATTCGCCTTCAGCCTGCGGCAGGTCTCGAAGCCGTCCATCACAGGCATGACGGCGTCGAGCAGGATGAGATCGGGCGTGATCCGCTCTACGATGCCAAGTGCCGCCGTGCCCGAGGTGGCGATCAGAACGGAGAAGCCGGACTGTTCGAGCGCATCTGTGAGGAAGCCGAGCGCTTCGGGCGAGTCGTCGACAAGCAGAACAATGTCGCGAGGGAGGGCCGGCTCAGCCAATGTATTCCACCTTTTCGTCGAAGTCGTTTAGGAAGGTCATGAAGCCGGCTAAATCGAAGGCGGCGACATAGGGTCGAAGAGCTTCCGTGAATGGCCGATTTTCCTCCAGGTTGGCAAGGTCCGAAAGCTTGGCTTCGATGCCCCTGATGTAGCCGATCTCGCCGAGCCGCAGCAATTCCTGCACATGGGCAGCACCCGGGCTCAGCATCGGCGCTTCGGTCTTTGCAGGAGCGATGGGCGCCTCATCGGCATAGACCCAGTTCAGGCCGAGATGCAAAGCGAGCCTGTCGCGCAGCTGGCGGATATCGACCGGTTTGCCGATGGCATCATTGTGGCTGTCGTCGCTATCGCTCAGAACCATCGCATCGCCGATATTGGCCGAAAGCATCAGCACCGGCGCTGTCTGGCCGGCCTCGCGCAGGCGCGAGACGAGCTGCCAGCCGCTCATGCCGGGCATCAGTATATCCACGAGGAAGAGATCGGGCATGATGCCGTCGATCAGCGTCAGGCATTCCGCACCTCCTGCCGCCGTGAGCACGGTGAAATCGAGCGGCGCGAGGATTTCGCGCATCATCTCGCGGTGATCCTCATTGTCATCGACGACGACGATCGTGCGGCGCGGGCCGTCGTAGCCGGCGATGCGTTTTTCCTGCGGCGGCGCGGCGGCGCGCATGACGGCGGACAGCATCAACCGCACGCGGAAGGTCGAACCTTCGTCCTTGACGCTCGAAACCGCAATCTCGCCGCCGAGCGTGTTGGTCAGAAGTCGCGTAATGGTAAGGCCGAGGCCAAGGCCAGGCATCGGCCGCACCATGTCTGCCTCGCCCCGCTGGAAGGGTTCGTAGATGCGCGTCAGGTCCTTCTCGGCGATGCCGCGGCCGGTATCGGTGACGGTGAAGGTCGCAACCTGGCTCCGGTAGCCGACATCGAAGGTGACGCTGCCCTCGTCGGTGAACTTGATGGCATTGGAGAGCAGGTTGACGAGGATCTGGCGCAGCCGCTTTTCATCGGTGCGGACGAATTGCGGCAGGGCTGGCGAGCGCTCATGCAAGAAGGCAAGCCCCTTTGCCTGCGCCTGCGGGCGGAACAACTCGATGATCTGGTCGAGGAAATCCTGGATGTTGGTCTCATTGGAGTAGACCTGCAGGCGGCCGGCCTCGATCTTGGAGATGTCGAGAAGACCATCGATCAGGCCGGAGAGATGCTCGGCGCTGCGGCGGATGACTTTGATCGAGGATTGGCGCGGCGCCGGGATCGTCTCGTCGCGCTCGAGGATCTGGGCATAGCCAAGCACGGCGTTCAGCGGCGTGCGCAGTTCGTGGCTGAGGCCGACGACATAGCGGCTCTTGGCGCGGTTGGCGGCTTCGGCCGTTTCCTTGGCATTCTGCAGGGCGGCGTCGGTCTTCTTGTGGGCGGCGATCTCCTTGAGCAGCAGCGTGTTCTGGCGCGAGGACTCCTCCTCTGCGACGACGCGGCTGTCATGGGCGAGCACATAGAACCAGCAGACGACGCCTGAAATTACCGAGAAGACGAAGAAGACGATGAGGATGGTGCGGTTGACGACTTCGGCCGTCTCGGGCGAGGCGGAGGCGACCTGATGGGCGATCATCGCCAGGATCGCACCGATGGCGGTCAGCGCCAGCGCGACAGCGATGCCATAGCGTCCGAGGCGCGTCGTCAGCTTGCCGATGACGCTTTCCGGCAGCAGCGTCCTAGCGACGGTGCCGACCTGCGCGTTGAAACGGGCCGCCGGCTTGCACATGTCGTGGCAGCGGCTGTCCAGCGAGCAGCAGAGCGAGCAGATCGGCGCGGCGTATGCCGGGCACCATGCCATATCTTCCGGCTCGAAAGGATGTTCGCAGACCGAGCAGGTGATGCTCGTCAGCTTCTTCCAGCTCTGGCGCGGTTTGCGGGCGAGATAGAATTTGCCATTCGTCGCCCAGGCGAGCGTAGGCGTGGCGATGAGCGCGATGACGAGGGTGATATAGGGTGCGAGCGAAGCGGCTGTCTCGCCGAAAGCGCCGAAATGGGCGACCAGCGATACCGTTGCCGACAGCGTCATGGCGCCTAGGCCGACCGGGTTGATATCGTAGAGATGGGCGCGCTTGAATTCGATTCCGGGAGGGGCGAGCCCCAGCGGCTTGTTGATGAAAAGATCGGCTGATATCGTGCAGAGCCAGGCCATGGCGATGATCGAGAAGATGCCGAGCGTCTCTTCCAGTAGCCTGTAGATGCCGAGCTCCATCAAAAGCAGCGCGATCGCGACGTTGAACACCAGCCAGATAACGCGGCCGGGATGGCTGTGTGTCAGTCGCGAGAAGAAATTCGACCAGGCTAGCGATCCGGCATAGGCGTTCATCACGTTGATTTTCAGCTGCGAGACAACGACAAAGGCCGCCATCAACAGCAGTGCGGCGTTGTGCCAGGGAACCATGTAGCCGAAGGCGGTCAGATACATCTGCGCCGGATCGGCGGCACGGTCGAGAGGCACGCCCGAGGTGAAGGTCAGCACGACAAGGAACGAGCCAGCAAGCAGTTTCGGCGCCCCGATGATGACCCAGCCAGGACCGGCGAGGAAGACGGCGAGGCGATGGCGCCACTTGCGCTGCGGGACCGGCGGCAGGAAGCGCAGGAAATCGGCCTGTTCGCCGATCTGCGACATCAGCGCCAGGATAACGGCGGAAGCTGCGCCGAATTCAACCAAATCAAATTCGGCGACGGTTCCCGGAGGGCCGGAGGCGTCGCGGATGCCGGCGAAGGCGCGCCAGAGATCGAACTTTTCCCAGTCCATGAAGGCGATGAAGATGAAGGGCAGGATGTTCAACACGATCCAGAAGGGCTGGGTCATCAGCTGGAACTTGCTGATCAGCCGTACGCCGTGCGTCACCAGCGGAATTACCATGACGGCGCTGATGATATAGCCGATCCAGAGCGGTATGCCGAGGGTGAGTTCCAGCGCCCCGGACATGATCGAGGCTTCGATCGCAAACAGCATGAAGGTGAAGCTCGCATAGATCAGCGAGGTGATGGTCGAGCCGATATAGCCGAAGCCGGCGCCGCGCGTCAGAAGATCGATGTCGACGCCGTGACGGATGGCATAGCGACTGATCGGCCATCCGATCGCAAGCATGGCAATCGAGGCGCCGATGATGGCATAGAAGGCATTCGTGGTGCCGTATGAGAGGGTGATCGCGCCACCGATCGCCTCCAGCGCCAGGAACGAAATCGCGCCGATCGCCGTCTGCGAAATGCGCTCGGAGGAGAAATGCCGGGCGCTCTTTGCGGTAAACCGCAACGCGTAATCTTCCAGCGTCTGATTGGCGACCCAGCGATTATATTCGCGTCTCACCGGAATGATGCGTTGACGCGCTGTCATGCCCTCTTTCCGGCGCTCCGGTTAGCTTATCGTCTTCCGGGCAGTTTTGGCGGGATGAGCGGGAAAGGCAAGAGGCGGAACACCGGCGGGTTCACAGAACGGCGATATTTTTGAAAGCGGTCTGTCGCATGAGCGCTCTAACTCTCGCGCTGTTCGTTCAACCATTACACCAATGTCTGCTTTGAGCCTTTGCCGCCTCAGTGCAGCCCGACCTCGGCCAGCCTGACGATCAGCGGATAATTCCACCGGCAATCGGAACGCCATGCTCTGGGGCGGGGCGCCCCTCCTCCTCTTACATGCGCGTTTGCCCCCTGCGCCTACGTCATTTTGCGTATGTGTTTTCGCGCTGCAGCACCCGATAGTCCCATCGGCAACAGTAATTTCCGTTTCCGGCCTGTTGCGGAACAAGAGAGGGGAGTTCAATCAGATGAATCTCAAAACCACAATTGCAGGTGCCGCGCTCAGTGCCGTCATGGCGGCGTCGGCTGCCTTCAGCGGTGCGGTTGCTGCAGACGATACGATCAAGGTCGGTGTGCTGCATTCGCTGTCCGGCACGATGGCGATATCCGAAACCACACTGAAAGACGCCATGCTGATGCTCATCGACGAGCAGAACAAGAAGGGCGGCCTTCTGGGCAAGAAGCTCGAAGCCGTCGTCGTCGATCCGGCCTCCGACTGGCCGCTCTTTGCCGAAAAGGCACGCGAACTGATCGAAAAGGACAAGGTTGCCGCCGTCTTCGGCTGCTGGACGTCGTCCTCGCGCAAATCCGTCCTGCCCGTCTTCGAAGAGCTGAACTCGCTCCTCTTTTATCCCGTGCAGTATGAGGGCGAGGAATCGTCGCGCAACATCTTCTATACGGGTGCGGCTCCGAACCAGCAGGCGATCCCGGCTGTCGACTATCTGATGAACACCGAGGGCGTGAAGCGTTTCGTGCTCGAAGGCACCGACTACGTCTATCCCCGCACGACCAACAAGATTCTTGCAGCCTATCTCGAATCCAAGGGCATCCCGAAGGAAGACATTCTCGTAAACTACACGCCGTTCGGCTTCTCCGACTGGCAGACCGAGGTGGCCAAGATCAAGCAATTCGGCTCGGCCGGCAAGAAGACCGCCGTCGTCTCCACCATCAACGGTGACGCCAACGTTCCTTTCTACAAGGAGCTCGGCAACCAAGGCATCAAAGCGACCGACATCCCGGTCGTAGCCTTCTCGGTCGGCGAAGAAGAGCTTGCCGGTCTCGATACCAAGCCGCTCGTCGGCCATCTCGCCGCCTGGAACTACTTCGAGTCCGTTGAAAGCCCGGCCAACAAGAAGTTCATCAAGGAATGGCATGCCTTCACCAAGAACGACAAGCGCGTGACGAACGACCCAATGGAAGCCGCCTATATCGGCTTTAACGCTTGGGTGAAGGCCGTCCAGGCCGCCGGCACCACCAATACCGATGCCGTTCTCGACACCATTATCGGCGTCACCGTTCCGAACCTCTCGGGCGGCTATGCCACCGTCATGCCGAACCATCACATCACCAAGCCGGTGCTGATCGGTGAAATCCAGGCCGATGGCCAGTTCGAAATCGTCCAGCAGACGCCCGCCGTCGTCGGCGACGAATGGTCCGACTACCTGCCCGACTCCAAGGACCTGATCTCCGATTGGCGCAAGCCTCTCTCCTGCGGCAACTTCAATGTCGCGACCGGCAAGTGCGGCGGCAAGGGCTCCTGAGCAGGGCCCAACCGTTGACAGCCCGAAGACTTCCGCCCGGAGCTGATCCGGGCGGAAGCTCCGTCCTTACCGCTGTGCCGCAAGGCCGACGACAATCCAGGCGAGAGAGCCGATGTTTCGCGCCATCAAGATTTTCCTTCTGACTTTTTGCCTGATGCTTTCGGGCCTCACTCTTTCGGTAAGCAGCCTTCGCGCCGAGGGCGACGTGCACACTCTCGTCGATGCGCTCGGCGTCGGCGGCTTTCCCGAGCGCGACGCGGCCATCCGGGCGCTCGCCGCTTCGGGGGATCCGCAGGTCAGCCAGATCCTGCAGCAGTTGAGCGATGGCCAGCTCTACGTCAATTCGGAAGGCGGTCCCGTTCTTGTTCTGGGCGGCACGGATGACGAGCCTGTCTATTCCGATCCGATAACCGGCGAGGCGGTCGCCGATGTCGACCCCGACATGATGTCGAAGGTCAAGATCAACAATGCGCTGCGCACCACGATCACGACGTTGATGAGCCAGCTGACGCTTCTGAGCCCGGATCGCTCCGCGCGGCTCGCTGCGGCTGAGGGCATGCTCAGGGATGCCGATCCCGCCAATCTCGATCTTCTGAACTCGGCTCTTTCGGGCGAGAAGGACGGCGAGATCAAAAACACGATGGAAGCGGCGCGCGCCGTGATGACGCTGAAGAGCGATGCCGGCAGCGAGGAAAAGAAAGCCGCGATCGATACGATCGCCACCCGCGGCGGTCGCGATGCGTTGACGATCCTGACGACGGCGATGGCAAGTGCGCCTGATGATCTGAAACCCGCGATCCAGGCGGAGATCAATGCAATCAACCGCGACCTGGCGCTCTGGGATGTCGTCCAGAACGTCTGGTACGGCCTGTCGCTCGGCTCGGTGCTGCTGCTGGCCGCGATCGGCCTTGCCATCACCTTCGGCGTCATGGGCGTCATCAACATGGCGCATGGCGAGATGGTGATGATCGGCGCATACACGACCTATGTCGTGCAGGAAACAATCGCTTCGGCCTTCCCCTCGCTTGCCGATCATACGCTGGCATTCGCCGTGCCGGCCGCCTTCATCTTCACCGGCTTCGTCGGCCTCGTTATCGAACGATCGGTAATCCGCTATCTCTACGGCCGGCCGCTGGAAACCCTGCTTGCCACCTGGGGCGTTTCGCTGATCCTGCAGCAGGCAATCCGGAGCTATTTCGGCCCGACCAATCGCGAGGTCCGCAATCCAAGCTGGATGTCCGGCGCCTTCGATTTCGGCGGTCTCGTCATCACCTGGAACCGGCTCTGGATCATCGTTTTCTCGCTGGTGGTATTCCTGACGCTCTTGATGCTGCTCAAGCGCTCTGCTTTCGGTTTGCAGATGCGGGCGGTGACGCAGAACCGGCGCATGGCCTCGTCGATGGGCATCCGGACCGGCTGGGTCGATGCCTTCACCTTCGCGCTCGGCTCCGGCATCGCCGGAATGGCCGGCGTGGCGCTCTCGCAGATCGACAATGTCTCGCCGAACCTCGGCCAGAACTACATCATCGACAGCTTCATGGTCGTCGTCTTCGGCGGCGTCGGCAATCTCTGGGGCACGTTGGTTGGCGCGCTGTCGCTCGGTGTCGTCAACAAGTTCCTCGAGCCCTTCGCCGGCGCCGTCCTCGGCAAGATCCTGGTGCTCGTCCTCATCATTCTCTTCATCCAGAAGCGCCCGCGCGGGCTCTTCGCACTCAAAGGAAGGGCGGTGGAAGCATGATAACGGCCTTCCTTCTCCGGTCTCTCGATCGCAGGATCTCCTTCGCCGTCGCCCTGCTGCTGGCGATCGCCATTCTCGTGCCGGCGCTGAACCTTGCGACCGGCCCCAGCCATCCGCTGCACGTGCCGACCTACATCATGGCACTATTCGGCAAGTATCTTACCTATGCGCTGCTGGCGCTGGCGCTCGATCTCGTCTGGGGTTTCTGCGGCATCCTTTCGCTCGGCCACGGCGCCTTCTTTGCACTCGGCGGTTATGCGATGGGCATGTATCTGATGCGCCAGATCGGTCCCCGCGGTGTCTACGGCGACCCGATCCTGCCGGACTTCATGGTGTTCCTGAACTGGAAGGAATTGCCCTGGTTCTGGTACGGCTTCGATCAGTTCTGGTTCGCGGCCCTGATGGTGCTCCTCGTGCCCGGTCTGCTCGCCTTCGTCTTCGGCTGGTTCGCCTTCCGCTCGCGCGTCAACGGCGTCTATCTCTCGATCATCACCCAGGCGATGACCTATGCGCTGTTGCTTGCCTTCTTCCGCAACGACATGGGTTTCGGCGGCAATAACGGCATGACCGATTTCAAGGACATCCTCGGCTTCAACATCCAGGCCAATGGCACGCGCGCCAGCCTCTTTGCCGCGACCGCGATCTTCCTGGCGCTGTCGCTCGCGATCGCCTCGGCGATCGTGCGTTCGAAGTTCGGCAAGGTGCTCGTCGGCGTGCGCGATGCGGAAAGTCGCACCCGCTTCCTCGGCTACCGCGTCGAGCATTTCAAGCTCTTCACCTTCGTCGTCTCGGCGATGATGGCGGGCATCGCCGGCGCGCTCTATGTGCCGCAGGTGGGCATCATCAATCCCGGCGAATTCGCGCCTGCCAATTCGATCGAGGTCGTCATCTGGACGGCGGTCGGCGGACGGGGGACGCTGATCGGGCCGATCATCGGCGCGATCCTCGTCAATGGCGGCAAGACCATCTTTACCGGCCTCTTCCCGGAAATCTGGCTGTTTGCGCTCGGCGGCCTCTTCGTCGCCGTCACGCTGTTCCTGCCGAAGGGCGTAGTCGGCACGATCACCCACCATCTCGGCAGGCGGAAAGCCGTCTCCGAGGCTGCGCCGCCAGCGACGCAGGAAGACGGCATCGAGCCGAAAATCCAGGCAGCGGAGTGAACTCCATGATTCCCGACGTCAAACCGAACAGCGTGCTCTATCTCAGCGGCGTCTCCGTTTCCTTCGATGGTTTCAAGGCGCTGAATTCCTTGTCGATCGTCATCGAACCCGGCGAACTGCGCGCCATCATCGGCCCGAATGGCGCCGGCAAGACGACGATGATGGACATCATCACCGGCAAGACCCGGCCCGATGAGGGCGAGGTGTTCTTCAATGGTACCATCGATCTTACGACCAAGGATGAGGCTGACATCGCTCAGCTCGGCATCGGCCGAAAATTCCAGAAGCCGACGGTATTCGAAAGCCACACGGTCTGGGACAATCTGGAATTGGCGCTGAACCGCCGGCGCGGAGTGTTTTCGACGCTGTTATACCGGCTTTCGGGCGAAGACAGGGCGCGCATCGAAGAGATCCTGGAAACGGTGCGGCTGACGCACCGGCACGACGAGCTGGCCGCCAATCTCTCGCACGGGCAGAAGCAGTGGCTCGAGATCGGCATGCTCCTGGCGCAAGAGCCGAAGCTGCTCCTCGTCGACGAGCCTGTTGCCGGCATGACGGATGCGGAGACGGCGGAGACTGCGGTCCTGCTCAAGAATATTGCCAAGACCCGGTCGGTCGTCGTCGTCGAACACGACATGGGCTTCATCCGTGACCTCGGCGTCAAAGTTACCTGCCTCGCGGAAGGGTCGGTGCTCGCGGAAGGGTCGATCGATTTCGTGAGTTCGGATCCGAAGGTGATCGAGAACTATCTGGGGCGGTGACCAGTGCAACTTGAAGGCTTGAACCCGACGACAGAACAAGCTCTAAAACGAGGGGGTTTTATCGTGGGGTTTCAGCATGGCTTTTCTCGGTATTCTGGTCGCCGCGGTCAGCGGTGCGGTCATCTGGTATTGGCGTTTCAAAATGGTGCGTGAGGCGGGAAACGAGATCATCGATTCCGTCGAGCGGATGCGGGGTGCTTATAAGCGCGGAAAGCGCCGCAAGCAGGCGGAGGCGGCGCCGCTGGCTTCGATTGCTGATCCGGCGATTGCGGCGGTGGCCTTCTTCTTCTGCCTTGCCAAGGAGAAGCCGATGTATGCCGACGCGGCGAAGGATGTCATCCGCGGCCGCATGAAAGGCATCTTGCGGCCGGGCGACATGGAAGAGGTTCTGGTTTTCGGCGAGTGGGCGTCCAAGAACGTCACCAGTCCCGAAGATCCGATCCGCCGGTTCCGGGACCTCTGGATGAAGACGCTCGACATGGAGGAGCGTCAGCAACTGATCGGTATTGCCGAGGATGTGGCCGCTGTCGGCGGCGAGAGAACGAAAGAACAGGACTACGCCCTGCAGACGCTGAGGCGTAGCCTGATGAACTGATGGGAACGGGTAAACGGATGCTGACAGTCGAAAACGCAAATCTGCATTATGGCGCGGCGCAGGCTTTGCGCGGCATCTCCATCAAGGCGGAGATGGGCAAGATCACCTGCGTGCTGGGCCGCAACGGCGTCGGCAAGAGCTCGCTGTTGCGCGCTGTCACCGGCCAGCACCCGCTGTCGGCCGGCACCGTCACCTTCAACGATACGAAGCTTAACGGTTTGCCGCCCTTTGCCCGTGCCAAGCACGGCATCGGCTACGTGCCGCAGGGACGCGAAATCTTTCCGCTGCTTACCGTGAAGGAAAATCTCGAAACCGGCTTTGCGCCGCTTGGCCGCCGCGACCGCAATATTCCCGACGACATCTTCAGTCTGTTCCCGGTTCTGAAATCGATGCTGTCGCGTCGCGGCGGCGATCTTTCCGGCGGACAGCAGCAGCAGTTGGCGATCGGACGCGCCATGGTGACACGGCCGAGAATTCTCGTGCTCGACGAGCCTACGGAGGGTATCCAGCCCTCGATCATCAAGGATATCGGCCGGGCGATCCGATATCTCCGCGATTCCACCGGCATGGCGATCCTGCTCGTCGAACAATATCTGGATTTCTGCCGGGAGCTTGCCGACTATGTCTACATCATGGATCGGGGCGAGATCGTGCATCAAGGGCCCGCCGAGACGCTGGATACGCCGGAGGCGCGCCGTCATCTGACTGTCTGATCGGCAAATGCCTCATTTAACAGCAGAGGGAGCAGCGGCGCACTGGTCTCTTGCGCGCGCCGTGAGGCCCGGTCGGGCGGCACGAGAATTGCTTGCATTCCGTCATCCTCGCGATTGAATGGAACTCCGATCGCGCGACCGAAAGGAACGATATGACGATCGCGGCGGCAAGTTCGAGACCGCAAAGAGCGGAGGGACGCGGGCATCTGGCGGCAAGGCTGCTCGATGGCCGCACGCGCATCCGTGAGCTCTATCAGGAAGGCGCGGCGAAGATCCGTCTGCCCGATACTTTCGATGGTTCGATGGAAGCCGTCATCATCAACACATCAGGCGGGCTGACCGGCGGCGACCGGATGAATTGGAGCGTCGTTGCCGGCGCCGGCACGAAGATCGATGTCACCACCCAGGCCTGTGAGAAGATCTATAGGGCATCGGCTGGAACCGCCGAGGTGACGACCCGCATCGAAGTTGGAGCGGGAGCGCGCGTCGACTGGCTGCCGCAGGAGACGATCCTCTTCGACCGCGCCTCACTATTCCGCCGGCTCGATGTCGATCTTGACGAGCGCGGCGAATTCCTGGCCGTCGAGGCGGTGCTGCTCGGCCGCAAGGCGATGGGCGAGGCGGTGGAGACGGGGCTCTTTCGCGACCGCTGGCGTATCCGCCGTTCGGGCCGGCTGATCCATGCCGAGGAGCTCCGGCTTTCCGAGCGCGTCGCGGCATTGGCAGCGCGCCAGGCGGTGCTCGGCGGGCAGGTCGCGTTCGCGACGCTGCTATATGCCGGTCCGCTAGCAGAAGCCTATCTCGGCCGGGTGCGGCCGCTCGTCGAAGGGCCGATGGGCGGCGCAAGCGCCTGGAACGACAAGCTCGTTGTGCGCCTTGCCGCAGCCGACGGCTTCTCGCTCAGAAATGTCCTGATCCCGGTCATTTCCACCTTGCGCAATGGTGCGCCTGTGCCGAAAGTCTGGAATCTATGAATTCAAGCACGAAGCAGATGGGCAAGCAATGAACCTCACTCCGAGAGAAAAAGACAAGCTGCTGATATCGATGGCGGCGATGGTGGCGCGGCGGCGGCTAGAGCGCGGCGTCAAGCTGAACTATCCCGAAGCGATTGCGCTGATCAGCGATTTCGTCGTCGAAGGCGCTCGCGACGGCCGTCCGGTCGCCGAGCTGATGGAGGCTGGCGCCCATGTGATCGGTCGCGACCAAGTGATGGAGGGCGTTGCCGAAATGATCCACGACGTGCAGGTGGAGGCGACCTTCCCAGATGGCACCAAGCTCGTCACCGTGCACGAACCGATCAGGTAAGGAGAGGATATGCTGGAGCTCAGGCCCAATTGCGAATGTTGCGACAAGGATCTGCCGCCGGAGAGCATGGAGGCGCGGATCTGCACCTATGAATGCACCTTCTGCGCCGATTGCGTTGACGGTGTGCTGAAAGGTCTCTGCCCAAATTGCGGCGGCAATCTCGTCGCCAGGCCCATCCGGCCGGCCGCCATGCTTGCCAAAAATCCGGCGTCGACGAAACGTGTGCTGAAGGCCGAGGGCTGCACGCCCAGGGCGGCTTAAGGAGAACTGGATGATTCCGGGCGAAATCATTGCCGCTAGCGGCGACATCGAACTCAATGCCGGCGCGCCGACAATCACGCTGGAGGTTTCCAATACGGGCGATCGGCCGGTGCAGGTCGGCAGCCATTATCATTTCGCTGAGACCAATGCCGGGCTTTCTTTCGACCGCGCGGCGGCGCATGGCAAGCGGCTCGATATTCCGGCGGGAACCGCCGTACGCTTTGAGCCCGGGCAGACGCGCTCGGTGACGCTGATCCCGCTTTCAGGCAAGCGCGAGGTCTATGGCTTTCGTCAGCTGGTAATGGGCAAGCTTTAGAAGACCGGGAGGGATGGAATGCGTTTGAACATCTGCCTCATCGGGGCGGCAATGTTGCTGGTTTCAGGCGCGGCCTCTGCCGAGGATATCGACTGCCAGAATCCCAAGACGCAATCGGACATGACTTCCTGCGAAGCGGCACGTCATGAGACTGCCGACAAGGCGCTGAACGAACAATATAAGAAGACGCGTGCCGCCATGATTGCGATCGACAAGGATCTCGATGGTGACATGAAGGGTGCCGAAAAGGCGCTGGTCAAAGCCCAACGCGCTTGGATTGACTATCGCGACGCCCAATGCGACGCCTTCGGCTTTCAGGCCCGCGGCGGCACGATGGAGCCGATGCTGGTTGCTGGATGCCTGGCCGAAGAGACGGATAAACGCACGAAAGAGCTGAAAGAGCTCGAAGACGCGATGAGCAACTAAGGTGATGAAAAAGATCGTGATCGTCGGCAATGGCGAGGTCGGAGAAGGACAGGCAGGCATTATCGACGCTGCCGATTTCGTCATCCGCTTCAACGATTGCCGCTCCTACGGGGCGGGCGGGAGCCGCACCGATGCCGTGGCGGTCTGCAATACTGGCCGACCGGCAAAGGCAATGCTCTGCTCGCCTGAGTGGCGCGCTCATCCCGGCGTCGTTGCGGCGCGCGAAATCTGGAGCGTACGTGATCCGGAAAGGTTCGCCGCGATGCGGGCGCCGCTTGCCGTCTCGCATCCTGATCTCGACGATTTCTGCGACGACTATACGGATGCATTCAGCGCCTTCTGTGCCGACACCGGCAAGACGCATATCGTCATCGATAAATCCGTTCATGCGTCAGTCGACGCCTCGCTTTCGGCCTTTGCGACCGCGCCCTATGTCGTGCCGAGCAGCGGCATGATCGTCATTGCCGAGGTGCTGAACAAATTTGTCGACGCCGAGGTAATGTTGGCCGGCTTCGGTCATGTTGGCTGGGAATGGCACCCGTTCGCGGCTGAAAGGCAATTGGTCGATAGCTATGTTGCCGCCGGCCGGCTCACGCGGCTCAGCGGAAAAATACTTGTTTCTTCCTTCTAAGGAGCCTGATGGATGCCCTATAAGATCTCGCGCGCCGCTTATGCCGGCATGTTCGGACCGACCACCGGCGATAAGGTGCGCCTTGCCGATACGGAGCTCTTCATCGAGATCGAGAGGGATTTCACCACCTATGGCGAGGAGGTGAAGTTCGGAGGCGGCAAGGTGATCCGTGATGGCATGGGCCAGAGCCAGGTGACGCGAGCGGACGGCGCGGTTGATACCGTCATTACCAATGCCGTGATCTTGGATCATTCGGGAATCTACAAAGCCGATATCGGGCTCAGGAACGGTCGCATCGTCGCGATCGGCAAGGCGGGCAATCCCGACATGCAGCCCGGCGTCAATATCATCGTCGGTCCCGGCACGGAGGCGATTGCCGCCGAAGGCAAGATTGTCACCGCGGGCGGCATGGACAGCCATATCCACTTCATCGCGCCGCAGCAAATCGAGGAAGCCCTGATGTCAGGCATGACCTGCATGCTCGGCGGCGGCACCGGGCCGGCGCATGGCACGCTCGCCACGACCTGCACGCCCGGCCCCTGGCATCTCGCGAGAATGATCGAAGCGGCGGACGCTTTCCCGATGAACCTTGCCTTTGCCGGCAAGGGCAATGCCTCGCTGCCGGGTGCGCTCACCGAAATGGTGCTTGCCGGTGCCACCTCGCTGAAACTTCACGAGGACTGGGGCACGACGCCGGGCGCCATCGACTGCTGCCTGTCGGTCGCCGATGAATACGATGTGCAGGTGATGATCCACACCGACACGCTGAACGAAAGCGGCTTTGTTGAGGATACGATCGGCGCCATCAAGGGCCGCACCATTCATGCCTTCCACACGGAAGGCGCGGGCGGCGGGCATGCGCCCGATATCATCAAGATTTGCGGCCAGCAGAACGTTATCCCGTCCTCTACCAATCCGACGCGGCCCTATACGGTCAATACCATTGCCGAACATCTCGACATGCTGATGGTCTGCCATCACCTGTCGCCGTCGATCCCCGAGGATATCGCTTTTGCCGAAAGCCGCATTCGCAAGGAGACGATCGCCGCCGAAGACATTCTGCATGATATCGGCGCCTTCTCGATCATCTCCTCAGATAGTCAGGCCATGGGCCGCGTCGGCGAGGTGGCGATCCGCACCTGGCAGACGGCCGACAAGATGAAGCGCCAGCGCGGCCGGCTGAAAGAGGAAAAGGGGGACAACGACAATTTCCGCGTACGCCGCTATATCGCCAAATACACGATCAATCCGGCGATCGCCCATGGCCTCAGCCATGAGATCGGCTCGGTCGAGATCGGCAAGCGGGCCGACCTCGTGCTCTGGAACCCGGCCTTTTTTGGCGTGAAGCCCGACATGGTGCTACTCGGCGGCTCGATTGCCGCCGCTCCGATGGGCGATCCGAACGCCTCGATCCCGACGCCGCAGCCGGTGCACTATCGGCCGATGTTCGCTTCCTATGGCCGCAGCCTCACCAGTTCTTCCGTGACCTTCGTCAGCCAGGCCTCGCTCGATGCCGGTCTGAAGGGCCGGCTCGGGGTCGCGAAGGAACTCGTGGCGGTGAAGAATACGCGCGGCGGCATCTCCAAGGCGTCGATGATTCACAACGACCTGACGCCAGCGATCGAGGTCGATCCGGAGACCTATGAAGTCAGGGCAAACGGCGAATTGCTGACCTGCGAACCGGCAACGGTGCTGCCGATGGCGCAGCGTTATTTCCTGTTTTAGGCCATTCTTTCGTGCGCGCCGGGCGGCTGATGAGGACGGGGACCCGCTGGCTGTTGCGGGTCCTATTCCTGCTCCTGGTTATGGCGGCGGGAGGGACGTTCATTCCCCGGCCGCTGATTGCGCCGGTCAAGGCGTCGTCCGCAGCCCACCGGGTCCTTCTGCTGTCGGGGCCGATTCATACCGACATTGCCATTCCGCTCGATGAGGAGACGCGGGCGGCCTTTTCCTTCCTCGATGATCCCGATTTTCCACTCAGTCATCCAAATGCAGAATGGCTCGTGGTCGGCTGGGGCGGCCGCGCCTTTTACCTGGAAACACCGACCTGGGCTGAGGTGAAGCCACTCCCGGTGCTACGGGCGCTGACGATCGATCGTTCGGTTCTGCATCTGGATCTCGCGGGCCATATTGCTGAGCCGCACCCGGCCGTTACGGCATTCGATATCGGTGATCATGAACTGACGCGGCTTCGTCGCTTCATCGCTGACAGCTTCGTCCGCAACGCGGGGCAGATCGCGCCGATACCGGATGCCGGTTACGGGGAGGTCGACCGGTTTTTTGAAGCCAAGGGATACTTCAACGCCCTCTTCGGCTGCAACACCTGGACCGCCGCTGCACTTCGCTCGGCGGGGCTTCGGACAGGCTTTTGGAACCCGCTTCCACAATCACTGCGATTATCTGTCAGTGTCTACAATTGACGCGTCCTCCGGCCGATCCGCGCTTAAACGCAATTGTGAATGGATTCCCCATTCGGTTGTAAAAATCGGAGAGAAAACCTGCGTTTTCCCCAAATAGACCATTCTGGAACAACCCGGCTTCGAAACCCGAAAAAAATATTATCTTTCAGACACTTAAGTACTCCTATACCTTGTTCGATTCAGGGATTGGAAGCTTGCAGCCCATGCTAGAAAAAATCTGCGCGGCGAATCGTCCAGAACCGTTCGGATTTTAACGAGTCGATTAAGACACCCGCAGCAATTGGGCTTCTATCAATGCCTTGAAACGCCGGGCAGGAAGGTCGATTCTGATGAGAAACTGGATGTCGCTGCAGGCCGATTTCGGCAATTTTCAATATCGCAGGAACGTCTATGTCTTTGCGTTGAAGATGAGCTTTCTTGCCGTCATTCTCTCCGGCGCCATCATCGCGCTGACAATACCGCCGCTCGGTTTTCTTGGGTTGCTGCCGGTGACGCTTTCGCATGCGATCGGCTTTGGCGCCATTTTCTCCTGGCTCGTCGGCGGAACCGTTTCCGGCATGCTGTCGCTGGCGGCGGGTTTTACAATGCATGAGCTGACGCTGTCGCGGGCGGAGTTCGAAAAGCTCAGCCGCACCGACACGCTCTCCGGACTCCTGAACCGGCGCGCCTTCACCGAAGCGCTGGACAGGACCGAAGGCGATGCCTCGCTCGTCATCTTCGATGTCGACCGCTTCAAGGCGATCAACGATCGCTTCGGTCACGCCTGCGGCGATGCCGTCATCACGGCGGTCTCGGCGGTGCTGCTCTCCGCCTTCGACGAATTGTCCGTCGTCGCGCGCCTGGGCGGGGAGGAGTTCGGCGTCATCGTCTCCGGCGAACCGCTGGAGGCGCGGCTGGAGCGGATCGAGGCGGTGCGGGCGAATATTGCCGGCAGGCCGATCGTGGCGGATGGGTGTCAGATCGCCATCACCATTTCCGGCGGCGTTGCCGATCTTGTCGCCGGGCGCAACAAGCAGCAGGTCTATGCTTCGGCAGACCGGGCGCTTTATCTCGCCAAGGCACTCGGACGCAACCGCGTCGTGCATGAGCGGGAGGGATTGCATCACGCCTGGCACGGGCTTGCCGAACCCCGTGCCGACGCCGAGGGCAGGGGGCTGGGCAGCGACAACGTGATGCAGGCCTACGGAATATAAAAGCCGATCTCCCATACGAAAGGCCATTGGTGCTTGCATCAGCAAGAGCTATTTTGCATGTTCGCCCTTTCAGCAAAACGGACATGTCATGCAGCGCGTCACCTCCTATCTTCCTGCCGGAACCCCTTCCTCGCATCCGACCGCTCAGGTCAAGCTGCCGCATGACCTGCGCCATTTGCGTCGCAAACTGCTGCATCTGGAAAATGGCGAGATGGTCATGCTCGATCTCAAGGATCCGGTGCTCTTCGCCAATGGCGACCTTCTCGTGCGGGAGGACGGGGAGCTGATCGAGATCCTGGCCGCCGACGAGAAGCTCTTCGAAATTCGCGGACGCGACCGCACGCATCTGGTCGAGCTGGCCTGGCATCTCGGCAACCGTCATCTCGCCGCGCAGATCGAGGAAGACCGCATCGTCATCCTGCGCGACCATGTCATACGCACCATGCTGCAGGGGCTTGGCGCCACCGTCCTCGATATCGAGGAACCCTTCCAGCCGGCGCGGGGAGCCTATCATTCCCATGGCGGGCATTCGCATGATCACGGACATGCTCACCATGACCACGGGCACCACCATGACCACGGGCATGATCATGGGCACGATCACGATCATGATCATGGCCACAAGCACGACTGAGGCGCGATGACTGGAGATCGCGAGTTGCAGGCCGTGCTGCGCCTGACGGCATGGCTTTCACCGGCCTTTCCCATCGGTGGTTTTGCCTATTCGAGCGGATTGGAGCGTGCGGTGGCGGACGGGCTGGTCACCGATGCGGCTTCGCTTGCGGAGTGGATCGGAACGCTGATCGGCCACGGCTCGACCTGGAACGATGCTGTGCTTCTGGCCGAGAGCCACAGGCGCCAGGCGGAAGCGGCACGCCTTGCCGAGATTGCCGCACTCGCCGAGGCTCTTGCCGGATCGCGCGAGCGTCATCAGGAAACCATACTGCTCGGCGAGGCCTTCCTCGCGGCGGCGCGGGCCTGGCCGGACGCGGTCTTCCAAAGGCTGCCTGGCAAGACCGCCTATCCCATCGTGGTCGGAGCGGTTGCGGGCGCGCATGGCATAAGGCCTGAGAAGGTGCTCGCGGTCTTCCTGCATGCCTATGCCTCGCAAGCGGTTTCAGCAGGCATCCGCCTCGGCGTCGCTGGGCAAGCGAGCGGCGTTGCCGTGCTTGCCGGTCTTGAAGAGCACATAGCGAAGGTGGCGCGGCGGGCGGCAGGATCGACGCTCGATGATCTCGGTTCGGCAACGGTCCAGGCCGATATCGCCATCCTGCGCCACGAAACTCAAACTACGCGGCTTTTCCGCTCGTAGCGGACCAAATTATCCATGCAACTGCGTCATTTGACGGTGGCGCGCGCGTGCGGCGTCGCTATCATCGGCATCCTATTGGAGTACAACATATGAAATCGAGAAACGGACCCTTGCGCGTCGGAATCGGCGGCCCGGTCGGCTCTGGCAAGACGGCGCTGACGGAAAAGCTCTGCAAGGCGATGCGCGACGATTATTCCGTCGCCGTCGTCACCAACGACATCTACACGACCGAGGATGCGGAGGCGCTGGTGCGCATGCAGGCATTGCCTTCGGACCGCATTGTCGGTGTCGAGACGGGCGGCTGTCCGCATACCGCCATTCGCGAGGATGCGACGATCAATCTTCAGGCGATCGCGAGTCTCAACGAGCGTATCCCCGATCTGGACGTCGTCTTCATCGAGTCCGGCGGCGACAATCTGGCGGCGACCTTTTCGCCCGATCTAGCCGATATTACCATCTATGTGATCTCCGTCTGCCAGGGCGAGGAAATCCCGCGCAAGGGCGGACCCGGCATTACCCGCTCCGACCTGCTCGTCATCAACAAGAAGGATCTGGCGCCCCATGTCGGCGCCGATCTCGAGGTGATGGATCGGGATGCGGCGCGCATGCGCGCTAGCCGCCCTTTCGTCTTCTCCGACATGAAGCGCGGCGACGGCGTCAGCTCGATCGTCAGCTTTTTGAGAGAGCAGGGCGGCCTCTGAGCGGCAAGCCCGCAGCAGGCCGAAGTCGCTGACGGCGACGAGGGTGATAAAACAAAAGGGGCCGGGAAATCGCTCCCAGCCCGTAGTTATTTCTTCGGTTTCGCTCACTCCGCCGCAAAGGGCGGCAGGCGGAGCACATTGGTGTCGTTGGCGTTGGCGCTCTTGCGCTTGCCCTCCGGCTTTTCGATCGCTGTGAGCCGCTCGTCCAAAGCGTCGATGTCGCTGCGGTTCTCGCGGGTCACGCGGGTGAGATCCTCGCGCGACAGCGGCAGGTCCTCCTCGTCTTTCCTGCCGACCAGGCGGCCGAACATCCAGCCGAGCAGGCGGGACAGATCGTCCATGATCAGGAAGAAAGACGGTACGACAACGAGCGAGAGCACCGTCGAGACGATGATGCCGCCGATCACCGCAATCGCCATCGGCGCGCGGAACGAGCCGCCTTCGCCGACGCCGAGTGCCGAAGGCAGCATGCCTGCCGACATGGCGATCGACGTCATGATGATCGGCCGTGCGCGTTTGCGGCCGGCTTCGACCATGGCTTCCACCCGAGGCATGCCCTGATGGCGCATTTCGATTGCGAAATCGACCAGCAGGATGGCATTCTTGGTGACGATGCCCATCAGCATCAGAATACCGATCATCACGGGCATGGACAGCGGATTGCTGGTGATGATCAGGCCTGCCGCGACGCCGCCGATGGCGAGCGGTAGCGAGAACAGGATGGTGAAGGGCTGGATGACGTCCTTGAAGAGCAGGATCAGCACCGTCAGCACTAGCAGGAGGCCCATCAACATGGCGTTGACAAAGCTCTGCTGCATCTCGGTCTGCACCTTCGTATCGCCGCTTTCGGCAAGATGCACCGTGGCCGGGATGTTTGCCGCCTGGACGATCTCGCGGAACCGGGCCGAAGCCGTGTCGAGCGCCACACCCTGCGGCAGATCGGAGCCGATCGAGACGACGCGGTTACGGTTGTTGCGCTTGATCGAGCTTACGCCTTCCGAATAATCGATATTGGCGACGCTCGATAGCGGAACGGTGCTGCCGCTCGCGGTCTGGATCTTCAGCGCCCGGATGGCGGCAAGGTCGCGGCGCATGTCGAGCGCCGCCTGCACGCGGATCGGAATCTGGCGATCGTCGAGCGAGATCTTGGCGAGAGCCGCATCCACATCGCCAATGGTGGCGACGCGGATCGTCTCGGAGATCTGCTGCGGCGTGATGCCGAGGCGGGCGGCCTCGTCCTTGCGCGGGTAAACCTGCAGTTCCGGACGGGGCAGGGCGCCGTCGGCGCTGACATTGGCGAGCAGCGGGTCGGCGCGAAGCTTCGATTCCAGAATGCCGACGGCGTCGTTCAGGTCCTTCTCGTTCTTGGAGAGGAAGTTGAAGGAGAGGTCACGTTCGCCACGGTCGTTGAGCTTCAGGATATGAACGTCGGGAATGTCGCGCAGCTTGGCGAAGACTTCCTTTTCAATGTCCCATTGCGGGCGCTCACGGCCATGGACCTCCACCTTCGGCAGCATTGGCCCAATGAACGGGATGACGCCGAAGACGTCGTTGACCACCTTCTTCACCAGCGACTGATCGAGTTTGTGAAGCGCCAGCGTGATGGTCGCACGACGCAGTTCGAGATCACCCTTCGGCGATGCGCCGCCGAGGACGAAGACGCTTTCGACGCCGTTGATGTCCTTGACCCTGTCATAGATCGCCTTCGTCGTCTTCTCGGTGTCGTCGAGCCGCGCATTGGGCGGCAGTTCGACGGAGAGAACGATGCGCGAGGCATCTTCCGGCGGCAGGAAGCTGCCGGGAACCTTCATCAGCAGCATAACTGAACCGACGAGAAAGCCAATCGCCGCAAGCAATGTCAGATATCTCGAATATTTATGTCCCGTCGTGGCGCGGATCAGGCGCGTATAGCCCTTCATCAGCAGACTGTCATTGTCGTGATGGTCGTCCACGCCGTCTTCGGCGCGCATGAGGTAGGCGGCCATCATCGGGGTGATGAGGCGCGCCACCATCAGCGAGAAGAAGACGGAGAAGGCGACGGTCAGACCGAACTGGATGAAGTATTGACCCGGAATGCCAGGCATGAAGGAAACCGGCACGAAAACGGCGATGATCGTGAACGTCGTGGCGATGACTGCAAGTCCGATTTCATCCGCCGCCTCGATCGCCGCCCGGTAGGGCGTCTTGCCCATCTTGATATGACGGGCGATGTTCTCGATTTCAACGATGGCGTCGTCGACCAGGATACCCGTTGCGAGAGTCAAAGCGAGGAAGCTGACGAGGTTCAGCGAGAAACCCATGATATCCATGACCCAGAAGGTCGGGATCGCAGACAGCGGCAGCGCGATGGCCGAGATCAGCGTCGCTCGCCAGTTCTTCAGGAACAGAAGGACAACGATGACAGCAAGCAGCGCGCCTTCGAGCAATGTGTGGATCGCGGCTTCGTAGTTGCCGTAGGTGAAATAGACCGAATCGTCGATCATCTCGATCTTCACATTCGGGTTTTCTCCTCGCACCTTGTCGAGGCTCTGCGCCACGGTCTCGGCGACACTGACCTCGCTGGCGCCCTTAGAGCGGAAGACGCCGAAGGTTACAACAGGCGTATCGTTGAAGCGCGAGAAGGATTTCGGCTCCTCATAGGTGTCCTTGATGACGCCGAGATCGGACAGCTTGACGAAGCGTCCGCTCGGCAGCGCAATCGTCGTGTCTGCAAGCTCAGCGACGTTGCGGGCGTCGCCAAGAACGCGGATCGCCTGTTCGCTGCCTGCCACCTGACCGCGACCGGAGCCAAGGTCGATGTTGGTGCCGCGCAGCTGCTGGTTCACGCTTGCGGCGGTGATGCCGTAAGCATCGAGCTTGCCGGGCGTGAGTTCGATGCGCACTTCGCGCTCCGCGCCACCGTATCGGTCGACGCGGCCGATACCGGCTTGGCCCTGCAGCGCGCGCTTGATCGTATCGTCGACGAACCAGGACAGTTCTTCTAGCGACATGTCGGGAGAGGAAACGGCAAAGCTCTGGATTGCCTGACCTTCGACATCGACCTTGGTGACGATCGGGGTTTCGGCCGTTGCCGGCAGATCACTGCGGATGCGGTCGATCGCGTCCTTTACGTCCTGTACGGCCTGTTCCGTCGGTATTTCCATCCGGAACATGACGTTGGTCTGCGAGCTGCCATCGGTTACGGTCGACTGGATTTCGTCGATGCCGGTGATCGAGGCGATCGCGTCTTCGATCTCCTTTGTCACCTGCATTTCCAATTCGGCCGGCGAAGCGCCGCTCTGCGTGACGCTGATCGAAACGAGCGGCACGTCGATGTTCGGGAAGCGCGTGATCGGCAGCGTGTTGAAGGACTGGATGCCGATGAAGATCAGCAGGCAGAAGGCCAGGAGCGGCGCGATGGGGTTTCGAATGGACCAGGCTGAGAAATTCATCGGATGGTCTCTTTAGTTGGAAGCCGGGGGCTGTTCGCGCACCGGCGTGATGCGGTCGCCGTCGCGGACATAAGCGCCCGCCTTGGCGACGACTTCGTCGCCGCTCTTCAATCCATTGACGATCTCGACATAGCCGCCGTCCTGGATGCCGGTCTCGATCTTGGCGAATTTCACTATGCCACCTTCGACCTTGCGGGCGGAGGAGCCTTCATTGCCGGTGAGCACTGCTGTCAGGGGAAGCGATACGCCCTCGGTTTCGCGGACGATGATCTCGGCACTGCCATACATGCCGGAACGCGCCTTGCTGTCATCGTCGATCGAGATATGGACCAGGCCGAGGCGGGTCACCGGATCGACGGTGGGCGAAACAAGGCGCACGGCGCCGGAAAGCTTTTCGCGGCTGCCGGAAAGGGAAATGGTCGCCTTCTGGCCGGCCATGATCCTGACGATGTCGCTTTCGGCGACTTCCGCGACAAGCTCGATATCGCCGTCGCGAATGATGGTGAACAGCGGATCGCCGTTGCCGGCAGCGATCGCGCCGACCTTGGCGTTCTTTGCGGAGACCACGCCGGCAACAGGCGTCTTCACGTCGGTGCGGGCGAGTTTCAGATCGGCGTCGGCGATTTGGCTATCGAAGACCTTCAAATCGGCTTCGGCGACCTCGATCGCCTGTTCGGCGGAGACGACGCGGGCATTGGCGGCGGCGGCGGTAGCATCGGCCTGCTCGACCTGGGCGGTGGAAACAGTGCCCTTCTTGACCATTTCCTGGGCTCGGGCCTGCTGCTGCCTCGCCTGTTCGGCATTGGCCTGCGCCTCGATGAGCTGGGCACGCAGCTGAGCGAGGCTGGCCTCCCCCTTGGCCCTCGTCGCCATCATCTGGCTCTTCTCCAGGACCAGCGCGTCGTCGTTGAGCGTCGCCAGCGTGCTTTCGGCCTGAACCTTGTCGCCGACATCGGCCTTCAACGTCCGGATCGAGAGGCCCTCGACCTGCGGCTGGATATAAACTTCCTCGACGGGCTTGACCGTTCCGGTGCCGATGACACGGTCGACAAGTGTGCGGTTCACAGCTGTGGTGACGACGATTGCCGGCAGGTTCTGCAGCGGCTTTGCGGCCGGCGCTTCTTGCGAAAATGCGGTGGATGCAGCCAGCGCCGCTGCAAAAAGGGTGGATGCGCCTAGAATTCCATTCGGCTTGCGTGCCATTCGTTTTCGTCCAATCTCGTCACAAGGTTAGCCGAATTCGCGCGTCTGCCATTGAGGTCGCGACCAGGCCACTGCCTTTCCTGCATTCTCAGGGGTATCCACACATCATTTGCCGTCTTCATCCCTCGCCGGCAAATCGGCTTGTAGTTGGTATCGATTTGCTCGATATGCAAGCCCGGCAGAAAACAATTCCCCATGAGCCGATAATAAATACCCTCGGAACCTGAATCAATCACCGTAAGGTTATGTGAACATTACGATGATTGATCCTGCTTTTCCCTCAATGACGTTTGAGGCCCGAGAAATGCGACAGTTGCGAAGTGTTTTTTTATAACTGCGGAAAAAATACGAAACGCGCGGGGATGTCCCCGCGCGTTTCCCTTCAATCCGCCGCCTTACTTGGATGCGGCGTCGGTGATCTCATGCGTCCAGGCGCCTGATGGCTCTTTGCTGATGATCTTCTGATCGAGCAGCGCCTTCGCCGTGCGAGCATAGAGCGCTTCGTCCAGCTTGCCGGAGCCGTTGCCGACGAGTTTAGCGACTTCGCCCATCATCCGCTTCTGATGGTTTTCGTCCTGGCCGCCGTTGTCGACGACGATCTCGGCCGCCTCGTCCGGGTTTTCGGTCGCATATTTCCAGCCCTTCATCGAGGCGCGAACGAACTTGACCATCTTCTCCTTGAAGGCCGGATCCTTCAGCTTGTCTTCCATCGCATACAGGCCGTCTTCCAGAAGGTCGTTGCCCATCTCGGTATAATTGAAGACAGTCAGTTCCTCCGGCTTGAAGCCGGCATCGATCGCCTGCCAGTATTCATTGTAGGTCATGACGGAGATGCAGTCGGCCTGCTTCTGGACGAGCGGCTGTACGTCGAAGCTCTGCTTCAGCACGGTGACACCGTTCGGGCCGCCATCCGTGGATAGACCGAGCTTATTCATCCAGGCGAAGAAGGGATATTCGTTGCCGAAGAACCAGACGCCGAGCGTATGGCCCTTGAAATCGGCCTCGGTCTTAACAGGGCCGTCCTTTCGGCAGATCATTTGCAAGCCGGACTTCTGGTAGGGCTGGGCGATGTTGACGAGCGGAACGCCCTTTTCGCGTGCAACCAGGGCGCCGCCCATCCAGTCGACGATAACATCGGCGCCGCCGCCGGCGATCACCTGCTCGGGGGCGATGTCGGGACCGCCCGGCTTGATGTCGACGTCGAGGCCTTCTTCCTTGTAGAAGCCTTTGTCCTTGGCGACGTAATAACCCGCGAACTGGCTCTGTGTGACCCATTTCAGCTGCAGCACCACCTTGTCGGCGGCCATCGCATGAGCAGCGGCCAGCGACATGGCGCCCGCCACCATTGCAACCATCAACTTTTTCATTTTCTTGTCCTTACCCTCTGAAGTTATGCCCGGACCCCGTTTGCGAAGCCCGCGCGCGCCTAGCCACCACGGATAGACGGATGCCAGAACGTCACCGCCCGTTCCGTCAGGGCGATGATGCCATAGAAGATCGAGCCGGCCAGCGCCGCAACGGCGATTTCCGCCCAGACCATGTCGACATTCATGCGGCCGATCTCGGTCGAGATGCGGAAGCCCATGCCGACGATCGGCGTCCCGAAGAATTCGGCAACGATGGCACCAATCAGCGCCAGCGTCGAGTTGATCTTCAGTGCGTTGAAAATGAAGGGCATGGCTGCCGGCAGCTTGAGCTTGAGCAGCGTCTGCCAGTCGCTCGAGGCATAGGTGCGCATTAGGTCGCGCTCCATGCTGCCGGAGGCGGCAAGGCCCGCGACGGTGTTCACCAGCATCGGGAAGAAGGTCATGATGATGACGACGGCGGCCTTCGACGGCCAGTCGAAGCCGAACCACATGACCATAACGGGTGCGATGCCGATGATCGGTAGAGCCGATACCATATTGCCGATCGGCAGCAGACCGCGGCGCAGGAAGGCGATGCGGTCGGCCAGAACCGCCACCGCGAAGCCGGCGAGGCAGCCGATGATATAACCAATCAGCACTGCCTTGAAGATCGTCTGCCTGACGTCGTCACCAAGGATCGGCAGCGAGGCCATGATGCGTGCGCCGATCGCGCTCGGCGGCGGCAGCAAAATGAAGGGGACGCCGGCGCCACGCGTGATCGCCTCCCAGAGGATGAGAATCCAGGCGCCGAAGATCGCCGGGATCAGCAGCTCAAACGCCGACTTTCCGAAGGTGGTGACGGGCTGCTGGTTCGACAGCTCCGTGACGCAGCGCCAGGCAAGCAGCCAGCAGGCGAAGAGCAGTAGAAAGAATGCCCGCGTCGCCATGCCTTCATTGCCGGAAAGAGCCGAAAGCAGCATCCAGGCGGCGCCATGCGCGCCGATAAACAGCACAGTGGCGCGGTAGGCCGGCGGCTGCGGCGCGAAAGACAGGAGGGCGGCCGCAATGACGATGATGAAGACGAGGCTTGCCATGCCGTCCGTCAAGGGTTGCGCCGCGCCCTCGGCCAGAAGCGGTAGGCTCGTCAGCGCCAAGAGGCAGAGGAGGAGGGCGACGACGCCCTGCCAGGAGAAGTTCAGATGTCTCATGCCGGTCTCCCGCCCATGGCGCGATCAACCATCTTGCCGGCAAGGCCGACGATTGCAACCAGGATCCCCGCCAGCAGCGACCCGGCGACAAGGGCTGCCCAGATATCGATGGTCTGGCTGTAATAGGAGCCGGCGAGCAGCTTCGAACCGATGCCGGCAACCGCGCCCGTTGGTAGTTCGCCGACGATGGCGCCGACCAGGCTTGCCGCGATCGCGACCTTCATCGAGGTGAAGAGAAAGGGGATCGAGGCAGGGACGCGCAGCTTCCAGAAGGTCTGCATCGGGCTGGCGTTATAGGTACGCATCAGGTCGAGATAGATGATTTCGGGCGACCGCAGCCCCTTCACCATGCCGACGGCGACCGGAAAGAAGGAGAGGTAGGTGGAGATCAGCGCCTTGGAGACGAGGCGCGAGGCGTCGGAGTCGAGATTCAGGAGATGCGCCAGCGCATTGTCGCCGGTCAGCACGTTGTAGGAGATGATGACGATCATCGGAGCGATGGCGAGGATCGGTATCGTCTGGCTTGCCACAAGCCAGGGCATCAGCGAACGGTCCATGGCGCGGTTGTGCACGATCAGCACGGCAAGAAGAATGCCGAGCAGCATGCCCAAGCCAAAGCCGAGCAGGGTGGAGGAGAGCGTTACCCAGCTGTGATAGACGAGGCTGCGGCTGCTCGAAAGGCTGCGCAGGAAGGTGTTCTCGTAGACATTCTCAGCCACCTGATGCGGTGCCGGCAGGATCGGCTTCGGCTGGGCCAGCGTCTTGCCGATGAATTCCATCGTGGTCGGCGTGACGCCGGCGCGGCTGTCCATGTCGCGCTGGAACGGCGCATTCATCAGGATGGCGGCAACATACCAGATGGCGATGAGGGCGAGCAGGATCGTGGTGACAGGAACGATCTTGTATTTGAAGGTGTCGGGTTTCACAGCGACTGCCTCCATTTGTTGGCGTCGAATGCGCAGCCACCCACCCTTGAGCTCAACGCCCTAAACCTCATGGCTATGCCCCGTCCTCAGCCCCTCGCGGACGCGATGGGCGATTGCCAGGAATTCGGGAGTGTCGCGAATGTCGAGCGGGCGTTCGGCCGGAAGAGTGGATTCGATCACGTCGGTTACGCGGCCGGGGCGCGGCGACATCACCACGATCCGGGTCGAGAGGTAGACCGCCTCGGGGATGGAGTGGGTGACGAAGCAGATCGTCTTGTTGGTGCGGGCCCAGAGTTTCAGCAGTTCTTCATTCAGATGGTCGCGGACGATCTCATCCAGCGCGCCGAAGGGTTCGTCCATCAAGAGCAGATCGGCATCGAAGGCGAGCGCGCGGGCGATCGAGGCGCGTTGCTGCATGCCGCCGGAGAGCTGCCAGGGGAATTTCTTCTCGAAGCCGGAGAGACTGACAAGGTCGAGCGCTTCGGCGATCCGCCTCGTCCGATCGGCGCCGCCATAACCCATGATCTCCAGTGGCAGGGCGATGTTGTTCTCGATGGTGCGCCAGGGATAGAGCGCCGGCGCCTGGAAGACGTAGCCGTAGGCGCGGGCCCGGCGGGCCTCCTCCGGCGTCATGCCGTTGATCGAGATCTCGCCTGATGTGCTCCTTTCGAGATCGGCGATGACGCGCAGGAAAGTCGTCTTGCCGCAGCCGGAGGGGCCGATGAAAGAGACGAAATCGCCCTTGCGGACATCGAGATTGACATCGCTCAGCGCCCGCACCGGGCCATCATTCGCCTGGTAGGTGAGACAGAGGTCCTTGGCGGATACGACGGAGGGTGCTTGCATTAATGCGACCGATCTTGTTTTCCCCGCTTGAAGGCGGTTTGCATGTTACCATCGCCGCCAGCTATGCCGGCGGCACAATTCTTGGAGGAAGAAAATGGACGCGACATCAAAACCCACCTGCCACATCGTTCGCCCCAAGCACGCCTATGACGGCAAGCAGGGGCTCAGCTATTTCGAAGGGATCGCGGCCGAGACCGTCGGAGCCACAGGCATTTGCATGCATCTCCTGACGATCCCGCCAGGCGTGCGCGCCAAGGCGCACCTGCACGAGGCGCATGAGACAGCGATCTACGTGCTCTCCGGCGAGGCCCATACCTGGTATGGCGACCGGCTGGAGCATCACGTCATTACCCATGCCGGCGAGCTCTTCTACATCCCGGCGGGCGTGCCACATATGCCGGCGAACCTCAGCAGCACGCCATGCACGGCGGTCATTGCCCGCACCGATCCGCACGAGCAGGAAAGCGTCGTGCTTCTCCCGGAGCTGGACGCTCTCGTGCCCGCGTGAGGTCATCCGCATGGAGACGTCGTTCCCCGGTTGATGGCCGTATCTTTATGCTCCATCGTCATACGCCGGTTGCCGGGATGCCGCTGCGTTCCACCTTGCGCGGAGAGGTGATCTCCTTCCAGGTGGATAGTGCCTTGCTGACGGCAGTGACCGGTTCGCGCCTGACGAACTCGCCGTGGCCCTCGCGGGTCTTGACCGTGCTTTCCTCGATCGCCACGACGCCGCGCGTCAGCGTGAAGCGCGGCAGGCCCGTCACTTCCTTACCCTCGAAGACGTTGTAATCGATCGCCGACTGCTGGGTCTTGGACGAGATGACCTTCGAACGGTTCGGGTCCCAGACGACGACATCGGCATCGGCGCCGACGAGGATCGCGCCCTTCTTCGGATAAATGTTGAGAATCTTGGCGATGTTGGTCGAAGTAACCGCGACGAATTCGTTCATCGTCAGCCGGCCGGTGTTGACACCGTGCGTCCAGAGCATCGGCATGCGGTCTTCGAGGCCGCCGGTGCCGTTCGGAATCTTGGTGAAGTCGCCGACGCCGAAACGTTTCTGCGCCGTGGTGAAGGCGCAATGGTCGGTCGCGACCACCTGCAGCGAACCGGAGGCAAGACCGGCCCAGAGCGAGTCCTGATGCTGCTTGCTGCGGAAAGGCGGCGACATGACGCGGCGGGCGGCATGATCCCAGTCTGGGTTGGAATATTCGCTCTCGTCGAGCGTCAGGTGCTGGATCAGCGGCTCCCCATAAACGCGCATGCCTTTAGCACGAGCGCGGCGGATCGCCTCGTGCGCCTGTTCGCAGGAAGTATGGACGATGTAAACGGGGCAGCCGGCCATATCAGCGATCATGATGGCGCGGTTGGTGGCCTCGCCCTCGACTTCGGCGGGGCGGGAATAGGCATGCGCCTCGGGGCCGTTATTGCCTTCGGCGAGCAGCTTTGCTGACATGGAAGCGACGACGTCACCGTTTTCGGCATGCACCAGCGGCAGCGCGCCGAGTTCGGCACAGCGCTGGAAGGATGCGAACATCTCGTCGTCGTCAACCATCAGCGCGCCCTTATAGGCCATGAAGTGCTTGAAGGTATTGATGCCCTTGTCGCGGACGATGGTCTCCATCTCCTTGAAGACCTGCTCGCTCCACCAGGTGACCGCCATGTGGAAGGAATAGTCGCAATTGGCGCGGGTGGACTTGTTGTCCCACATGGTCAGCGCTTCGAGCAGCGACTGGCCGGGTGCGGGAAGGGCAAAATCGACCACCATGGTCGTGCCGCCGGAAAGAGCCGCGCGCGTACCGCTCTCGAAATCGTCGGAGGAATAGGTGCCCATGAAGGGCATTTCGAGATGCGTGTGCGGATCGATGCCGCCAGGCATGACGTAACAGCCGGAGGCGTCGAGCGTCTCTTCAGCCGACAAGTTCGGACCGATCTCGACGATCTTGCCGCCGTCAATCTTGACGTCAGCCTTATAGGTGAGGTCGGCGGTGACGATGGTGCCGTTTTTGATGACTGTAGTCATGATCGTTCCCTATTCTTTATCGTTGTTCGGCTGGCGAATGAAAGCTGGGCGGATCGGCGCTGTATTCGAGCCGGCCCTGCAATGCCGCCAGGATCGTTTCGAGAACCGAGCGTCTTTCCCGCGAGATTTCCTGGTCCGCGGCGTCCACCGTTCCCTTCCCCCAGCGGGGAGAAGGTGGCCCGAAGGGTCGGATGAGGGGGCGGTCGCTGCGTTGGACATCACACCACGATCTCCGCCGTCTCGGCCACCGCGTGGAACAGCACATCGGCGCCAGCCGTCGCCCATTCCTTGGAGATCTCTTCCGCCTCATTGTGCGAGAGGCCCCCCACGCAGGGGCACATCACCATCGTCGCGGGGGCGACCTTGGCGGCCCAACAGGCGTCGTGGCCGGCGCCGGAGATGATGTTCATATGGCTGTAGCCGAGGTGTTCGGCGGCAGTGCGAACCGCGGTGACGAGTTTTTCGTCGAAGGTGACTGGCTCAAAGTGGCCGATCGCCTCGATGGAACAGCCGACACCCAAGGCGTCGCAAATGCCAGGCGCTTCCGCTTCGATCTTTGCCCGCATGCGGTCGAGCTTGGCCTTGTCGGGCGAGCGGATGTCGACGGTGAAGACGACCTTGCCGGGCAGGACGTTGCGGGAATTGGGGGAGAAGAAGACCTGGCCGACGCCGCCGACGGCGCCCGGCTGCTCGCCCATCGCCACGCTCTGCACCATTTCCAGGATGCGTGACATGGCAAGGCCGGCATTGACGCGCATGTCCATCGGCGTCGAGCCGGTATGGGCTTCCTTGCCGGTCAGCGTGAATTCCAGCCACCAGAGACCCTGACAGTGGGTGACGACGCCGATCTGCTTGGCCTCGGCTTCGAGGATCGGGCCCTGCTCGATATGGTATTCGAAATAGGCGTGCATCTTGCGGGCGCCGACCTCTTCGTCGCCGACCCAGCCGATGCGTTTCAGTTCATCGCCGAAGAGATTGCCCTCGGGATCCCTGCGGTTATAGGCGAAGTCCAGGCTGTGCACGCCGGCAAAGACGCCTGAGGCGAGCATGGCAGGGGCGAAGCGCGCGCCTTCCTCGTTCGTCCAGTTGGTAACGACGATGGGATGTTTCGTCTTGATGCCCAGGTCGTTCATCGTGCGCACGACTTCGAGCGCCGAAAGTACGCCCAGCACGCCGTCATATTTTCCGCCGGTCGGCTGGGTGTCGAGATGCGAGCCGACATAGACGGGCAGGGCGTCGGGATCGGTGCCGGGGCGGGTGGCGAACATGGTGCCCATGCGGTCGATACCCATAGTCAAGCCCGCTTCGTCGCACCACGTCTTGAAGAGGTTGCGGCCTTGCGCATCCGCATCCGTTAGCGTCTGGCGGTTATTGCCGCCCGCAATGCCTGGGCCGATCTTCGCCATGTCCATGAGACTGTCCCAGAGACGGTCGCCATTGACGCGCATGTTCTCGCCTGGTGCTGCCACCATTCTTCAAGCCCTCACCTGTTTGCGGCAGCCATGCAAGGGCATGTCCGCCTGTTCCCGTGGTCAGTCCCGCGCCTCTTATTGGTTTTGTCGAGCGCGGGAAAATCGCCAGTTGCCTTTGGTTTTCATCTGACGGATATTTGACCGATTGGTAAACATTACAGCTTCCACCGCCGGGCTCAAGACGAAAATCACGAAAATTGCCGATAAAAATGCGGGAAGTTGCTTAGAAAAGGGCAGGGAGCGTAACCTGCCGAAACTTGAGCGAAGAAGTTGAATATCAAGGGGAAACAATAGCCGATGGCTATTCCGAGAGCAGCGAAGACCTTGAGGCGGACGCGGATCCAGGAGGAGAAGGAAGAGCAGATCTTGGAGGCGGCGCTCGACGTGTTCTCGGCACGCGGCTTTCGCGGCTCGACGATCGATCAGATTGCCGAAGTGGCCGGCATGTCGAAACCCAATCTGCTCTATTACTTTCGCACCAAGGAAGCCATGCACCGGGCGCTGATCGACCGGGTGCTCTATACTTGGCTGGAGCCGCTGCGCGCCTTTGACGCCGAGGGTAATCCGGAGGAGGAGATCCGCAGCTACATCAGACGCAAGCTGGAGATGGCGCGCGATTTTCCGCGCGAGAGTCGGCTTTTCGCCAACGAGGTGCTGCAGGGCGCGCCCCATATCGAGGACGAGCTGAAGGGGCCGCTGAAGCAACTGGTCGACGAGAAGGCGGAGGTCATCCGCGCTTGGGCCAAATCGGGCAAGATCGTCGAATGCGATCCCTACCATCTGATCTTCTCGATCTGGTCGACCACCCAGCATTATGCCGATTTCGACGTTCAGGTGCGCGCAGTGCTGGGACAGGAACATTCCGGCGAAGGGCGCTTCGAGGATGCCGCGCGGTTTCTGGAGCAACTCTTCATTGGCGGGCTGCGGCCGAAGCTCGCTTGACCGTTCTACCCTCGCTTGGGAAGCTGCACCCGGGCAAGGAAATCCGTGATGCCTTCTGTCGTATATGGCTTCTGTAGCACCGGCGCGTCCGAGTGGCTGTTGGCCTGGGCGATGCCTTCCCCATAACCGGTGGCAAAAACGAAGGGTACGCCGTCGGCTGCCAAGCGGTCGGCAATCCCGAAACTCGTCTCGTCGCCGAGATTGACATCGAGAAGCGCGAAATCGAAGGACTGGCCGGCCAGGATCTCCATCGCCTCGGCGACACTGGGCACCGTTGTCACTTCGGCGCCGAGCCGGCGCAGGATATCCTCTCCATCCATGGCGATAATCAGGTTGTTTTCCACCAGCAGGATTTTCAAGCCCGAAAGCGGCTCTCGATCGACGGAAGCAGCCGCGCTTTGCGCAGCGCCGGCAGGCGCTACATCCGGCAATGGGCTTGAACCGACTGCATTCACATACCGAACCGGAATAAAGAAATCCGCCTCCAGCCCCTCCTTCATGTAGCGGACTTCGGCCTTGCCGCCGAGGTCGTAGGGAATGGAGCGCCGGATGATCGTCGAACCGAAGCCGTGGCGTTTCGGGTCTGCGACGGGCGGGCCGTCCTTTTCGCGCCAGCCGATGCGCAGATTGCCTTCATCGTCACGACGCCAGTCGAGTTCGACGGTGCCGCTGCCGGCGCCTGAAAGGCTGCCATATTTGGCGCTGTTGGTCATCAGCTCATGGAAGACCAGAGCGGCGGTCGAAAAGGCCTGGGGATCCAGCAACACGTCTTCGCCGCTCATCCGGAAGCGTTGCGCGTTCTTTCCAAGATAGGCCGCGGTTTCGGCCGAAAGCAATTGCCGCAGCGAAGCTGGCGCCCAGTGGTCCCTGGTGATCTGGTCATGGGCGCGGGCGAGCGACTGAATGCGGCCCTCGAGCTGGCGGATATAGTCGCCAAGGCTGACCGACGTCGTCTGCGACTGCCGAATGATGCCGGTGATGAGGCTCAATATGTTGCGGACTCGGTGATTGAGTTCGGCAATCAGCAGTTCCTGCCGCTCGTTCGCCATCTGGCGTGCCATACTGGCCTCGTCGGTCAGCCGCAGCACCACCTCGATCAAGGTGACGCGGATCGTTTCCGCGACCCGGCGCTCTGCCTCGGTAAAGGGGAGGGAGCGGCCGCGCACCAGTTCCGACCAGGCTTCGAAGCTCTTGCGCGGCGTCAGCCGCGGGCCGTTGGGGCCGTATTCCACCGGTTTGTGCGGATCGCCGCCCCAGCGGACTGTGCGCACCAATTCCTGACGGAAAAGCACGACATAGTCCCGCGGCGAACGCGAGATCGGTATGGCGAGCATGCCTGCCGCTCCATGGTCGATCTCAAGATCCGGGTAGGTTTCGCCGAGCCTGTCTACGGCATAGATGCGTCCGCCGGCGTTGCGGTTGAGATGGCGCACGAGGGCCGCGAAAGCCTTCTCGTCCGGCCCGGTGCCGGCAAGCGCGATCCGGCCGTTGATCCAGACACCGATCCCGTCGGCGGGAACGGCGTCGGCGAGAGCCTCGATCAGCCAGGCAGGGTCGTCGAGCAGGCTGGCATTATCCGCCACGGAAGTGAGAAGCCGGTCGGCGATGCGGCGCGCCTTGGTCTCGTAGTCGAGCGCCAGCCGCCGCTCGCGGCTTTCAAGGCGTGAAGCGAACATCTGGCCGAAGAGTTCGGCCGTGGAGCGGATTTGTGCCGACGGCAGACGCGGGCCGTAGTGATGGCAGGCAAAAAGGCCCCAGAGCTTGCCGTCGACGACGATCGATATGGAGAGCGAAGCGCCGACTCCCATATTCTTCAGATATTCGATGTGGATCGGCGAGACCGAACGCAGCACCGACATGGAGAGATCGAGTGGCTGGCCCTGTTCGTCGAGCTGCGGGAGAACCGGCACGGGAATTGCATCGACATCGGCGATGATGCGGAACAGATTGCGCAGATAAAGAGCGCGCGCCTGCACCGGAATGTCAGAGGCCGGATAGTGTAGCCCCAGGAACGAACCGATGCCGCTGCGGGCGGCTTCCGCCACGACCTCGCCTGAGCCGCCCTCATCGAAGCGATAAACCATGACCCTGTCGAAGCCGGTGAGTGCGCGTGCCTGCCTTGCGCCCTCGCGGAAGAAGGCTTCCAGCGTTTCAGTCTGATCGAGGCGCGACATCATGCTGCGCATGGAGAGCGAAGGGGCGTTGCGCTTGTCTTGCTGGCAGCGCTCGCCTTCGAGGATGACCAGATTTTCCTGGAGGTGGACGGCGAGGTCGAAGCGGGACTGATCAGGCAGCAGTGCAATGTCGAAAATGCGCTCGACGACATCCGAGCTGCGTATGGTGGTCAGCTTGTTGCGAATCGTGTGGACCGCCTCGGGCAAAATCAACGAGGAAACGGGACGCCCGAGCGCGTCGGCCTGCTCCACCCCGAGAAACTCCGAAAGATTTGTGGAGGCCCGCGTGACCATCCAGTCGAGCGATACCGCCAGCAGGAAACCGAAGGGCTGGATTGCACCGAGTTGATGGATGGGCTCGCGATCGCAATTGGTGAGATCAACGGGTTCTCGCAAGTCGCTCATGGGACGGCTTCCAATTCGAGCTGCCCTGCCTTGAGGAAAAGATCGAAGAGCGTGCGAGCAGTCCGAACGGCGGCAGCAGGATCGTCGATGTTGCTTGCATCGAGACGATCCATAAAAGTCCTGACGGCGCCATTCGGGCCTCGAGGGGTGAGATAGCTGTTGGGTAGGCGATTGGGAACGGATTTAGCGAGCAGTGCGCCGCCGAGTTTGGAGCCTTCGAGGACGTATACGGCGCCCCAGAGCGCTGCGTCGTCGTCTAAGGCCGGCGGCGGAAGGCGCTCGGGCAGACGGTCGCCGAGTTCGCCGATATCGGCAAACAGCAGCTGCGCGCGCCTTCGTTCCGGCCAGTCGGGCAGCAGGCGAACGATCCCGGCTTCCTCAAGCGCATTTTCGGCTGCGGGGATGACCCGGGCGTGGGCGCGCAGGAATGTCCTGTACTGCTCTTTGCTGGAGAGGTCGAAAATGCCGAATAGCTTATCGACTTCGGCGTGGCAATCTGCTGTCTGTGCGCGGAGCACGCTGCGAAGTGACATATGGACCGTGTTCTTAGTGATGTGGCAGACGATGCCGAGAATGCGAGAGCGACAAACTAGCGATATATTGCAGCGTCTCGGCATTTCCAGAGAAAGACATAGAAAAACATGGGCTTCCCGGTCGGCTCGATTTCGTGCGACGGTACCTCTTTTAGCTCATGATCGCCGGCAGTTCCGCGGCCAGCATATCGATGGCAAGGCGCACCTTCGGCAGCATGACCGGCGATCTCGGCCAGACAGCATAGGCCTCGAAAATGGTGGACGGCACGTCGGTCAGAACCCGTACAAGTTCTCCCGACAGGACTCTATCCCGTACGAGCCAGCAGGTCAGCCAGGCAAGTCCACGACCTTCAACCGCGGCGTCGGCGATCGAGGCGAGATCGTCGAGCCGCAGCCGCGATTTCGGCAGGACGTCGCGCGGCGGACCGGCCGCCGTAGGGAAGGTCCAGGGCCTATCATTGTCGCCTCTGCGATAGACGATGCCCTGATGGTTGGCGAGATCGTCGAGCGTTTGCGGCACGCCGTACTCTTTGAGATAAGCGGGCGAGGCGCAGACCGTCATGGACTGCCGGGCGATTGTCCGCGCCATCAGGTCAGGATTGTCCTTCAGCGGGCCGTTGCGGACGGCAAGGTCGAAGCCATCCTCCAGAAGATCGACGACGCGATCGCCGAAGGATAAATCGAGTTCGAGGTCCGGATGTTCGTCCAGCAGGCGTGTCAGGATCGGGGCGGCGCAATGGCGGCCGAATAGTGCCGGCATCGATACCCGCAGCCTGCCGCGGACCTCACGTCTTCCAGATTCGAGCTGGGCTTCGCCGATGCGGATTTCCTCGATGGCTCTCAGGCAGCGCTCATAAAAGAAGCGGCCTTCGTCGGTGAGGGTCTGGGTCCGGGTCGTGCGGTTGAAAAGCCGGACGCCGAGCCGCTGTTCGAGCCTCGCGATCGTCTTGCTGACCGCCGAGCGGGTGAGATGAAGCCGTTCAGCGGCAACGGAGAAACTGCCCGCTTCCACTGTTTCGACGAAGATCGAAATGCCCTTCAGCCGCTCCATATTGTTTCCATTATGGCACCATTGTGGCGATCTAATATCGCAACAGGAGATGAAAGTTCAACGATATATCTGGTGCTCCTCCAATCGAGAAGGAGCAGAAAGATGCAGACGACAAGGCAGTGGCAAACCAATGCCATCGGGCCGGAGGCCAATCTGAAAATCGGTGAAGCCAGAATTCCCGAAGTGTCCGGCACGATGATCAGGGTGCGCACACAGGCGGTCTCCCTCAATTTCCGCGACAGGCTGGTGCTCGAGAGTGGCATGGGGCTGCCGTTGCAGTTTCCCTTCGTGCCGGCATCGGACATGGCCGGCGTGGTCGAGGCCGTCGGCCAGGATGTCACACGCTTCAAACCAGGCGATCTCGTTATCTCCACCTTTTCCCCGGACTGGATCGACGGCCGCGGGCCGGGCACCGCGCGTACTCCGCCCTACCAGACGCGCGGCGGCCTCTATCCGGGCGTGCTCTCCGAACACACGGTGCTTTCCGAGGAGTGGTTCACGCTTGCTCCGAAAACGCTCGATGCCGCCGAAGCGAGCACGCTGCCCTGCGCTGGACTGACGGCATGGGTCGCGCTGATCGAATGCGGCAGGCTGAAGGCCGGGGACAAGGTGCTCGTGCAGGGGACTGGCGGCGTCGCGCTTTTTGGCCTTCAGATTGCCAAGGCGCATGGCGCCGAGGTCTTGATCACGTCAGGCAGTGCCGAAAAACTGGAACGGGCGCAGGCACTCGGCGCTGATCATCTGATCAACCGACACGAGGGCGACTGGGTGGAGCGGCTCCATCATCTGACCGGCGACTACGGTGCCGACCACGTGCTCGAAATCGTCGGCGGGTCGCATCTCGGCCAGGCGCTGAAGGCCGTGGCGGTCAACGGCCGAATTTCGGTGATCGGTGTGCTCGAGGGTTTCGAGGTCTCGGCGCCGGTGGCACCGCTGCTTCTCAAGGCGCCTGTCGTGCAGGGAATTGCCGTCGGTCATCGCCGGGCGCTGGAAGATCTGGTGCGCGCCGTCGACCAGACCGGGCTGAAGCCGGTCATCGACAGGCGTTATGCCTTCGCGGAACTGCCGCAGGCCCTCGATCATCTCTATCGGGGCCCCTTCGGCAAGGTCGTGATTGAGTTTTAAGAGATGCGCTCCTCTCTCATTGTTGAGGGAGCGTCAGCCTATTCGGCAGCAACGGCTTCGCTTTCGAAGGCGAAACCCTCGTCGGCCCAGCCCGTCATGCCGCCGATCATCAGCTTGGCCTTAAGGCCGAGCTTAGCAAGGCGGAAGGCGGCCTTGTCGGCGCCGTTGCAATGAGGGCCGGCGCAATAGACGACGAAGAGCGTGTCCCTTGCCCATTCCGACATGCGATGCGCGGTCATCTTGCCATGCGGCAGGTTGATCGCGCCCGGCACATGGGACTGCGCAAACAACGCCGGCGAGCGTACGTCGAGAAGAACGAAATCAACCTTCCCGGCCGCAAAGGCGGCACGGACATCCGAACAATCGGTCTCGAAGGCCAGCTTGGCGGCGTGATGGGCGGCAGCGAGATCGGGCTCGGCGGCGGGGATTTCGGAGACGGCGCTTGGCATCGGTCCTTCCTTTCGTGTTGGATTGCCGCCTGGTATCGCTGATGCTACAGCTTGGCGAAATTGGTCATCGTGACTGACAGCGTAAAGATCATGCCAAACGTGTCTCCGCAGACAAAGGGACCGCTGGTAGCAGTGCTCGCCTATGACGGGCTCTGCACCTTCGAATTCGGTATTGCCTATGAGGTCTTCGGCTTGCCGCGTCCGGAGATGGGTGAAGCCTGGTATCGCTTCGCGGTCTGCGGCATCGAGCCGGGGCCGCTTCGCGCCGCCGGCGGATTAACGGTCGCGGTCGATAAGGGGCTGGAGGTGCTCGACGAGGCGGACCTGATCGTCGTTCCCGGCTGGCGGGCGATCGATGCACCTGTGCCGGAACCGCTTTCCACCGCACTCAAGGCAGCGCATCAGCGCGGTGCGCGCATCATGTCGCTCTGCTCCGGCGTTACGGTTCTTGCCGGCGCCGGCCTGCTTGCCAACCGCAGGGCGACCACGCATTGGCGCTATGTCTCGTCGATCGCGGCGCGCTATCCGGATGTCACGCTCGATGCCGATGTTCTGTACATCGATGAGGGCAGTCTGCTGACGGCGGCCGGCAGCGCTGCCGGCATCGACCTCTGCCTGCACGTCGTGCGCGGCGATTTCGGCTCGGAGGCCGCCAACAGCGTTGCGCGCCGCCTCGTCGTGCCGCCGCACCGCGAAGGCGGGCAGGCGCAGTTCATCAGAGCGCCCGTCCCGGAGGAGCGCGAAGGCATACGCCTGGGCCCGCTTATCGAGTGGATGCGCGAAAGCCTGGCCGAGGAGCAGCCGATCAGCCTCCTGGCCAAGAGGGCGGGCATGAGCATGCGCACCTTCCAGCGCCGCTTCGAAGCAACGACCGGTCTCAGCGTCGGCGAATGGTTGCTGAAGGAGCGGCTGCGCCATGCGCGCGACCTTCTCGAAAGAGAGCTTGCCGTATCGCTCGACGATATCGCGACATCAAGCGGCTTCGGCACGCTGGCGACGATGCGGCACCACTTCCGCAAGCGGCTGGGGACGAGCCCGCATGCCTATCGGAAGTCATTCGGCGGCTGAACGCGTCGTGCCGAAATCGCGTGCAACTTTCGATGTTGTCAAACCCGTCACTCCGTCGCTTGGGGAAACCACGTTGCCCCGAGAGCTTCACTTACACTCTATCGCGAAGGTTTCGTACGGCTTGAGCTCGATAGTTTCACCGATCATGTGTACCGATTCATAATTGCAGATCAGGCATTCTCCGTTGATGGCGAGCTCCTTCGGCAAACTCAGCGTAATCTCCCTGGGTGTGAAGTTGGCGACCACGATGATCCAACTCCTGTCGAGGGCGCGGGTATAAACGAAGACATCGGGGTGCTGGTCGAGCCAGGACCGGTATTCGCCATAGACGATGACGGGGTGGTTTTTCCGGAGAGCGATGAGTTTGCGATAGTGGTTCCAGATCGACTTTTCGTCGTTGATGGCCGCTTCGGCGTTGACCTTCGAGTAATTGGGGTTGACCTCTATCCAGGGCACGCCGGTTGAAAAGCCGCCATAGGGGGCGGCGCTCCATTGCATCGGGGTGCGGGCGTTGTCGCGGCCGTTCTCATTTGCTCCCCGGATGAATTCCTCCGGTGAAAGGCCGGCCTCCACATGCAGCCTGTGCATGTTGATTGTTTCGATATCCCGATATTGTTCGATGGAGGTGAAGGGGACGTTCGTCATGCCGATCTCCTCGCCCTGATAGACGAAAGGGGTGCCCTTGAGGAGATGCAACACGGTCGCCAGCATCTTGGCCGACTCGACATGATAGCCGGTGGCATTGCCGTAGCGCGAGACGGCGCGCGGCAAATCGTGATTGCCCCAGAAGAGGGAATTCCACCCGTCTTCCGACAAGGCGAGCTGCCACTTGCTGAGGACCGTCTTGAGATTCACCAGATCGAACGGTTTCGGGCGCCATTTCCCATAGACCGCGTCCCACTGCTGGGTGACGTGTTCGAACTGGAAGATCATCGACAGTTCCCGGCGTTCGCGCCCGGAATAGAGCAGCGCTGCGCCGGGGGTGGCGCTCCAAGCTTCGCCGACCGTCAGTATGTCGCGGCTGCCGAAGGTTTTGGCGTTCATCTCCTGCAGATAGTCGTGCAGATGCGGTCCATCCTTGACCAGCTCCCGGTCCACCTGTTTGCCGATGTAGTCGATGACATCCATGCGGAAGCCGGCGATGCCCCGCTCCAACCACCAGTTCATCATGTCATAAATTTCCGCCCGTACCTTTTGGTTCTCCCAGTTGAGGTCCGGCTGGCGGCGGGAAAACATATGCAGGTAATATTCGCCGGTCGTGGGATCGAGGGTCCAGGCCGGGCCGCCGAAGGAGGATTTCAGGCCATTCGGCGGGCCTCCGTCCGGGGCGGGCTTGCGCCAGATGTAGAAATCGCGGAATGGATTGTTAGGCCCCTGGCGGGATTGAAGAAACCACGGATGCTCGTCGGATGTATGGTTGACGACGAGATCGAGCATGATGCCGATCCCTCGCTCTTTTGCCTCAGCTACCAGCTTGTCGAAATCTAGGAGTGTGCCGAACTCGGGTGCGATGTCTCGATAGTCGGATATGTCGTAACCATTATCGTCCATCGGCGACTTATAGATCGGCGAAAGCCAGATGATGTCGATGCCGAGCTTCTTCAGGTAGTCGAGCTTTGAAGTGATGCCGGGAATATCACCAATGCCATCTCCGTCGGAATCGCAGAAGCTGCGCGGATAGACCTGGTAGACGGTTGCCGTATGCCACCATTTCGGTTGGAGAGGGGAGCGCTCGGGACCTCCCAGCGGTGTCGTGGACTGATCCATCAAAGGCTTTCCTAGATGTTTGGGATACGGAGAAAACACCCCGGATGCCGGCAGGTTCCAACAAAGTGAGGCCTGCCTTGCCGTTTCCTGCCGCGCCCTGTCGCGTCAGCGGAAACGGAACCTGGTCCTTCCGGAACAGTTAGAAGCTTCCAAAGGACTGGCAGGAGAGTGGCTGTGCCGAACCGAAGCAGTAGCTGGTATGAGGAGGCTGTGATCTACAGCATCGATGTCGAAAAGTTCGCCGATGGCAATGGCGACGGCATCGGCGACTTCATCGGCCTTGCCGAGAAGCTGAGTTATCTTTCGGAACTCGGAATCACCTGCATCTGGCTCCTGCCGTTTTATGGCAGCCCGGACCGCGACAATGGTTATGACGTCAGCGATTTTTATTCGGTCAATCCGAAGGTGGGAACGCTTGACGATTTCCTGACCTTCCTGCACAGCGCCGGTGAACATGGGATTCGAGTGATCATCGACCTTGTCGTCAATCACACATCCGATCAGCATCCCTGGTTCCAGGCCGCCCGGCGGGACGACATGACGCGATACCGCAACTACTATGTTTGGAGCGCCGATCCTCCCCCCGTCGCCTCCGGGGCGAAATCGATTTTTCCGGGCGAAGTGAACAGCCTGTGGACCTATGACGAGGTGGCAAGAGCCTATTACTTCCATAGTTTCTACGAATTTCAGCCCGAACTGAATGCCGCAAATCCGCAGGTCCGCGAAGAGATATTGCGCATCGTCGATTACTGGATCGCGTTCGGCGTCAGCGGGTTCAGGCTCGATGCCGCCCCGCTCATCATTGCCGACAAAGGACTTGAACATGCCAATCCCCGCGATCCCCATGGCATACTGAGGCAGATCGGCGGCTATCTGCAAAGCCGGCGGCCCGGCGGTGTGCTGCTCGGGGAAGTCAATCTTCCGCCGGAGGCATCCGACGCTTTTTTCGGAGAAGGGGACCAACTCCAGCTTCTGCTCAATTTCATGCTTGCCTGCTATCTCTTTGCCGGTTTTGCCGGAGAAGACGCCGCTTCGATCAATCAGGGGCTGAGCCTGCTTCCGGAGCCGCCGCCGGGTTGCGGCTGGGTCAACTTCCTGCGCAATCTCGACGAACTCGATTTTTCCCGCGTTCCCGAGGATTTGAAGAAGAAGGTCTTCGAAGTCTTCGCGCCGAAAGAAGAAATGCGGGTTTTCGGCCGCGGCATCCGGCGCCGCGTTGCGCCCATGCTTCAAGGCGACCAGCGGCGGATCGAACTCGCCTTCAGCATCATTTTTTCTCTGAGCGGGCCGCCCCTCATCGTCTACGGAGATGAGATCGGCATTGGCGAGGACCTTTCCCAGGCCGGACGCAATACGGTGCGGGTTCCGATGCAATGGTCGGCGGAGAAGAATGCAGGCTTCTCCGGCGCCAGCACCGGAAAACTGTGCCAACCGCTCGTCGCCGATGGGCCGTTTTCCTACAAGAAAGTGAATGTCGCCGACCAATCGGCGGATTCCAATTCCCTGTTGAACAGAATCAAGCGCTTCATTTCTCTTCGCCGGAACCAGCCGATTTTCACCAAGGGTCGGCTGGTGCGGTTGAGCGCCGAGGATCCGGCGGTTTTGGTCCATGGATTCGAAGATGCCGGGTCGCTCCTGTTGCTTGTCCACAATCTCTCGGATCGTCAAATCAAGACGGAAATCAATTTTGGCGGCATGCAACCCAAAGGGTTTCGAGATTTGATTGACGATATCGAGTACGAGGGTCTCAAGGAACCACGCCTCGAGCTCCAGCCTTATTCCTATCGTTGGTTTATTTCAGAAGGCAATGGAACATGACGCTCATCGGCTATCACGCGTCCCACGAACAATTTTCGCCAAGCGAGCTCCTTGGTTATGTGCAGGCTGCGGAGGCTGCAGGTTTCGACTCCGTGATGTCATCCGATCACCTAACGCCATGGAGCGAGAGGCAGGGACAATCAGGCTTTGCGTGGGCATGGTTGGGCGCGGCGCTGCAGGCTACGCGATCCATTCCCTTTGGTATCATCACCGTTCCTATGGGCTGGCGTTATCATCCGGCGATTACTGCACAGGCCGGCGCGACGATCGCCGAGATGTTTCCGGGACGGTTGCCGTGGATCGCGGTCGGCAGCGGACAGGCCATGAATGAACACGTCATCGGCGAACGCTGGCCTTCCAAGGCTGAAAGAAATGAACGACTGCGTGCCGCGGTCGAAATCATGCGGGACTTGTGGATGGGGAAGCTTGTCAGCCGGGAAGGACCTATCAAAGTCGATCAGGCCCGCATCCATACTCTTCCAGAAGAGATACCTCGCATTGTTGCCGGCGCTCTTTCGCCGGAAACGGCCGAGTGGGCGGGAAGCTGGGCCGATGCGCTCATCACCATCAACCAGCCGCCCGACAAGCTCGGCGAAATCGTCGATGCCTTCCGGCGCGGCGGCGGGGAGGAAAAACCGCTCTACTTACAGACACATGTTTCTTATGCAGGCTCCGAAGAGGAAGCCAGAGCAAACGCCTTCGAGCAGTGGCGGAGCAACGCAATTTCCGCCGCGATCTCGGAAACGCTTCGTTTGCCGCAGGAATTCGATGAGGCGTGTCTGAAGGTGCGTCCGGAAGACATGGATGAGCACGTGCGCATCTCGGTCGATCCGCAACAGCATGTCGCGTGGCTGAAAGCCGACATCGCGATGGGATTTAAAGAGATTTATATTCACAATGTCGGGCGCAATCAGCGCGAGTTCATCAAAGCCTTCGGACACGAGGTCCTACCCGCTTTCAGGACAGGCGCGCCAGCTGCTGCATCGACCTCTCTAGGGGATGACTTGAAGGGCAGGCCAGGGGTCAGCTGATGAGGATCTCGCAAATGTGCCTGATCTCGCACTCGCACCGGTTGCCTGACCAAAGGAGGTAGCATGTTCAAGAAATACGCCTACGCCTGGATCACTGTCGGCTTCTTTCTATTTTCGCTCACCGGCCATTGGTTATTTGGTTGGTTTGCTTTTGTCGGCGAGCAGCAGAGCCACGGTCAGGTGCCTGATTTCAATGCCTATATCATGGAGATGGGCAGAGACACATTTGAAAATTGGCAGTCCGAATTCCTGCAGTTGCTCTGGCAGGTCGTCGGTCTTGCCTACTTTCTCTATATCGGGTCTCCTTCTTCGAAGGAAAACGATGACCGCACCGAAGCGAAACTGGACGCTCTGATCAGATTAAATGGCGGAGAGAAGGCTGAAGCGATCATCGCCGAGATCGATAAGCACTTCATGAGAACCGGCGGACATGCGGGACCATACGCCCACGAATTGGAAACGCATAGGGGCCCCCAGAGGGTTGGTGACGCCACGTAGGCCGGCTCAGGCGGATGACGGAGCTGCCGGTCGGTTGCATCCTTGCGGCCGCCCGCCCAGGACCCGCCGAGGGAGGCCGCGAACCGCGATGCGTGGTGAAGGATTGCGGGGCACCTCAGTCACGCGCGCCAATGGGTGGTACGTTATCGCACGGAAACAAGTCTCCCCAGACGACGTTCGGTCTAAGGAGTCAGGAGGATTCGTGCCACACGATGAACAGATATTGGCGATCGCCAGCGCGCTTGAACGCCGGCAGGCCATTTTGTTCGTTGGGGCAGGAATATCGATGAACGTCGGCTTGCCGTCATGGACCTGCCTCATCGACCATATGTTGATAGATTTAGGGCTGCCTTCGTCATTCGCCGCCGAGCACGGCACGACCTACCAGGAAATCGCCGAATATTACCGGTTGAAACACGGTTCATTGTCTCAGTTGGTCGAATGGATGAAACGCGAGTGGCAGGTTTCGCCGGAGCAACTGAGGGCCTCGGAGTTGCATCGGCTCATCGTGGAATTGGATTTTCCTCTCGTCTACACCACAAACTACGATGACAACCTTGAAATGTCATATGAGACGTTCGGGCGGGCGTTCACGCGGATTACAAGTGCGAAAGACATGGCGACCGCGCCGGTCGGCAAAACTCAGATCGTCAAATACCATGGCGACTTCTCCGATCCGGACACGCTGGTGCTGACGGAGTCGGATTATTTCGACCGCCTGTCGTTTGACGCTCCCTTGGATATCAAGTTCAGGAGCGATGCCTTCGCCTCGACGTTGTTGTTCATCGGCTACAGCATGTCCGATCTGAATATTCGCTTTCTGCTCCATCACCTGTGGTCAACATGGCGGCGGACAGGGATGGACCGACACCGGCCACCGCTATTTCTCTTCATGCACGAGCCAACCGAAGTCCAGGTGCATGTTCTGAAGAGGTGGGGCGTCACTGTCCTTGGTGGCGATGGCGAGAATTCAGGCCACTCCCTCGCTCAGTTCCTCAAACGTCTGCTTGAACGACGAACACCGGATGCCTGCAGTTAGAGCAATTCCAGCAAAAATGTGCAGCGGTTTTGCCGCCGGTATTGCGTAAAACAACGAGATGGAGCAATTCCGTGCTTCGAAGAAAGACGGAATTGCTCTAGGTGCCCGGACCGGCGGCTCTCAAAATGCCGGCTTGCCATTCCTCCATCGATACCGCCGAGGCGTTTTGCTGGTCGTCAACTTTTACGGGGGCGAGAACCAGGGCGATATCGCCATTCAATACCCAACGCTTCTGGAAGTCATAGGGGCGGCGTCCGCCGCCACCGTAAGAGGCATCTTCACTTGACCAAGAGAGATGCCATTGGTGAGCCTCTGGTGGAGCAAAAAGCGGGTCCGGCAGACTGTCGATCACGAGATCATTGCCGAAGTTGATCAGCAACAGCCTCTCGTCAGAAGGTTTCTCGGCGAAGAACCTGAGGAGGAAGGCGGTGCTGGACAAGATGCTGCCGTCCATTTGGCCATCACGGGCGCAGGCTTGCTGAGAAAATGCCTTGTCTGTCTGACGTAGATTCAGCAGGTCGCGATGAAGCAGAACGACCGCCGCGTTCCTCTCCCATTCGGCCCAATCAAGCTTCACCTTGTCGAACGTTGCGCGAGCGCATGGATCTGCCATGCGTTTGATGAGTTCTTCATCTCGCAGGTTCGGGAACTGGCTAATGAAACTGCGCCGCCCTTGCCGTACGATGTCGGCGATTTCTCCGTCGTGATCCGCGAAATAATAGAACGGAGAAGAGGAACCAAACTCCTGCCCCTGAAAGAGCATCGGCGTCTGCGGCCCCAGTAGCTGGAGTGTCGTCAGGACCCGAAGGCGGGCCGGCGATGTTATGTGGCCGATCCTGGCTCCTGTGCCGGAGTTGGCGATCTGATCGTGATTTTGGAGGAAGTGTATGAAGTTCCAGGGCTTGAGGTCCAGCCCGGCGCTCCCCCGCGGTTTGTCCTGCCAATCATATCGCTGTCCTTGAAACAAGCAGCCATATTTGGCGGCAGAAACGAGCTCCTGGGCCGTACCGCGATGATCGTGATAATAGGCTTCGTTGCGGCCCGTCGCCGCCACTGTCGCGGAGCGGTGGAAATCCTCATTCCACAGGGCATCCAGCCCATGCCCTCCTATACCTGCCGACCGCACCATATCGGTTTGTTGCGGCTCATTTTCGCTCACGAGATAGATCTGACGCCCTCCCGATGCCGCGCGAGCTTTTCTGGCGATGAGGGTGACTATGTGTTCGCGGCTTGAGTCGAACAAGGCCTGCGTTGCATCGATGCGCAGTCCATCAAAATGGAACTCCTCGATCCAGTAGGCCGCGTTCGTTGCGACATATTCGCGAACGCCACGGCTGTTCGGACCATCGAAGTTGATCGACTTACCCCATTCGTTCGAGTAACGCTCGGTAAAATAGTCTGATGTGAATTCGCAAAAGCGCTCGCCGTTACCGAAGTGATTGTAGACCACGTCGAGGATCACTCCCATGCCGATCCGGTGAGCTTCGTCGACGAAAGCGCGCACATCATCGGGTGATCCATAGAGCCGGGTCGGAGCATAGAGCAACGTGCCGTCGTAGCCCCAGCCGAATTCGCCTTCGAACTCATTGATTGGCATTACTTCCACGCAGTTGATGCCAATCGCACGAAGTTTGGCCAGCTTTTCCCGGGCTGCCGCAAAGGTACCATCCCTTGTGAAGGTGCCGATGTGCAGCTCATAGAGAGCAGCTCCGAAAGCGGGAATTCCTTGCCAATCGTGATCGTTCCACTGATACCGCGCCGGATCAACGATGACTGATGGCCCCAATGGACCATCCGGCTGAAATCGCGAAGCAGGATCGGCAAGAAGATCATCCGCGTCTCCAAAGTGAAACTGGTAGCGCGTCCCAGCAGTCAGACCGGGCAGATAGAGGCAGAAGTAGCCGCCATCCTCCGCCGACATCTCGTATTCGGAATTTCCCTCGATCACGAGGAAGCAGCGTTCTCTGGCAGGAGCCCATAGCCGGAACGAAACGCCGCCAGCATCAACCTCCGCTCCGATCGGGAGGCGTCGGCTCGAACTTGGAGGTATCGGTGTTGACTTTTCGCTGCCTGAGTGGTCGTGCATGGTTCTCTCGTGGAGATCGCCTGCGCTAACTTCGGTAGCCTTATGATGTTCCCATCATTGCTATTCGCTCCCTTTCGGGCTGCCTATCAACCCCCAAATCCGCATTTGGGGTACGTCGCAACGCCGCGGACCGAGCTTGTCCGCGGCGTTGTAAAGCCGTCACTCCGCTGCCTGGCGGGCCATCGGGTTGTTCGGGTGGGTCGTCCAGTTGGCATAGTTCGGATCGACGGCGCGGCCGGTACGTTTGTCGATGGTGCCGGCGGCAAGCGGTTCCATGGTGATGCAGTTCTCGACCGGGCAGACGTTGACGCAGAGATTGCAGCCGACGCATTCCTCTTCGATCACCTCGAAGTGACGCAGACCGTTGAGGACATTGGTAATCGCCTGGTGCGAAGTGTCCTCGCAGGCAATATGGCAGCGGCCGCATTTGATGCAGGCGTCCTGATCAATCTTCGCCTTGGCGACGTAGTTGAGGTTCAGATATTGCCAGTCGGTGACGTTGGGCACGGCGCGACCGGTAATGTCGTCGAGGGTGCGATGGCCCTTTTCATCCATCCAGTCGGAGAGGCCCGATATCATCTCCTGTACGATCTTGAAGCCGTAGGTCATCGCCGCCGTGCAGACCTGAACGTTGCCGGCACCGAGGACGAGGAATTCGGCCGCGTCCCGCCAGGTGGTGATGCCGCCGATGCCGGAGATCGGCAGGCCGTAGGTTTCGGGGTCACGAGCGATCTCAGCCACCATGTTGAGCGCGATCGGCTTGACCGCCGGGCCGCAATAGCCGCCATGGCTGCCCTTGCCGCCGACCGTCGGGTTGGGGGCGAAGTTGTCGAGATCGACGGAGACGATCGAATTGATCGTGTTGATCAGCGAAACGGCGTCGGTGCCGCCGGCCTTGGCGGCGCGGGCGGGGCGGCGGATATCGGTGATATTTGGCGTCAGCTTGGTGATAACGGGCATGCGGGTGTACTGCTTGCACCAGCGCACGACCATTTCGATATATTCCGGCACCTGGCCGACGGCCGAGCCCATGCCGCGTTCCGACATGCCGTGCGGACAGCCGAAATTGAGTTCGATACCGTCGGCGCCGGTCTCTTCGACCAGAGGCAGGATCGCCTTCCAGGCCTGTTCCTCGCAGGGCACCATGATCGAGGCGATCAGCGCCCGATCCGGCCAGTTCATCTTCACCTGCTTCATTTCGCGCAGGTTGGTGTAGAGGTCGCGGTCGGTGATCAGCTCGATATTGTTGAGGCCCAGTAGGCGGCGGTCGGCGCCAAAGATCGCGCCATAGCGGGGGCCGTTGACGTTGACGACGGGCGGTCCTTCCTCGCCGAGCGTCTTCCAGACCACGCCACCCCAGCCGGCCTTGAAGGCGCGCTCGACGTTATAGGCCTTGTCGGTCGGCGGCGCGGACGCCAGCCAGAACGGGTTCGGGGATTTGATGCCGACGAAATTGTTGCGGAGATCAGCCATTGGTCATTCTCCCCTTCAAGCAACCGCGACAGCCGGAGCGGCCGTTGCGGAGAGAGCGCGATGGATGGATTCAGCCGCATCGCGGCCGTGGGCGACAGCGGAAACCGTGAGGTCCTCGCCGCCGAAGACGCAGTCGCCTCCGGCCCAGACGCCGTCAAGCGAAGTCCGGCCTTCGACGTCGACCGCGATGCGACCGGATTCCATGCGCAGTGAACCGAGGCCGGAGGCATCAAAGGTCTGGCCGATCGCCTTGAAGATCTGATCGGCGGCAATCACGCCGGTCTCGCCGGTACCGACCAGGCGGCCTTCGACGATTTTGGTATATTCCACCTCGATGGCGGCGACTTTGCCGTCCTGCGACAGGATTGATTTCGGCGCGAGCCAGTGGCGGATGATGACGCCCTTGGAACTGGCCAGATCCTGCTCGTATTCCGAGGCGTTCATATGTTCCTTGCCACGGCGGTAACAGATCGTCACCTCCTCGGCGCCGAGCAGCTTTGCCTGCACGGCAGCGTCGATCGCCGTCATGCCGCCGCCGAGCACGACGACACGGCGGCCGATCGGGATCTGACCCTTGTCTTCCGCCTGGCGGAGCGCGGCAATGAAGTCGACGGCATCATCGACGCCGGCAAGCCTTTCGCCTTCGATGCGCAACGCGTTGACGCCGGCAAGGCCGATGCCGAGGAAGACAGCGTGATACTGCGCCTGCAGATCGGAAAGCGAAAAATCGCGGCCGAGAAGGACGCCGTGCCTGACGTCGATACCACCGATCGACAAAACGTACTCGACTTCCTTCTGGGCGAAGTCATCGACCGTCTTGTAGGTGGCGATGCCGTACTCGTTGAGGCCGCCGGATTTTTCCCTGGCGTCGTAGATGGTCACGCTATGGCCCTTCACCGCCAGGCGATGGGCGGCGGCAAGGCCTGCCGGGCCGGCGCCGACAACGGCGATCCGTTTGCCGCTCGCCTCGGCCCTGACATAGAACTGCTTGCCTGCCTGCATGGCGGCATCGGTCGCATAACGCTGCAGGCGGCCGATCTCGACGGGCCGTTCCTCGGCGGTGTTGCGTACGCAGGCCTGCTCGCAGAGCTCTTCGGTGGGACAGACGCGGGCGCACATGCCGCCGAGAATGTTCTGGTCGAAGATCGTCTTTGCCGAGCCGAGCGGATTGCCGGTCGAAATCTGGCGGATGAACAGCGGAATGTCGATCGAGGTGGGGCAGGCCGTCATGCACGGCGCGTCATAACAGAAATAACAGCGGTCGGCGGCGACCAGCGCCTCATGATTGTCGAGGCGCGGATGCAGATCGGAAAAATTAGCTTCATACTCGGCGGGCGAAAGCCGCCCGGCATGAATCCCAGTTTCCAGTCGTTCCATTGAAGTTCCCTCATTATTGGTAAACGGCCTGTGAGGGCAAGCGTAACTCAGGTTCAAAAATTTATCAAACGGTAAAATTTTCCAACGATGGCTCCTGCATGCGTCTGTCTTTACACGATAAATTTCTTCATCTCGAACTGGTGATCCATTTGAGCGTGCGGGAGGGGACGGGCATTCGAAAAAAAATAAAAATAGGTCGATTTTTTTTGATGCCCAGGGAACCAAAGGTGAGCTTCGCCGTTATTGCGATATCCGGATGGTGATCGCATCGACCCAACATGCGCGCCCCCAACCCACCGTCCGGACGTACTCACGGTCCCCTCCCGGTGAGTGAAGACAGCCGGTGCGCCGCCCTCGCACCGGCTGTTTTTCCGTTGCCGGCGGCTCATCGGTTCTGGCTTTCACATGCGCTTGAAGATTTCGAATTCTGTTTCCGGAATGGTCAGCCGATATTCGATTCGGCCCGGCACGAGGCTCAGCTCCGCTTTACCGTTGACTGACGAGGGCACGACACGCTCCAGTACGGTGCGCCCGAAGCTGTTGTCGCTGAATTCATGGACTTCCGACTGATCCTGCAACACTTCGGCCCAGGCAATCTCGATCGCTTTCCTGTCGTTGATCATCGCCTCACGGCAGTTCAAAGTGATTGAGGCGGCGCCGCTTGATATCGCTCCATAGGAGGCGGAGTTGACGATGAGTTCGTGGAGGGCAAGCCCGAGATGCACGGCTGCATTCGGCGTCAGGTGGGCATTGATGCCATAGATCGGCATGGAGCCGGCCGTCTCCGGCCAATAGGGGGCGAACTGTTTTTCGGCAAGCTCGAAGAGGTAGGCGCCGCGCCAGCTGGAATCCGTGACCAGGTCCTGGGAATTGGAAAGCGACTGCAACCTGCCGCGGAACTTGAGAAGGAAGCTGTCGAGCGAGAGCGTGTTGCGCGCTGTTTGCGTCGCGATGCCCTGAATGATGGCGAGAAGGTTCTTCGAACGGTGCGAGAGTTCGCGCAACAGCGATTTCAGCACTTTTTCACGATGCCGGCTTTCGGTCACCTCCGTCATCACGGATAGTAGCCCGAGCGTGCCGCGTTCGCCGGTTCGCTGGATTTTCAATTCATAGGTTCGCATTTCGCCGTCGACATCGATGTCGACCTCGGCATTGTTGGGAATACCGGTCTCCAGCACCTTACGCTTCAGCGCCGTGAGATATTGCCCCTGGACATCCCCGAAAAGGGCGGCATCACTGCCGCCGGGCAAAAAAAGCGCTGCGAAATGCGGCGGCAGATTTTCGGCGTAAAAGATCGAAAGCCGGGCGTCCTGGCAGAGGATTGAAATCCCAGCGCTGCCGAGCGCTCGCTCCATCATTGCGGCTTTGCCTTCGAAGGTGAAAGGCGTGTCCGACAATGGTTCAGTCGTATTCACTCGGCCGCCTTTCCTTTGTGACATCTCGGAGCGTCGCTGAACGGGACCCCTTTCAGAAACGCCTGCCAACTCTAGAATAAAGCGCTGCAAAAACCGTTAAAGTCGCCGGGGCGCCCCGGTAGCACCGGAACGCCTGTTTCGGCGGTTTGGTTCCGAGAGCCGGAAAATTGCGTCTCAGGCGGCTACCTTGGTCGATTCATTGAAGAAAAGCGCTTGACTGATCAGAGCCTTGACCATGTCGGGGTTGAACGGTTTGGTCACGAGGAAAGTCGGTTCGGGGCGCTCGCCAGTCAAAAGCCGTTCCGGGAATGCGGTGATGAAGATCACCGGCACGCTCGATGTCTTGAGGATGTCGTTCACCGCGTCGATACCGGAACTGCCGTCGGCAAGCTGGATGTCGGCGAGCACCATGCTCGGCTTCGTCTTATTGTAGAGCGCGACGGCTTCGGCGTGCGTGCGGGCGATGCCGGTAACACGGTGGCCGAGGCTTTCGACCATTTGCTCTATATCCATGGCGATCAGCGGTTCATCCTCGATGATCATGATGTCGGTTGCGACCTGACGGGAGATTTCCTGTGAGGCCTTGTCGAGCAACTGCATGACATCCTGTTCATCGAGTTCGAGAATTTCTGCGATCTCTGCAACGCGGAAATTTTCCACCGAAGCGAGCAGGAAGGCCTGGCGTGCACCCGGTGAAACCTTGGACAGGTTGAGCGTAGCGCGCTGTTCCCATGCATAAGGGGAGGTAGGCTCTGGAATCTGGACTGCGGTGGAACCAAACAGTTGCGTGAACAGTTTGTAAAGTGCGACCCGGTCATTGGCTGTATCCGGGAAAATCGACAAGTCGGCTATAATGGCTTCGAGAACGGCAGCGACATAAGCGTCGCCTGAAGTCTGGGTGCCGGTAAGGGCGCGGGAATAGCGACGCAGATAGGGAAGGTGCGGCGCAATTCGAGTAGAAAGTGTCATTAATGGCTCCCGTATGCAGGCCGGTAATAGGTTCAATGAGCGATTAACGCTGCCTTGATAAAAAAGTTCCGGAACGGCAGGAACTTTTTTTGTCGCGCCGCATTATTCCAGCCGACAAAGAAAGGGCGTAGCATTTTGACCCATGCCGCGGCTAATATCAGCGACATCGATAGTGTAACGGTCGGTGTCGGTGTTTGATTTCGTAATTATCCGTGCACGCTCTGCATCAGACAAACGGCGAGAAGACGAATTGATGACGACACGCAAGAAAGATGCAGCTGATCAGCGAAAGCTGGAGCTGCGGGCAAGCGATATTTTGGACCCGAACAATCAGATCGGTGTCAGGTTGCGGTCGCTTTACGCGGCTGCACAGGATGAGGCGATCCCGGATCGTTTTCTCGATCTTCTCGAAAAACTCGACCATGCCGAGATGATGGCTTCCGCCAAGATGGCCGAATAGGATCGTCGCATGGAAGAAAAAGTGCAACCCAGCTTCAAGCGGGAACTGCTGGCCGCCCTACCTAGTCTTCGCGCATTCGCGATCTCACTCATCGGCCGCCATGACCGTGCCGACGATCTCGTCCAGGATACGATCATGAAAGCCTGGGCCAAGCAGGATCATTTCGAGATGGGCACCAATATGAAGGCTTGGCTCTTCACGATCCTGCGCAATGAGCTCTATAGCCAGATGCGCAAAAGCGGCCGCGAGGTGCAGGACAGCGACGGGCTGTTCACGGAATCGATGGCGATGCACCCCTCGCAATATGGCGCGTTGGATCTTCAGGACTTCAAAAAAGCACTCGACCAGCTTCCGCCCGACCAGCGCGAGGCGATCATCCTCGTCGGCGCCTCTGGCTTTTCCTACGAAGAGGCAGCAGAAATCTGCGGCTGCGCCGTCGGCACGATCAAGAGCCGTGTCAACCGCGCTCGTCAGCGGCTGCAGGAATTGCTGCAGATTTCAGGCGAGGCCGATTTCGGTCCGGATGCGACGTCCGCACCGCTGACGTCAAAGGCTTTTGCGTTCTAAGAAGTAATTGAGGCCGGCGGCTCTTTGGGATCCCTTTTGGGCTGTCATGAGCGTAGGCGCCACACGCTGCGGGCACCAAGCGCTCTCTTCCCTCAATCCTGTGCTCGTCACAGGACTCCAGTGCGTCCAAGTCCTTGGGCGCGAAAGACTCATTTGTTGCAATAAGAGTCATTCACGGCGCGGACGCGCCGTGGCTGGATTTCTGTGACAGGCACAGGAATGAGGGAGGAGAGGTAGTGCGTTTCATTTCACGACCGATTTCAGGACCTTGTCCTGCTTACTCAATCCTCGCGCTTCGAACCCACAAGATTGGCCGCGACGATCGCCGCAAGCACGCCGGCGGTGAGCAGCGGCTGGGCGCGGACGAGGCCGAGGCCCACCGTCGCCAGAGATTCCAGCGCCGCGCGGCGATCGCGGGCGCGACGTGCCTCACGCGCGTTGATGATCGACATGACCACCAACATGATGATTGCGATCAGCAGTGCGCAGACGGCCAGGAACAGGACTGCGGCAAGCGGACCATAGATGCCGGCGAGCCAGATGGCGCCGGCGGCCACCGCCAGCGCATAGGCCGTGAGGAGGAAGAGTGCGGCAAGCGCGATGAAGATGCTGTTGCGTTTGACGCGCGCGATGGTCCGATGCATGCTTGCGCCGGTCAGCAGGCTGAGGATCGAGAGCATCGAGCTTCCTCAGCGACGGGCGAGGAAGGCGAGGGCCAAGCCGAAAGCGGCAGCGGCGCCGATGGTCGCCAGCGGATGTTTGCGCACCGTCTCGCGCATTTCGGTCGCTCCGCGCTCATAGCCGTGCTGCAGCTCGCGCAGCAGGTCCTCGCTGCGGCTGAGCAGTTCCTCATAGCCGGCGTTGGCCTGAGTGCGAATATTCTCGCTCTGGTGGCGCGAGTTCTTGCCGACGAGGCGCGTCAATGCAGCGAGCTCATCGCGCAATGCCTCGATCTGTTCTTCGATACCGGATTCGAGGTGGCGGAAGGTGCCGTTGCGGCGGCTGCGGCCGGACTGGAAGATAGAATAGCTCATGGCTGTCTCCATTGGCTGGGGCGCGCGCGAGCCCGCCTGTTTCGCACGAGGGTCACCACCGTCCGTTGCATGAATGATGTCGCCCGGCATTGACCCAGATCATTGCCGACAACGTCTTGCCGGGGCAAAAGTTCCGCTTGCGCAGGCTCAGGCGTGGGAGACGGCGCTGTGGGCAAGCACGAAAGGCGTGCCGTCGGCCGGGATTTGGTTGATCCTTAGCGCGCAGCCGAACACCGAAAGCATCGTCTCGTCCGTCATCACTTCCTCGATGCTTCCGGCGGCGGCGAGGCGACCGGATTTCATCAACACGATGCGGTCGGCAAAAAGCGCTGTCAGGTTGAGATCGTGCATGACGGCGATGACGCCGCCGCCGCGTTCGCAGAACGTGCGGGCAAGCGACATGATGGTCAGCTGGTGGCTGATGTCGAGACTGGAGACCGGCTCGTCGAGCAGCAGCCAGCAAGGCTTGCCGTCGGCGACGGGCTCGGAGATCTGGCAGAGCACGCGGGCAAGCTGCACGCGCTGCTGCTCGCCGCCCGAAAGTTCCTGATAAAAGCGGCCTTCGAAGCCGATCAGGTCGACGGCGGCCAGCGCAGCGGCAGCCGTCTGATCGGCCTTGTCGGGATTGAGGTTCAGGCCCGAGGTCAGCCCCATGCGGACGATCTCGCGCACGGTGAAGGGAAAGGAGATGGTGCTGGCCTGCGGCAGCACGCCGCGAACGGCTGCAAGCTGCCAGGGTTTCAGCCCCTTCACTTCCTCGCCGCCGATACGCACGGAACCGTCGTAAGCGAGCTCACCGGAGATCGCTTTCATCGTTGTCGTCTTGCCGGAGCCGTTCGGTCCGGCGATCGCCGTCAGCTCGCCGGCCTTTGCTGTGAACGCGACGTCGCTGATGATTGATTTGCCGGAAAGGCGCACGGAGAGGCCGGACACTTCGATCATCTGTACGTAACTCACAACTCGCTCAGAGGGCAAGGCGCGAACGCTGCTTCAGCAGAATCCACAGGAAGAACGGCCCGCCGACCGCCGCGGTGATGATGCCGATCGGCAGCTCGGCCGGGGCGACCACGGTGCGGGCGAGCACGTCGGCGAAGATCAGCAGCGAGCCGCCGAGAAGGGCTGCGGCCGGCAGCAGAAAGCGGTGATCCGGCCCGATCGCCATGCGCAGGATATGCGGCACGACGATGCCGACGAAGCCGATGCCGCCGCTGACGGCGACGGAAGCACCGGTCGCAGCCGCGACGCCGACGATTGCCACATTCTTCAGCCGTTGCACCGGCACGCCCATATGAAAGGCGGCCGCCTCGCCGAGAGTGATGGCATTGAGGCCGCGGGCCATGAAGGGAAGTGCGGTGAAGGACAAGAGGATGATCGGACCAGCGGCGGCGATCTTCGTCCAGGTGGCGCCGGCAAGCGAGCCCATGCTCCAGAACGTGAGATCGCGCAACTGCTGATCGTTCGCCCTGTAGATCAGCAGGCCGGTCAGGGCCAGCGCGAGCGCGCCCAGCGCGATTCCGGCAAGCAGCATCGTCGCCACCGAGGTCTGGCCGTGGCGCGTCGCGATCCGGTAGAGCAGCAGCGTCGTGATGAGGCCGCCGCCGAAAGCGGCCGCCGGCAGAGCATAGATGCCGAAAAGTGCCTGTAGCGGGGCTGCGACACCGCTGCCGAGCACGATCATCACGACGGCGCCGAAGCTGGCACCGGAGGAGACTCCGACGAGGCCGGGATCTGCCAGCGGATTGCGGAACAGGCCCTGCATCACCGTGCCGGAGACGGCGAGCGAGGCGCCGATCAGGAAGCCGAGGATCGTCCGGGGCAATCGGATATCGAAGATGATGATCCGGTCGCGGGCGCTGAGCGCCGTCTCGGAGCCAGCCGTGTTGGCGATAACGTCGACGATAGAGGCATCCGAGGCGCCCGTCGTCACCGAAAACAGCATCGAGAAGGCAGAGCCCGCGATAAGCATGGCGATCGCCAGGAGGGCGAGAGGCGTCCTGTCGCCTGCCTGCCTGCTCTCGTGTATTGCCGCCATCGGGAATAATCGCCTTCGCTCCGTCAAGGCTTGCGGCAGGGCCATGATCAGCCCCCGTAGATCGCCGCGTTCAGGTCACGCGCAGCGCTTGCCGTGCGTGGGCCGAAGCCGAGCAGGTAAACGCCGTCCATCCGTATGATCGCTTTCTTCTCACCGGCCGGCGTCAGAGCGATCGCCGGCTGCGCCAGCAGATCCTCGTTCCTGGTGCCGGCGCCATCGCCGCGGTTCATCATCAGGATGATGTCGGGCTTCGCTTCAATGATCGCTTCGTCCGTCAGCGGCTTATAACCCGGGAATACGCCGACGGCGTTGATGGCACCGGCAAGTTTGATGACGCCATCAGCTGCCGTGCCGGTGCCCGATGCCATGATCCGGCCGTTCTGGGCGCTGAGGATGAAGAGAACACGCTTGCGCTCCGCCTCAGGACGCTTTTCAGCGTCGGCAATCGCCGCGTCGAGACCGGCCGCGACCTTTTCTTCGAGCGCTTTCGCCTTGTCGGACACGCCAAGTAGAGCACCCACCCGGTCGATCTTGGCAATGATGCCGTCGCGCGTAAAGGTATTCGGCACGGTTTCGAAAGGCACGCTGGCATTCCTCAGCACGGTCAGCGCCTCCGGCGGGCCGGATCCTTCGACTGCGATGATCGCCGTCGGGTTCATGGCGAGGATGCCCTCCGGGGAGAGCGCGCGCATGTAGCCGACGTTCGGTAGCTTCAGCGCCGCCTCGGGATAGAGGCTCGTGGTGTCGCGGGCGATCAGCCGGCTTTCTTCGCCGAGCGCATAGATGATCTCCGTGACGTCGCCGCCGACCGAAACCAGGCGCGACGTATCGAGTTTTTTCTCCTCGGCCTGGGCGGCGCCGACAAAGGCGAAGCTCTTGCTGGCCGGCGCCGTCGGGATCAGGGGCAGCGCCATGACGGCCGCCGACAGGGCCAGTTCCCAAAGGCGCATACGGCGCAGATTGTTACGCATCGTCATCGCTATGATCCTTATGCGGCGACACTTGCTGTCCGCGGTAGGTTTTCCATGATCTCGCGCCACTCGGCGCGTTCGCCGACACCTTCCTTCCGCTTGCCGAAGAACTGGATAATCATCTCGCCCTCGGCATTGTAAGACTCAAGTGAGGTCACGTGGCCATCCTTGGTCGGCTTGCGCACGGCCCAGGTCTCGGCGATGTGATCCTGGCGCAGATGCAGGTGGAAGGTCGGGTCCATGATGTTGATCCACGGTCCCATCGCCTGCACGTTGAAAATTGGGCCGGAATGGATCTGGACAATCCCGTTATTGGCGACGAAGCACATGATCGGCAGGCCTGACTTCACCGAGGCATGCATCATCTCTGCGGTCGCGGTATTGTCGAGCTTCCAGGCATAGTCGTCGCCGACGGTGCGGATTGCTGCCTGCCTGCCGATCTTCAGGCGCTTAAGCATGCCGAAGAATTCATGGGTGTCGGTGAGCTTGCTCCAGTTGTCGCGCAGCTCATCGCGGCTGACGTCGCCGGATTCGTCAGCGGGATTCGAGACCTCGGCCTCGACGAATTCCTGCGACTGGTCTTCGAGCTTCAGTTCGGCGACGATCGCGTGATAGGCTTCGATATTCGAATTCGGGCGCAGATGCACCTTATGCACAGCGTTGCCTGCCTTGTCGAAATATTGCAGGCTGAGGCGTTCCTGATCGCCATCCCTCTTGGAGACGGCGAAACCGTACTCCCAGCGGCTCGGGAAGATGCGCAGGTCGATATTCTCGCCCAGCACGATCGCGCTCTGCATGCCCGTCTTGATGTTTTCGAAGACGCCGACCTTCTCGTGCACGGCGCTTTCGTTGCGCGAGAGCACCATCACTTCGCCGAGGCGTTCCACGCGCTCGAGAAGTCTCATCGCGCTACCGTCGATGCGGGTGACGCTGATGCCGGCTTCCGCGGCGATGAGGGCTGCCTCGGAAATCTTCAGCTGGGCGGCGATATCGCGCTCGCGCATCTTCGGATTCTCGGCGCGAAACGCGCGGATTTCTGATGGAGCCGGTCTTTTCTGCTCAGTCATGTCTTGCCCTATTTATTGAGAATGAGTTTGCCCTGGCGGGTAATCTTCAGGCGGTAAACCAGCCCGTCGTGTCTGATCATGATCTCGTTCGTGCCGCGGAAAAGATCCGCGCTTTCGACGATCCGGTGTTGCGCCGCCGGCTCGCTGGGCAGTGGCGCATGCTTAAAGGTGTCTGGCTTTTCAACCATCATTTCGGCTGGCAATTCCGTGAGACCGGGGATCTGAAGGTCCCCGGTTGCGTTTACAATTATCTTGACTTTCTTACTCATAGTTTTTTAAAGACGCAATAGAAGACTAACGTAGTCAAGTTTTTGAGATTGCTGATACGACGCCGTCCGCCGACGGCTCGCGACAATGCGGAGAAGATTATGACGGGTAGGTTTGCGGCCTTTGCGGCCGGCTTGGTGATGACGATTGCAAGCGTAGCCCAAGCGCAGGAGGCAGCGCCCGCAGCTTCCCTCGACGTCGAGCTCAACGCGCTGGCGCCCTCGCAGAAGGGCTGCATGATGACCTTCGTGGCGCTCAACAAGCTGCCCGCCGCCATCAATAAGATTTCCTTCGAGCTCGCCTTTTTCAACGACAAGAATGCCGTCGACCGCATCACGGTTCTCGACTTCCGCGATCTGCCGCAAGGCAAGAAACGGGTACGCCAGTTCGACATGCCGAATGTCAAATGCGAGAGCGTGACTCGCATCCTCATCAACGACACGCCGGTCTGCGATGGGCCGGCGACCGGCGAGTGCATGAAGGGTCTCGTCACCCGCTCGCAGATCTCCGTTCCCTTCGAGGGATAAGAGGACGCCGGGATGAACCCGGCGGACCTGTTTTTGGCTGTCCGAGGCGTAAACAATGGCGATTTCAGCGAAATCCAGATCGAGACACGTGCTCATCGGGGAGGCGGACGCCGGTAGCAGTTTGAACGACAATAGGCCCGGCATGCACCCCGGTCACGAGCTTCCGGAACTTCGCAACGCGCAACGGCAGCCAGCCGGCGAAACAGTGACCCACTACACGCGTTTTGCGCAGATATCCTCCTTTCCCGACCATCCGGAAGCCGCACCAGCCGCTCCCGTTTCCGCGCCGCCAATGGATGCGTCGGCGGAGAAGCAGGAGGATGAGAGGAAGCCGGTACGACGGCGGGTGGCGCTGACGTGCGTCGGGTCGCTGATTTTCCACGCTGCGCTGGCCGCGGCGCTACTCATCGCTTTCCCCAAGGTCCCGGAGGAGGCGGTTGAGGAGGCTGGTGAAGCCGTGAGTGTCGTCATGTTTGGCAACTCGGATGTCGATGAGACTGCTGCCGGCGAGACCGAGGTGACTGTCCAGGAAGAGATCATTCCGGAGGCGGTCGAGCCGGATACTATCCAGTCGACGGAAACGGCAAGTCTTCAGCCCGAAAATGTTCAGCCAATTGAGGTTACACCTGTCGAGACGCAGGATCACGTTCAGCAAGCTCCGGCTCCTGAGATAACGCGTGTCTCTCCGGAATCCATGGCAGCCGTCGAGCCGGAAGTTCTCGTGTCGGAAGTGCCGGCTGAAACCGCCGTTGCGCAGCCGATGTCGACGGTTGTTCCGGAGGAGCAGAAATCTGAGGAAGTTCCTGCGGAAGTGCAACCCTCCGAGGTGCCGCCTGTTGCGGCTGTGGAGCCCGAAGAGGTGAAGCCGATTGAGATGACGGAGATTCAGCCGGAGCCGGAAGTGCCGCAAGAGATTGTGACGCCGAAGCCGAAGCCAAAAGTGGCGCTCCAGGAGAAACCGAAACAGGTTGAAAGGAGGCGGCCGCCGAAAAAGTCTTCTGGTTCCCAGAGCGAAGCGCAGCAGGATTCGGTACGAGGTTTTGCCGAGGGCAACCCGTCAGCTCAGTCGGAACGCAATTCAAGTGGCGCCAGCAGCAATGATGGTATCGGACGGGCAGCTTTTGCCAATTACGATGGCAAGGTCCGCAGTCGCATCCGCCGTGCAATCAGAACGCCGCGTGGTGTCGAGGGGACTGTGGTCGTCTCGTTTTCGGTGAATGGCAGCGGAGGCCTAACTTCCGTTCGTGTGGTGAACGGGTCCGGCGTCCCCGAGATCGATCAGATTGCCATCGATGCTATCCGGCGTGCGGCACCATTCGGCCCGACGCCTGGTGGAAATGGAAGGAGCTTCACGTCGCTTCCGATCTCAGTCGAATAATATGACAAACACATTCAACTTTATACTTTACGAGGAAAATCAAGTTTAATAAAGTCCATCCGCACACGCAGGAATCGTGTGACGACCAACGAGCGAACGGGTGGCATATGGCTCGCAAGGGCAAGAAGGGATCGAACCGGGAGGTCCGCGACAGCGCGGGTGAGGAGGTCAGCCAGGCGTCCCACGGACGATCCAAGCTGGATGGCCGCAGTTTTCTGTATGTCGGCGGGCGTGACTGCCAAGTGGCGCATCTTCGCCAGATCGCCAGCAATTTCGGCGCCGAGCTCATTCATCACGATGGCGGCCTTCGCGAGGCGGTCTCCCGCATCGACACGCTGCTTCCCTCTGTCGACTGCGTGTTCTGCCCCATCGACTGTATCAGCCACGATGCCTGCCTGCGCGTGAAGACCGGCTGCAAGAAGTTCAGCAAGGCCTTCATCCCCCTCCGCAACGGCAGCAAGTCCAGCCTGGAACGTGCACTGCAAACAATGAACGAACGAGACAATTCCCGATGAACGACCAGCGCCCCGACGGCTTCACCATGATCGGCCTGCATAAGCTTGCTTCGCAGACCGGCGATGGTCTCGTGCCCGAGCTCTATGAACTTCTTCAGCAGCATATCGAACGCCAGCAGATCTACCAGAATGTGACGCTGTTCCCCACCTGGGAGGCGCGCATGCCCGGAGAGGCGGCGGCAAGGCCGCTTGGCGCTGCGGCGGCGAACGGCAATAATATTCTTGCCTTTCCCTCACCCGCGGTAAGGGCGGCGGCCAAAAGGAAGGCGTAAGGAGATTTCATGTATATCGCAATGAACCGCTTCAAGGTCGTCACCGGAACGGAGGGCGATTTCGAGACCGTCTGGCGCAATCGCGATTCCAGCCTGGCCGTGGTGCCCGGTTTCGTCGAATTCCGCCTGCTGCGCGGCAAGTCCAACGAAGAGGAGGGCTACACTCTCTATTCCTCGCACACGGTCTGGAAGAGCGAAGAGGACTTTCAGAATTGGACGAAGTCGGAGAATTTTCGCGCGGCGCATCGTAACGCCGGCGAGCGCAAGGCTATGTATAAGGAGCCGCCGGTGTTCGAAGGCTTCAACGTCGTCGATGGTATATGAAGCAGGGGTCTGATCGTATCGAGGTCCTACCGGTTCTGCCGTCGCTCGATATCGATGCGACGCTCGCCTTCTATCGAGACAAGCTCGGCTTTGCCAATGTCGTCTATCACGCAGAAGACTATCTCATATTGCGGCGTGACGACATGGAACTGGATTTTTGGCGCACCAGAGATGCCGGGCTTTGATGAGAAGGCCACCATCTATCTCAGGGGCGAACCTATCGGCGCCCTCCACGCGGAATATCGCGAGCGGGGCATCGAGCGCCTGACCGAGATGGAAGTGCGGCCGTGAACATGGGGGGAATTCTACATCCATGATCCGCACCGCAATCTCTTGCGCTTTGGCCGTGTGCCACAGCAGCGCGCCTAAGCCCTTACGCGGAAGATGGCGCCTCCCGCAACGGCCAGCCAGCCAAGCATCATCGCCCAGCCGCCGGTCGGCGCGGCATAGGGGAAGAGGCCGGAGCCGGAAAGGCGCAGCGTGACGAGATCGCCGGCGAAGAGCAGCGTTCCGACAATCATCAGAAAACCGGCCAGCCAGGCGGTTTTGAGCCGGGTGGTGCCCAGCGCCAATGCCAGCAGGGCAGGCGCATGCGCGAGGCACATGGCGGACGCGGATGCGGCAAGGCTGGCTTCACCGCCGCCATGCGCGGCAAGCGCTGCGAGCGCCACGCCGGCTACGCCGAACAGGCCGGCAAAAAGATGGAGCACCGGCTCCAGACGCGCGTTGAGGCTCATGGTTATTCCTTGTTCTGCATGTGATAGGCAAGGCGCTCGACCGGCGCCCAGATGAGATCGCGCAGCGCCTGGCTCGCGACCGTCTCATCGAGCGCGCGGCGGAAGCAGAGCAGCCATTCGTCGCGCTCGATCGGCCCGATCTCGGCGACGAAATGGCGGCTGCGCAGGCGCGGGTGGCCGCGCTTATCAGTATAGAGTGGCGGGCCGCCGAGATATCCGGTCATGTAGTCGTAGAATTTCTCTTCGCTGCCTTCGAGGCTCGGCGGGTGCACGGCGCGCACGTTGCTTGCCTCCGGGAGTGTATCCATCAGCTTGTAGAAGCGGTGCGTCAGTGCCCGTACGGCCGGATCACCGCCAATCGCTTCATATAAAGTGGTGACCTTCTCCGTCACGAAACCATCCCGCTGTCATCCCATAGCAATTGCGCGATCCTTCATGCACCGGAGATAACATGATCGCAACTGTCATCAAGGTGCCGCGTCATTTCGCGCATAGTCCCGACACAGTTGGCCTTACGCCGATTTTTCTTGACAAAACCGTCTAGACGGTTTCTTTTGTTTGCATGTCGAAAGCTCACCATCGCAAGAAACAGCCCGCTCTCGTGCGCCAGCAATTGCTGGAGGTTGCGGCGCGTCTTGTGGTCAACGAAGGCATGGCCGCCGTGACGCTAGACGCGGTTTCTGCTGCCTCCAGCGTCAGCAAGGGCGGACTACTGCATCACTTCCCGACGAAGAATGCGTTGCTCGACGCGTTGTTCGAGAGCCTGCTCGACAGGTTCGACGCCGACATCGAGGAGCTGATGCGCGGTGATCCATTGCCGCAGGGTCGCTTCACCCGCGCCTACCTCAAAGCAGTCTCCGGCCTCAAGGATCGTCCCGACGATTCCAAAAGCTGGACTCAGGTAACCATCGCCCTGCTCGCCGAGCCCCGGCTGCGCCTGCGCTGGCGTCAATGGGTGCAGGCGCGGGCGGAGGAATATGTCGGCACCGATTCCTCGCTCGATGCGCAAATCGTGCGTTTCGCCGCCGATGGGTTGTGGTTCGCCGATACGTTGGACAGCCATGATATCAACAATGCTTTAAGGCGCGACCTCATCAACCGCCTTGTCGATCTGACCGGAAAGTAATCTAGGGAGTTCGCCATGAGCCAGGCTGCCGTTTATGGGCTGCTTCTCGTCGCCGTCGTGCTCGAAGTCATTGGCACGACCGCGCTGCAACTATCCCAGCAGTTCAGCCGCATGGGGCCGACGGCCATCGTCGTCGCCTGCTACGCTGCCGCCTTCTACTGCCTGTCGCTAACGCTGAAGAGCATTCCCGTAGGCATTGCCTACGCGATTTGGAGCGCTTTGGGAATCGTGCTGATTTCCTCGGTTGGCCTGGTATTCTTCAAGCAGCGTCTCGACGTGCCGGCAATCGTCGGCCTCTGTCTTATCATATCAGGCGTACTCGTGGTCAATCTGTTCTCGAAATCCGTTTCGCATTGATTCCATAGCGATATTGCGGAAAACCTCTTCTAGAGGCCGACGAGAGATTTTCCCCTTTGTCAAACTCCTGACAAAGGTCTATGTGTTCCTCTGACGTCGAGGAGACGAGGCGCTGTCAGCGACACTTTCCAAAGCGCTTTGAATTCGGCCTTTCCCGCCTGTTGATACTTCCAGCTTCCAGAGGAGCAAATCATGGCCATACGCACCGTCGTCTGGGGAGAGAATATTCACGAGAATACCAATGAAGTCGTCCGGGGCATCTATCCCGAAGGCATGCATACGACGATCGCGAATGCGCTGAATAAGGATCCCGGCATCTCGGCGACGACGGCGACGCTGCAGGAGCCGGAACATGGGCTGAGCGAGGCCCGTCTTGCGCAAACCGATGTGCTGACCTGGTGGGGCCACAAGGATCACGGCGCCGTCTCCGATGCCGTCGTCGAGCGCGTCGCCAAGCGCGTCTGGGAAGGCATGGGCCTTCTCGTGCTGCATTCCGGCCATTTCTCCAAGATCTTCAAGCGACTGATGGGCACGCCCTGTGCGCTGAAATGGCGTGAGGCGGGCGAGCGCGAGCGGTTGTGGACGATCAACCCGCGCCATCCGATCGCCGCCGGCATCGGCGAGCATTTCGAGCTCGAGAACGAGGAAATGTATGGCGAGCAGTTCTCAGTGCCGGAGCCGCTCGAAACGGTGTTCATCTCCTGGTTCCAGGGCGGGGAAGTGTTCCGCTCGGGCCTGACCTGGCGCCGCGGCGCCGGCAACATCTTCTATTTCCGTCCCGGCCACGAGACCTATCCGACCTATCACGACGCCACTATCCAGAAGGTGCTGATCAACGGCGTCAAGTGGGCCTATAACCCTGCGGGCGCTCTGACGAGCATTACCGACGCTCCGAATGTGCCGGTAGAAAAGGCACTGGAGCCGATCGTCGAACGCGGCCCGAAACTGCACCAGGCCGGCGAAGCCGGTTACCGCTGAGGAGCATTCATGCGACTACTCGTTCTTGGCACGGGCGTGATGGCGAAAAACCAGCTCACCCACTTCAGCAAAATCGACGGGGTCACGGTGGTCGGCGCCGTCGACACCGATCCCGACCGGCTTTCCGCCTTTGCCGAAAAGTTCGACATCGAAAAGCGATTTCTGTCGCTTGATGAGGCGATTGCCTGGGGTGAATTCGACGCGGCGACCAATATCACGCCCGACCGCATTCATCACCCGACAACGCTGGCGCTGATTGCCGCCGGCAAACATGTGCTCTGCGAGAAGCCGCTGGCGGAAAACTATCCGAAGGCGCTTGAGATGACGGAAGCTGCCGAAAAGGCCGGTGTCATCAACATGGTGAACCTCACCTACCGCAACGTCGCGCCGCTGCAGCGCGCCCGCGAGATGGTGCTCGCCGGCGAGCTCGGCACGATCAAGCATGTGGAGGCCTCCTATCTCCAGAGCTGGCTCGTCTCGCGCGCGTGGGGCGACTGGCGCACCGAATCGACCTGGCTGTGGCGGCTTTCCACCGGCCACGGCTCAAACGGCGTGCTCGGCGATGTCGGCATCCATATCCTCGATTTCGCCGCCTATGGCGCCGCGACTGACATCGACCATGTCTTTGCGCGGCTGAAGACCTTCAACAAGGCGCCGGGCGGCCAGATCGGCGAATATATGCTAGACGCCAATGACAGCTTCACGATGTCGGTCGATTTCGCCAACGGCGCGCTCGGCGTCATTCATGCCAGCCGTTGGGCGACCGGCCATCTGAACGAGCTGAAGCTGCGCATCTACGGCGAAAAGGGCAGCCTCGAAGTGATCCATCGCCCCGGAGGGTCCGAGCTGCGCGGCTGCCTCGGCGACGACGCCGAGACCGCCACCTGGAAGGAGATCGAAGTGCCTCCGGTGCCGACCAACTACCAGCGCTTCGCCGAAGCGGTGGCAAGCGGCATCCAGCCAGACCCAAATTTCCGCCACGCGGCCAACCTGCAGAAGGTGCTCGATCTCGCCATGGTTACGGAACGCGAGCGGCGCGAGCTGAAGGTCTGATTTCCGGTTGGGGTATGGAAGCCGCCGTTCAGGCGGCTGCTTGCCGTGCTATCACGCGCCGATCGGTCGTGCTGCAAACAAAAAAAGCCCCGCCGAAGCGGGGCCGGAGTAGCCGAGACGCAGCAGGCGGTCTCGACCGTTTGATTATTCGATGACCTGCACAACTCGATGGGTCCGGGGTTCCACGATCACGCGACGGTCGTTCACGACGGTATAGGCGTATTTGGGGTTATCCGGAACCGGGGTGACGACGACATCGGCCGGAAGCGGTTTGCCGACGACGATCGGTTGCTCGACGACCACGCGAGAGGTCGGGGCCGGCTGTTGTTCGACGTAGGTGACGACCTCGCGCGGCGGCGGGTCAATAGCGGCACCGGCAACGCCGCCGGCGATGCCGCCCACGGCAGCACCCACGGGGCCACCGACTATTGCGCCGGTAATGGCGCCTCCGGCGGCACCGGTCACGGCGCCGTCAGCGAGCGCGTTGGTGGCAAGCGACGACAGCGCAAGGGCGCCGGAGACAAGTATGATCTTGTACATTTTGCTTCTCCTTTGCTGGGGTTGCACTCGACTAACGACGGTGCCAAACCGAGGTTCCAGCAGCAAAGAGTCACGCTTTGGAAGGCCGGTTCACATTCTGTGAGGCGGCTGAAGCATGCATGGGGTGAGATTATTCCAGGCGCCGACGGAAGAGCCAGGCGGCGGCGCTGAGAGTAACAGTGGCGATCAGCGCCAGCGGGATGGTTTGATTGACCACCTCGCTTAAGGGGATATCCTTGAGGAAGACGCCTTTGACGATCACCAGGAAGTAGCGCAGGGGATTGACCAATGTTATCGGTTGGAGCCAGGCTGGCATGTTTTCGATCGGAGTCGCAAAACCGGAGAGCAACATGGCTGGGACCATGAACAGGAAGGCGCCGAGGATCGCCTGCTGCTGCGTCATCGACAGTGCGGAGATGAAGAGGCCAAGGCCGGCGACAGAACCGAGATAAAAGATCGCGCTGCTATAAAGCAGGAAGAGCGAACCGCGCAGCGGCACCTCGAAGAGAAAGACGGCGGCCACAATATATACGGTGATGTGGAAGAGGCCGAGCATCATCGGCGGGATCAGCTTGCCGATCAGGATCTCGTGCAGACGCAACGGCGAGACCATCAGTTGATCGAAGGTGCCGAGCTCGCGCTCGCGGGCGATCGACAAAGCCGTGACGATCAGGCCGATCAAAAGCGCGATGCTGGCGATCAGGTTCGGCACCATGAACCATTGGAAGGTGAGGTTGGGGTTAAACCAGTTGCGCGGCACGGATGAGACGATGCTGGCGCCGGCGCGTTTGCCGGCCGGTGTCTCGGCGGCAAGCGCGGCGCCGATCTGCGAGATATAACCAGCGACGATCTGCGAGGCGTTGGAGCGGCGGCCGTCGAGCACCACCTGCAGGTCGGCCGGCGTCCCCGCTTCGATATTGCGGGAGAAATCCGGGCCGATCTCGATGGCAGCGAGTACCATCTGATTGTCGATCGCCACCTGGATCTCCGCCTGTTCGGCGGCAATCTCAATATTGCGGAAGGTCGGCGAGCCATCGATGCGCTCGATCAGCTCCTGGCCCCAATGGCCGCTGTCGCGGTTGAGGATCATGACGTCGACATTGCGGACTTCAAGTGTCGCCGCGTAGGAAAAGACGAGGAGCTGGACGATGGGCGGGCCGATCAGGATAGCGCGTCCCTTGGGATCGCGGAGCACCGCGAGCAATTCCTTGACGATGAGCGCGTAGAGCCTTGTCCATCCCATCTCAGCCGATCCTCTTTCTGGTGCTGCGTGCGGCCAGCACGAACATGACGCCGCCGATCGTCAGCATGACCGAGATTGCCTGACTGAACATCGGCCAGATGTCGCCGGCGAGAAACACCGTCTGCAGGCTGGGGATCAGGTAGCGCGCCGGCACGATGAAGGTGATCCACTGGATGATCTTCGGCATGGAGTTGATCTCGAACAGGAAGCCCGAGAGCAGGAAGGCCGGCAGGAAGGCGGAGATCAGCGCGAGTTGCGACGCCAGGAACTGGTTCTTGGTTGCTGTCGAGATCAACAGGCCTTGCCCCAGCGCCGGGATCAGGAAGGCGGCCGACAGGGCGTAAAGGCCGGCGACGGAGCCGCGGAACGGCACGCCGAACAGAAAGACCGCAAGCAGCACGCAGAGCGTCATCGAGGTGAGGCCGAGCAGAAAATAGGGCAGGATCTTGCCGGCGAGCAGCTCGACGGCCGTCACCGGCGTCGCCATGATCGCCTCCATCGTACCTCGCTCCCATTCGCGGGCGACGACGAGCGAGGTCAGCAGCGTACCCACGAGCGTCATGACGATGGCGATGGAGCCCGGCACGAGGAAATTGCGGCTTGTCAGCTCCGGATTGAACCAGAAACGCTGTTCGATGGCGATGGCGGGATTACGCGAGGCGACGTCGGCCTGCCTCTGCTGTTCCCAGTTGGCGACGGCGCCCTGCGCATAATTCTGGACGAAATTCGCCGTGTTCGGATCGGAGCCGTCGACGATAACCTGGATCTCCGGGCGATTGCCGGCGGTGTAGCGCGTGGTGAAATCGGCCGGGATGACGACGATACCGCGCACCTTGCCGATCACGAGATCTTCCTCGAACAGGCGCCGGTCACGGCCGATCAGCACGTCGAAATAGCGCGACGCCCGGAAGCTGGCCGCGAGGTCCTGCGTCAGCGGCGTCATCTCCTCGGCCACGAGGCCGATGCGGGTGCGCGTGGTATCGAGCGAGACGCCGTAGCCGAAGAGGAAGAGCAGGATCAGCGGCAATACGAAGGCGATGAGGATGCTGCTCGGATCTCGGATTGCCTGGAAACTTTCCTTGCGCACCAGGGCTGCAAGGCGCCGGAGCCGGCTGGAGGAAATACTCATGCGGTATCCTCCGCTTCCGATCGCTGCACCAAAGCGATGAAGGCGTCCTCCATCGTCGGATCCGGTTCATCCTTTGTCGCGACACGTGCCTTCAACTCATCGGGCGAGCCGAGCGCGATCGAGCGGCCGCGATAGATCAGCGAGATCCGGTCGCAATATTCCGCCTCGTCCATAAAATGAGTCGTGACGAGCACGGTGACGCCCTTTTCCACTAAGCCGTTGATATGGGTCCAGAACTCGCGCCGGGTAATCGGATCGACGCCGGAGGTCGGTTCATCGAGGAACAGGGCGCGCGGTTCGTGCATGACAGCACAGGCGAGCGCCAGGCGCTGTTTGAGGCCGAGCGGCAGATCCTTGGCAGGTTCGCGGGCGTGGCGGCCGAAATCGAAAATATCGGCCATCAGCTCGATGCGTTCGCGCCTGCGCTGCCCCCGAAGTCCATAGACGCCGGCGAAGAATTCCAGGTTCTGCATGACCGTGAGATCGCCGTAGAGCGAGAATTTTTGCGCCATGTAGCCGAGCTGATTGCGCGCTTCGGCGGCGTCGTGACGAAGATCGAAACCGGCAACACGGCCTTCGCCGCCGGTCGGTTTCAACAAGCCGCAGAGCATCTTGAAGGTGGTGGACTTGCCGGCCCCGTTCGGACCGAGCAGACCGAAGATCTCGCCGCGGCGGATATCGAAGCTGATATCGTCGGCGGCGGTGAAATCGCCGAAGCGTTTGGTCAGGCCCCTTGCCTCGATCACCGGGCGGTCGCCCTCGGCCTTCAGCGGCTCTTGCGCTTCCGCAAGCCGGGAGCGGCCGCCGGGCCCGCCGCCGAGCATATCGACGAAGGCGTCCTCGAAACGCGGTGGGGCAGGAGAAAGCGATGCGCCGTCGCCGGCCTTGCCGATATCGGGCTTCTTGCCGCTGGCTGCGACGAGGCGGATCGCCTCGCCCTGGATCACGCCGTCGATGACGCCATCGGCCTGCAGAAGTTCGGCGAGAACCTGCCGGCGGCGGCCGCTAACATCGGATACGCGGAAGACACGGTCGCTGACACGCTCGGTCATTTCGTCCGGCTTTCCGGAGAAGAGCAGTTTTCCCTCGTTCAAGAGCAGGACGTGGTCGCAGGCTTCGGCCTCGTCGAGATAGGCGGTCGACCAGACCACGCCTATGCCTTCCCTAGTCAGGTTCTCGACCATCTTCCAGAGGTCGCGGCGCGAGATCGGATCGACGCCGACGCCCGGCTCGTCGAGCAGCAACAGGCGCGGCTTCTTCAGAAGCGCGCATGCGAGGCCGAGCTTCTGTTTCATGCCGCCGGAGAGCTTTCCTGCAAGTCTGCCGGTGAAGCGCTTGAGGTCGGTGAAGGTCAGCAGCTCATCGAAGGCGCCGGCGCGTTCGCTCTTGGGCAGGCCACGCAAATCGGCATAGAGGTCGAGGTTTTCCTGCACCGAGAGATCCTCATAGAGGCCGAAGCGCTGCGGCATGTAGCCGATCGCAGCCTGAATGCCGGCGGCATTCTTTCTGGTGTCGAAGCCAAGAACCTCCATCGTTCCGGCGTCCGGCAGCATCAGGCCGGTCATCAGCCGGATCAGCGTCGTCTTTCCGGCGCCGTCCGGGCCGACGATACCGGTGATCGCACCGCCGCCGATGACGCCGGAGATGGCATCGAGAGCCGCAGGCGCGTCGCCGAAGCGTTTGGTAACGGCGTCGATCCAAACGAGCGGCCTGTCGTCCCGGTCAGGCCCAGGGGCGGTCATTGTCGGCCTGCCGTCGGCGCAGACGGCCGCACGGTGACCGGCATGCCTTGGCGCAGATCCGGGCCGGGCCTGTCGATGACGATTCTCAGGCGATAGACGAGGTCGGTCCTCAGCTCCGGCGTTTCGACTGACTTCGGAGTGAATTCGGCGACCGGCGAAATGAATCCGATTGTGCCTTCATAAGGTTTATCCGGCTGGGTATCAGAGGCGACGGATACTTTCATGCCGGGGTGGATGCGCCCGAGATCGGGCTCGGCGACGTAGCTGCGCACCCATACCGGCTCGGTCAGGGAGAGCACGAAGACGGTATCTGCCGGCGAGACGATCGCGCCGTTCTCCCGCACCCGCGAGAGGATGACGCCGTCGTTCGGCGCGCGCAATTCCGTGTCAGCCAGCGAGGTTCGAGCGGAGGCGAGCGTTGCCTCGGCTGCCTTCAGCTGGGCGTCGGCGGCGGCGATATCCTCAACCCGCGAGCCTTCCTGCAGCAGCTTCAGCGCCTCGTTGGCGGACTCCGATCGTGCGGCGGCCATCGCCTTTGCGGCGGTCGCCTGGTCGAGGCTCGCTTCGGAAATCGTGCCCTGCGGGCGAAGCTGACGGGCGCGCTCATAGGCTAGGTTGGCATTTTGCAGATCCGCGAGACTTTCGTCATAGGCGGCGCGCGCCTGGGCGATCTCGGTCGGCCGCGGGCCGGCCTTCAGCTTGTCAAGCGTTGCCCGAAGAGCGGCGGCATTGGCCTCGCCGGAGCGGACGGCGAACTCGTAGGGCGAGGCGTCGAGTTTCGCCAGGATCGTCCCGCTCTTGACGACATCGCCCTCATCGACGCGGAGTTCGGAGAGGCGGCCGCTGACGCGAAAGCCGAGCGAGACCTGGCGAATATCGACATTGCCGTAAAGAACGAATTCGCGGCGGGCCTCGGGCAGCCAGCCGAGCCTTGCGGGAAGGCCATACCACCAGGCGGCCGCGCCTGCCGCAAGGAGGAGAAGGACAGCGAGGGGGAGGATGCGTTTCACGCTGCGCCTCCTTTCTGCGGACCGATGACATCGGCCAGCTCAGCGGCCAGGCGCCGCAGTATTTCCACCTGCTCGGGACCGAAGCCGTCCCATTCCATCTGGGCGAGCACAGCGGCGTGGGCAAACCGGAAGATGAGGATGCTGCCAACGAGATTGAAGGTACGCAGGCGCACATGTTCGGAGGCCGGATCCTCGCCAAGGATTGCGCCGACCAGGCGCCGGCCCATTTCGATCATCGGCCGCATGATGCCTTGGTAGACGCGCTTGAAGGCCTCGGTCGGCTCCATCTGCTCGCGGATCAGGAACCGGGCCCACGGTTCGGACTCCTTGGCTACGAAGAGCGTCACCATAGTCTGGAGAATTTCGGTCAGGAAGACGCGCGCCTGCGTCTCTCCGAGCGTTTCGCCGGCTGCGTCGAGAGCCATGAGATGTGCCCCGATGCGGGCCCGCATGCCGCTGACATGCGCGTCGATCTGCATCATCAGATATTCGGCGGTGGCGATGTAGAGGCCTTCCTTGCTGCCGAAATAATAGGGGATCGCCTGCAGGTTCACGCCCGCAGCTTCGGTCAGCTGCCGGGTCGAGGCGCCGTCGAAGCCGTAGCGCCCGAAGACGTCGAGAGCAGCGGTCAACATCTTCTGGCGAGCGATCTCGGCACGGGCGGAAGCTGGCGGATTTGAGTTGTCGCGTTCCTGGGTCATGACATCCTTATAGCCTACCTGGCCAAATAAGTCAATCGATTGATTTTCTACGCAGTGGCGACTTCCTCGGCGAGGATGCGTTTCCTCTATCAAGGTTTCCGGAATGAGGGGATGAGCCGGTCTTGGTACGTCGTGCAGACGAGCTTTCCAGCGCCCGCAGGAAAAGCAAAGAGGCCCGCAGCGAACGGGCCTCTCATGCTCTTGGGGTGGCTGCTAACAGTAGCAATGCACTATCTCTAAATTTGACGACACTAATATGTCCGGCGCCGATCTGAACGGTGGGAAAAGTATGCCGGTTTTTTCTCGTTATACGCTCATTTTATGACACAAAACTGCCTTGCTCTTTCCGTATCGCCAGTTCGATGCGTATCCAGATCTATATTATCGCGTTCCTGTTGAGCGCCATTATGTGGTCGATCTCGTTCGATGCGGCGCGAGAATCCTATCATGCTGCGCAAAGCGCGGGATTGATGCCGAACTTGCATATCAACAAGAAGCTGGATCGCATTCTCTAAGACTGCGACGGCTGTGCGGACAAAAGTCAATTTCCTAAAAATTGAGCGATCTGCTTAAAAGCCCTGCAAATTCCGACGTGTAGAGTGTTCCCATGCAAGCGGCCGAAGCGTGGACAGACGCGTCGATCGCTTGGAGACGGGCGCAAGGAAGCCCGCCAATCCAAGAACGGGGACTTCGACATGCAGAAAACTGTTGCCGCCATCGCCTTGACTTTGAGCATAACCACGGCAGCGGGTTCGGCCTTCGCCGCCGGGCCTGCGAGCCTCGCCCGCGACCTGATGTACACTTCCGCCATCGACCATTCGACCGAAAATCCCTTGACGACACGCGCCGGCTTCGTGCGGCCGAGCGCTCCCCTCGTTCTGCGAGGCCCGGCTGCTATCGAGGGTAGGGGTTATCAGCTCAAGGCCTATTCGCAGAGCTTGACCGTCGCCATCAACTATCTCTTCTCGAAGACAGTCGGTGCTGTGGAAGCGGTCACGCTTCTCCGTTAAGGCAACGCGCTTCAGGCATTCAGTTCGCGACGCACGTCGATATACCAGTCGACGAAGGCCTTGACGCCGGCATCCAATGTCGTATCGGGCTTGTAACCCGTCAGTGCCACGAGCAGATCGGGAGCCGCGAAGGTGCGCGGCACGTCCCCCTTCTGCATCGCCAGCATCTTGCGAATGGCAGGACGGCCAAGCGCTTTTTCCACCGTCTCGACGAAATCCATCAGGCTGACCGGTTGGCCGCCGCCGATATTGACGACGCGGAAGGGCGCCTGACGCGAAAGCGTTTCGACCGCCACGTCGCCGAGCCGATTTTCCTCGCTTGGGGCAATTGCCGACAACCTGACGATCGCTTCGATGAGATCGTCGATATAGGTGAAGTCGCGGCTCATATTGCCTTCGCCGTAGATCTCGATCGGCTGGCCATCCAGGATGTTCTTGGCGAATTTGAAGAGCGCCATATCAGGCCGGCCCCACGGGCCGTAGACGGTGAAGAAGCGGAAGGCAGTCGTCGGAATCTTGTGAAGATGGGCATAGCTGTGCGCCATCAGCTCCATCGATTTCTTCGTCGCGGCATAGATTGTCAGTGGCTCATCGGCGCGGTCGGTCTCACGAAAGGGGACCGTCGCGCTCGCGCCATAGATCGATGATGTCGAGGCCAGCATCAGGTGGCGAACTTCAACCCGCCGGGCAATTTCCATGATATTCCAGGAGCCTTCGACGTTCGAATGTATGTAGGCTTCGGGATTTTCCAGGCTGTAGCGGACTCCGGCTTGCGCCGCGAGATGGATCAGGATGTCAGGCTCGCTCGCGGAGACTGCCGCCTCCAGTGCCCGCCGGTCTTCAAGCATTGAGATGACAGGCCGGAAGGCGGGAAACTGAGAGAGCGCCGCATGACGCATCTCCTTGAGCTTGACGTTGTAATAGGGAGTGAGGCCGTCGAAGCCTGTCACCTCATGCCCTTCCTGCAGCAGGCGCCGGGCCAGATGAAAACCGATAAAGCCGGCAGTGCCTGTAATGAAGTAGCGCATTCCCACCTTTTTCTCGGCCCCCTGCCGACGGCAAAAGCCGATTCCGTATAAAATGGCACCCACTTACAGGATAAAAAGAGTGCGAGTCGATAGTCCTTTGAAAGATAGCGGCTGAGCCGGTGCCGCTGTCGTCGTTTCCGGATGTTATGCTGCATTGCACCATTACGGCCCTCATGTTATGGGCGGCTCGTCGTCTTGAGATGATGCCGAAATTGTGAGCGTTTTTCGAGCGACATCCTGTTCAGGCGGAACCAGGGATTGATGAGAAACATAATTTACTGGATTTTTTCGGCTTTTCTGACCCTGGCCATCGTGGTCGTGTCGCTGCGCTATATCACGAACTTCTGGCTGCTCTCCTTCGTCTACAGTTTTCAAATCCACCTCGCCGCCGCATTCGTCGCCGGCAGCCTCGTCATCCTCGCAGTCAGAAGACATGTTTACGGCTTTGCTCTTCTGCTCGCCTCGCTGTTTCTCGCCGCGCACGGCCTTATCATGCTGCGCGAATTTGCCGGGGAAGACAGGGGGACGGGAACAGCGCCGCTTTTCAGGCTGATGTCGTTCAACATCGCGATCGACAATTGGAAAAATTCGACCGCCATCGCCGACATGGTGATCGCTTCGAATGCCGATGTCGTCAATCTGCTCGAAGCCAAGCCGCTGACGTTCCATCTGCAGCGACTGTTCAAGGTTTATCCGTATCATATCGGCTGCGACCACGGCAAAGACAGCTGCGATACGCTGGTGCTGTCCAAACGCCCCTTCGTGACGCGGCAGGTCGCGAGCATCGGCAGCTTGCGGAAAGACAGGCTGGTCGCAGCAAGTGTCGATTTCGGCGGGCACACCGTCAATCTCGTATCGGCGCACCTGACCAAACCCTATTTCGACGACTACCAGGTGGAAGAGTTGGAAGATCTCGGCAAAGCGCTCGGTTCGATCTCAGGTCCGCTGGTGCTGTCCGGCGATTTCAATTCGTCGTCGATCGCTCCTGGCGTTCGGGCTTTGCTGCGCACGCAGAAGCTGAAGACATTGGCGCCCGAACCGGCGACATGGCCGATCGCCGCCGGGCGGTTCGGGATCGCCATAGATCACATCTTCGCGCGCGCGCCGCTTCATCTGAAGTCGCTGAAACGTCTCGATGACAATCTCGGCTCCAACCATTCGGGCCTGATCGCCGAATTCGTTCTCGGTAAGGATGGCGAAACGGGGCCGGCACAATAAACGGGGCAAAGCAGCCCGGGCCGAAATCAGAATCTGGTTCGGCCGCCCTTACGGTCGATCATCTGAAAATTCTTGCCGTCAGTCTTCACGCTAACGCAGTCGGTCGACTTGTCGGGAAACCGGACACACACCTGGCCATTGCCGATCTTATAGCCGTTCTCGTTGCCCTCGCGATATTCATAGCCGTTGCTGCTTTCTTTCAGCTCCGACGTGCCGGGCAGATGCTGGCGGATTTCCGCCTCGCTTGCAGCGCGCATGTTTTGGGCAAAGGCTATTGCCGGAAGCACGATTGCAAGAAATCCGGCCAAGGCGGGCAGGGTACGCATTAGAAGACATCTCCTGTCAGGTCTGTCGGCTCATGCATTGTACGAGAAACCCGGAAAGGAATTCAACTGGAATGGTGCTCATGCCGGCAGCGCTGGCGGACTGACCTAGTCCGCCAGCCGTTCCGGCATTTGCTCTATGTTCTTCCGAATTCGTCGACAATACGGATAATGTCGTCCTCTCCGAGATAGGAGCCCGTCTGAACCTCGATGAGTTCGAGGACGATCTTGCCCGGGTTGGCGAGACGGTGGACCTCTCCGAGCGGGATATAGACGCTTTCGTTCTCGCGCAGCATCTGCACGTTGTCGCCGATCGTCACCTCGGCCGTTCCCTTCACGACGACCCAGTGCTCGGAGCGATGGTGGTGTTTTTGCAGCGAAAGCTTCTTGCCCGGCGTGACGAATATGCGCTTCACCTGAAAGCGGTCGCCATTGAAGATAGAGGTGTAGCCGCCCCACGGTCGGTAGGATGTCGGATGCGTTTCGGCGAATTTTGCCGTCGCGGAGGAGGCGGCCAGCATCTTGACCAGTTGCCCGACATTCTGGCTGTCCTTGAGCGGCCCGACATAGACGGCGTCCTCGCTAGCGATGACGGCGACATCCTCCATGCCCTGGACGGCAAGGTGCACGCCATGGGTCATGACAAGCGAGTTGCGGGTATTGACGACGGTCGTGTTGGCGGCGGCGACATTGCCGCTATCGTCGCGTTTGCCCGACTTCCAAACTGCATCCCAGCTTCCCATGTCGGACCACCGGAATGGAGAGGGAACGACCGCTGCCTTCGATGTCTTTTCCATCACCGCATAATCGATCGATATGTCGGGGCTCTTGGCGAAATGGTCGGCGTCGAGGCGGGTGAAATCGAGGTCGCGGCTTGCCTTGGAAACAGCCTTGCTTGCAGCCTTCAACACCTCGGGAGCATATTCCTGCAGTTCGGCAAGAAGTTCTGCTACCGGGAACATGAAGATGCCCGAGTTCCAGTAGAAGCCGCCGTTCGCGAGCATCCGCTGGGCTTCGTCCAGTGCCGGTTTCTCGACGAAGCGGCTCACCTTGTGAGCGCCATTATCAAGCGCATCGCCGATCTCGATATAGCCATAACCCGTCGCCGGCTCGGTCGGATTAATGCCGAAGGTAACGAGCTTGCCGCCGGCCGCCGCGTCGCGGGCGATACGGATACAGTCGAAATAGCTCTTGTCGGCGAGGATCTCATGATCCGAGGCGAGCATCTGGATGATGGTGTCCTTGCCAAAGAGGTCGGCGGCAAGCGTTGCTGCAGCGGCGACCGCCGCGGCGGTATTGCGGGCGACCGGTTCGAGCAAGACGGCGGCGAGCGGGATGGCAAGCGCGCGCGCCTGCTCGGCGACCAGAAAGCGGAACTCCTCATTGGTGACGACGATCGGAGCTTCATAGAGCTCGGGATCGGAAACGCGTTCGAGCGTTTCCTGAAACAGCGTCTTGTCGCCCACGAACTGGATGAATTGTTTCGGCGCAGTGGCACGGGAAAGCGGCCAGAGCCGCGTGCCTTTGCCGCCGGCCATGATCACGGGAACGATTTTCTGCTTCATAGGCGGGTTCCTCGAAATAGAACGCTTATTCGTTGCATTTTAGCGGGCAGTTGCCCAGGCTCTTATTCTGTCGAGCCCGGCATGCAGCAGGTCGAAGGCTGCGGATTCGCTGCCGGCTTCCACGTAGCAGCGCATTTCCGGCGCATTGCCGGATGGGCGGAAATGGATGATCCGGCCATCGCTCAATGTCACCCGAAGCCCATCGATATTGGATTGCGCCGCTACCACGCCGATGGGCTGCAGGAAAGAGGCCAGATTTTCGTCCGAGGCGCGGAGATATTCCATCAGCGCGGCGCTCGTCTCAACCGGGAAATTCTCCAGACGATCGGCGGCGGCGAAGGGCAGTTTATAGGAACTGGCAACGGCAGAGACGGGCTGCCTGCGAGCGGCCGCGAGCGACAGGATTGCGAGCATGGGAATAAAGCAATCACGCGTCGGCAGGGCGCGCAAGTTTTGCCTGTTGATATCGAAAGGGGTAGCGGTCAGCAAACCGCCATTGGCTTCAAAGCCCATGACGCGATCATCGCCGGCGGCCACAGCCTCTTCCATGCCTGTTATGACAAAGGGGGAGCCGACACGGGTGCGCTTGACGGCAAAGGAGCCTGCGGCCTCGATGCCGGAATTGGAGGTGACGGGCGTCACAACTGTGCGAGCTCCCAAGAAATTGGCTGCCACAAGACCGAGAAGGTCGCCGCGCAGCGGTAGGCCGGCTTCATCCGCGACAAGCGGGCGGTCGCCGTCGCCATCGGTCGAAACGATCGCATCGAGTTTGTGCTCGGATACCCAGCGTCTCATCAGCATAATCGTCTCGTCGGACACGGCTTCGGTGTCGACAGGAATGAAGCTCTCCGAGCGTCCGAGAGCAATGATCTCGGCACCGTAATGGGTGAGAACGTCGACCATCAGGTCGCGGGCGACAGTGCTGTGCTGATAGACGCCGATCTTCAAGCCCGACAGCGCGCCCTGTGGAAGCAGCATGGCGTTACGTTCGAAAAAGAGCTGCCGGCAGATTGCTTCATGCTCTTCGATTTTGGCCAGCGCCACGACCGGCGCTTGACCACTTCGCTCGATCGCGGCTGCCTCTGCAGTAATGGCTGCCTCGTCCGATTTGTCGATCTCACCGTCCGGGCGATAGAATTTGATGCCGTTGCGGTCTGCCGGTATGTGCGAGCCCGTAACCATCAGGCACGCGGCCTTGCGTTGGAGGCCATAAAGGGCAAGGGCTGGTGTCGGCACATTGCCGCAATCGAAGATCCGGAAGCCGAGAGCCGTCAGCGCACCGGCGCAATTTGCCGAGATTTCGGGGCTAGAATCGCGAAAGTCGCGGCCGATCAGAATAACGTCGCCGACCTGCGCCCTGCCGGTCCGCAGCAGATATTTGCCGAACGCGGCGGCGTAGAGTGCCGAGGCGCGTCCCTTGAGATCGACTGAAAGTCCGCGAAGGCCGCTCGTGCCGAATTTCATGTGAAGACATGCCCCCGATTGTCACAATAAGGTTCTACTCACCCCGTCAGTCGGCGTAAATACCGAAGCGGGCATATAGTAAACACGGACGATGACGTCTCGAACAAGTTCTGCGGCTCGCCGCCAGGTTTCGATGGGCTGAAGCCGACGCGAAACCCCGCAGGCATTGCGACGTCAGTTTGTTTGCTGGAACCGCCTGTCGATTATTTCGTCCTATGCTGAAGGGTTTCTGATGAGCGATACATCCGTCAGTCTCGAGGAGAGCTGGAAGGCCGCGCTGGCGGGGGAGTTTTCAAGTCCCTATATGCAGCAACTCAGATCCTTCCTCGTCGCCCAGAAGCAGGTCGGCAAACGGATCTTTCCGAAGGGCAGCGAATATTTTCGCGCTCTTGATCTGACGCCGATCGCCAACGTCAAGGCCGTCATCCTCGGCCAAGATCCTTATCACGGGCTTGGGCAGGCTCACGGTCTATGCTTCAGTGTCAGGCCCGGCGTGCGCATACCGCCCTCGCTCGTCAATATCTATAAGGAGATGGAGACGGATCTCGGCATAACACCGGCACGCCACGGTTTTCTCGAACATTGGGCAAGGCAGGGCGTGCTCCTGCTGAACAGCGTGCTGACTGTCGAAGAAGGGCAGGCGGCCGCCCATCAGGGCAAGGGGTGGGAGCGCTTTACCGATGCCGTTATCCGCAAAGTCAATGATGAATGCGAATCCGTCGTCTTCATGCTTTGGGGTTCCTATGCTCAGCGCAAGGCTGCCTTTGTCGATACGGCCCGACATCTGGTGCTCAGGGCGCCGCATCCCTCGCCGCTTTCGGCCCATAACGGCTTCTTTGGCTGCAAACACTTTTCCAAGGCGAATGCTTTCCTCCAGTCCCGCGGGCGGGCGCGGATCGACTGGCAATTGCCCGCAGATCCTCATGGGGCCTGAAGTGAACATGAATTGATTTTCGTTCGCTAAAAGGAGACAATGCGTTTTGGTCTTAGGGTCTATTCCGGAGGCCAGGCCGGGCGCATTTATGATCCATCAAAAGCTCGCGAATGGCGGGCGAGAAAGGGGTCTCACATGCTCGATCAGATCAAGGGGCTGCATCACGTTACGTCGATGGCGGAGGATGCCCGCACCAACAACCAGTTTTTCACCCATGCGCTTGGCCTGCGCCGCGTCAAGAAGACCGTCAATTTCGATGCGCCCGATGTTTATCACCTCTACTATGGTGATGAGACCGGTGCACCCGGCACGATCATGACCTATTTCCCCTTCCCGAAGATGGCACAGGGCCGTCCCGGCACCGGTGAGGTCGGCACGACCGCATTTTCCGTCCCGCAAGGCTCGCTCGGCTTCTGGAGCGAGCGCTTCGCCACGCTTGGCGTCGGCGGTCTGAAGGCCGAGGAGAGCTTCGGCGAAAAGCGCCTGAACTTCTCCGGCCCGGATGGCGATGGCTTCGCACTCGTCGAGGTCGAGAATGACAGCCGCCAGCCGTGGACGCATGGCGGCATCAGCGAGGATCGTGCTATTCGCGGCTTCCACTCCGTTGCCATGCGGCTGAGGGATGAAGGCGCAACCGCCGAACTGCTGAAGTTCATGGGCTACGAAGTGGCCGAGGAAAGGGACGGAGTCAAACGCCTGATCAGGCCGGATGGCAACGGCGCCCAACTGATCGACCTGGAGACCATGCCGAACATTGCCCGCGCGCTTCCCGGCGCCGGCTCCGTCCACCATGTCGCCTTTGCGGTCGAAAACCGCGAAAAGCAGCTCGAAGTGCGCAAGGCGCTGATGGACACGGGCTATCAGGTCACACCGGTGATCGACCGAGATTATTTCTGGGCGATCTATTTCCGCACGCCAGGTGGTGTTTTGTTCGAGGTCGCGACCAATGAGCCTGGCTTCGACCGCGACGAAGACACTGCCCATCTCGGCGAAGCGCTGAAGCTGCCGCAGCAGCACGCTCATCTTCGCTCCTTGCTCGAGCAGCATCTGCAGCCGCTGGAAGCGTAGGGAGGGTGATATGATCGAAACCGGATATGTGCATCGGCTGCGTGCCGGCGCACCTGACAAACCGATTCTGCTGGTGCTGCACGGCACCGGCGGCGATGAGAACCAGTTCTTCGATTTCGGCCGACGGCTGCTGCCCGAAGCAACGATTCTTTCACCGCGTGGCGATGTTTCCGAATTTGGCGCGGCCCGGTTCTTCCGCCGCACTGGGGAAGGGGTTTACGACATGTCCGACCTTTCACGCGCGACGGAGAAGATGGCGGCTTATGTCACGGCATTGGCCGCCGAATACCAGGCTTCTCATGTTCTGGGCCTGGGCTTCTCGAACGGCGCAAATATTCTTGCCAATGTGCTGATTGAAAAGGGCATCTTCGATGCGGCGGTTTTGATGCATCCGCTCATTCCCTTTCAGCCCGAAGCTCGGTCGACGCTGGCGGGAAGAAAGGTACTGGTGACAGCCGGACAACGGGATCCCATCGCTCCGATCGCAGCCACCGAGGCCCTTTCAGCGCACCTGGAGGGTCGGGGTGCGGAGGTCAGAACGGTCTGGCATGCCGGCGGGCACGAGATCGCGCCGCTTGAGATCGATGCGGTTCGCGAGTTCCTCAGCGGTTATTGACCGTGCAAGGACAGTGGCCAAAACGTGAGCGGGACCGGTGAATACCGGTCCCGCATCGTTCTGAGACGACGATGATGTCGTCGTAGATTGACACTCAAGGGGGCTCGGAACCGCCCGCCGTTTAAGTCAGATGTCGCCGTCTTAAGACCGCCGGCAGTCGGTGCGGCAGCTAAGGGCGAGGCGGATATTTGCCCCTTATTGCTTTCATGTAAAAATTCCCCGGTGATTCCGCCATCGTCAAACCGACGACGACCCCTTTGGGAACACCTTCATATTCTCGCCTCTGACCGTTGGTCAGATAGACCCGCAGATGCCGGCTGTCTTCGTCGTAGCTGATCGCTTGGATAAGTTTCGAATCAACCGCAGTTTCCACTTTGCACCCCGCAATTTTGGATCTGAGATTCCTGATCAAGAATTGTCATTCACTCTCGCAGCGCACCATCTTTAAGCGACGTCGCAAGGTCGTCAAGCGCGATCTGCTTTAACGTTCATTTTTTCATGGCGACTCTCGCTGTAGTTGATTTATACAGCTTTTTCGGAGACCTCGCCTGTGGAAAGCCGCGAGTTTCCAGTTCTTCCAAACGCGAAAATACTCGGAAATACAGCTGGTGATAGAAGGTCCGCAGCAGTAAACGCACGATTAACCGGCAATTAACCATCATGTATTAAAATACAGGCGAATATTAATCGCGATATCTTCTCAGCTATGGATGGATACCAAGCGCCGCTGCTTGCGGAAGTCGTTTGTTATCCCGAGCGGGCTGCGTGATCGGGCTAGATCATGTTGCCGCCGAGAGCCGACCTGCCGAGGTGAGGCCCACGCAGGAATCTCTTGCGCTTTCAATCGGGAGCTACAAGGATGGACAATCCTCACTGCTTGATGAGTTGGACGCGCAACGTTCGGCCGCGACCGCCCAGGCGAGCCTGACGCAGGCGGTTCAGTAAATGGCGAAGGACTATGCCGTTGTGAATGTGGCAACAGGTCTCCGCTACAATCTCGACGCCGCGATCAGGCCAACTTCTTATGAACACTGAGCTTGGTGCCGTGGCAGCAATGGATGAGAATTCGATCAACCCGCCATTCGGTCGGGTCTCATAAATGGGTTATATGTTTAATTATCTAGGACCGTGGCGACAACAGATACCGATACTGGCCGGCAGCCGTAGGAAGCGCGCTCGGCTGACATTTGCCGAAAGCGAATTCGCTGCGGTCTATGCCATGAGCGATGTTCACGGATGTTACAACGAGCTCGTCGAGGTGCATCGACGCATCGTAGAGGATGCAGCGCGTATTCCGGGTCCCAAACTCATCGTCATGCTCGGCGACTACGTCGATCGTGGACCCGATTCGAGTGCGGTTCTGGAGTTCCTGAGCAAGAGTCCGCCGCCGGGATTTCAGCGTGTGGTCCTTTGCGGCAATCACGATGCGGAGTTGGTGAAGCTTTATCGCAAACCGGCGGGAATTTTCGAGTGGCTGGGTTTTGCCGGGACGGAGACGCTGCAATCATATGGCATCGATATCGAGCATCTCCTGCAGTCGGCGGCGGGAAACGAAACGATTGCCCGCGTCATTCGCAACATGATACCCGAGCGGCATATCGAGTTCCTGGAATCGCTGCCGGTCATGTTGCGGATAGGCAGGGTGGTGTTTGTGCATGCAGGTGTCAGACCCGGCATCGATCTCAAGAAACAAACAGACAGCGACCTCATGTGGATCAGGCAACCCTTCCTGGACGAGGGGCCGCAGCTTCCTGTGCTCGTGATCCACGGACATACCCCGGGGCGAATCCCGACATTCGGTCCGCAACGCATCGGCATCGACACCGCGGTTTCGGCGACGGGCCGGCTGACCGTGCTAACGATCAAGGGGACGCGGGTAGGGCTTCTTTAGAGCGCCGTGCTCCTTCCCGCACACAGTAAGGACACTTCAACACTCTGAATCTAACGCATCGGTGCCTTCCGAAAATCCATTCCGATCTTCGGGCCGATGAGCTGGGCAAGGAGAACGTGACGCCAACCAAAAACTGCTTCGGTTTCGGCGGCACGATTCAAAAAAACGCCGCGGGATTGTGCCGCGGCGTCAGAAGCTTCACGTATTTGTCAGGCTCTCTCAGGCGTCCTGGTAAAGGTTGGTGCCGATACCGGTATAGGTAAAACCGTGTTTGCGGATTTCGTCGCTGCGATAGATGTTGCGCAGATCGACGAGTACCGGAGCGCGCATCGACTGCTTCAGGCGATTGAAATCGAGTGCTCGGAACTGGTTCCATTCGGTGACGATGACGAGGGCATCGGCGTCGGCAGCGGCTTCGTAGGGGCCGTTCGCATATTCGATGTTCTCGATGACCTTGCGGGCATTATCCATACCCTCGGGATCATAGCCGACGACCTGGGCGCCGGCGTCCTGCAGCGTCTGGATGATGGCGATGGCCGGGCTGTCGCGCATGTCGTCGGTGTTCGGCTTGAAGGTCAGTCCGAGGATGGCGATCTTCTTGCCGCGAATGTCTCCGCCGACGGCCGAAATGACCTTGCGTCCCATCGCTCGCTTACGGTTGTCGTTGATCGAGATCGTCGTCTCGATGAGACGGATCGGGGCGTCGTGATCCTGCGCGGTCTTGGCAAGGGCAAGGGTGTCCTTGGGGAAGCACGAGCCGCCGTAACCGGGGCCTGCATGCAGGAACTTTGAACCGATACGGCCATCGAGGCCGATGCCGCGCGAGACATCCTGGACGTTTGCGTCGACCCGCTCGCAGAGATCGGCGATCTCATTGATGAAGGTGATCTTCATCGCAAGAAATGCGTTAGCGGCATATTTGATCAGTTCGGAGGTGCGGCGGGTCGTGAAAACCAAGGGTGCCTGATTGAGGTAAAGCGGGCGATAGACTTCGGTCATGGTTTCGCGCGCCCGATCGTCGTTCAGCCCGACGACGATACGGTCAGGGCGCTTGAAGTCTTCGATCGCCGCACCTTCACGGAGGAATTCCGGGTTGGAAACGACGGCGATATCCGCTGCAGGATTGGTTTCCCGCATGATGCGCTCAACCTCATCGCCGGTGCCGACCGGCACCGTCGATTTGGTGACGATGACCGTGAAGCCTTCCACATAAGTGGCAATCTCGCGCGCAGCCGCATAGACGTAGGAGAGGTCGGCATGGCCGTCGCCGCGCCGGGACGGCGTGCCGACAGCAATGAACACGACGTCGGCGCCACGCACGCTTTCGCCGACATCCGTCGAAAACGACAGGCGGCCGGTGCTGGTGTTTTCGGCAACCAGCTGATCGAGACCCGGCTCGTAGATCGGAATGCGGCCTTCGCGAAGGGCCTCGATCTTGCTCAGATCCTTGTCGACGCAGATGACGTCGTGGCCGAAATCCGCAAAGCAAACGCCTGAAACGAGGCCTACATAGCCTGATCCAATCATCGTGATGCGCATATTTCCCTCAAATCATTAGAGTAGAACGTCATGCTGCGTCGCAGCATGAGGTTCGTCATACTGAATCTGGGCCAAAAGACAATATCGAAGATCGCTTGATACCCACATCGGAAGTCGTACTCGAGGTGCCTCTGCTCGTTGCCGGCTACCCCGCGACAGCAAAAACATAGGTTTGTGTGGGCGATATGACAAGTCGAGCCGTTCGTTATAGCCGGCTCGACTTCAATTCCGTAACGGGAGGAATTGTCCTGTGGACTGCCTTGGCTGCTACAGCCGATACCAGACGTAGGGGTCTGTTCCCGATTGAATCTTGTCCCATCGCAGGTCGGTATCGTGCCAGTTCTTGATGCTGCTTTGCCTGTTGTCGAGCACAAGGTCGCCCATGTCGGTTCTGACCACTAGCACTGCATGTCCTTCCCCGGAAGGCGTAAACGCTGTCGCAATCCGCAGGGCGCGCGACGACCAGCCCATCGCTATCAGTCGACTGCGTTTGGTCAACGCAAAATCTTCGCAGTCGCCGCTGCGCACATTCACCCTCCAGACGTCGCCGTTCAATTCGTTGCGGGGATCGTTCCGGCCGACCATCGTCCGGTTGACGGAGCTGTTTACATTTTTCAGTTGCAGCATCTCCTTGTCCGTCAGCGTGATGACAGCCAATCCATTGTTGTCGCGGCATTCGGCTGGGTTCTGGGCGCAGAACAGCACCTGGGCGAAGGGCGGAATGATCTTGCCTTTTTCAGAGATGTAGCTGACCGCCGAATTGTCGTTCAGGCCGCGGGCAAGACCTGTGGGGCCGGCGGCAAATGCCGAGCAGGCATTGCCAGCCGTAAAAGCAAGCGCCAGAAGTGTAACAAACGTTTTCTTCATCTCTTAAATCCCCGTCAGGGCAACCGATTGAGATCAGGCTTGCCTTTTCGCGCAGTCAATGGCATGGCGATTTAGTGATCTGCCAAGTATATGGCACAGAACGTCTATCCCGTTTCTGCTGCATGAGGAGCATAATCGGGTCTTGTCTCGATTGGCTTAAGCCGTTCGAGACAATTTTAAACTATGTGGAATTCTGTTGCACTTTAACACGCTAGCGCTTGATATGCAACTTATGTTAGTACGAGTATATTAACCGTAACGGTTGTAATCCCCTCGGTGCCGCTGCTGGTAAGCGAAGTCAAATGCTATCCAACCTCATCAACAGGCAGGTCTTGCGGGAGGCGATTCTCGTTGCCTTTATCGGCCTGGTTATATTGACACTCGTTCCTTTTGGGAGCGTCACGCCCTTTCCCTTCGCTTTCGCCGCAATCGGAATGTTTGCTCTCGCCATCCTTGCGGGATTGCTGTTCGCGCTGCCAAAACACGGGAGGTGGGTGTTCAACATCGCCTTGTCTTTACTCGTCGTGCTGACGAGCTGGACGTTTATCCAGACAATCGAATTGCCGGCCAACTGGCTGGCGAACCCCGCTTGGCGCGCTGCGCGCGATCTGGCGGGCGTCCAACATGCAGTGATCTCCGTCGAGCCGGCCGATACGCTTGCCTCGATCCTCTGGGTGGCTCTTCCTTTCGTGACGTTTCTGACCGGCCTGATCTTGTGCGATACCGATCAACGCGCACGGAAATTGCTTACCGGTCTGGGACTTGCTGCAGGGGGCGTCGCCGTTTTCGGCCTGCTGCAATTCTCCATGTTTCCCGACGTCCTGATCGTCGTCGAAAAACACGCCTATCTCGACAGCCTGACCGCCGTCTTCGTCAACCGCAATACCGCTGCGACCTTCCTCGGACTAGGAACGTTGCTCATGCTGACGCTGGTGAGGGACATCGCTCGTTCCTATTCAGCCCACCCGCCTGGCGAGCCCGGCCGAAACCTTCTGCTCTTGAGAACATGGATCTGCATTCTGCTCCTGTGCGCATGTTTCACCGCGTTGATGCTGAGCCGATCACGCGCCGGCATATTCGCGACTTTTGTTGCTGCTCTCATCTATTTTCCATGGCTTGTCATCAATTGGAACAGCTCAAGGCGATACATAACACCGGTGCCGAGATGGCGCTCGGTGTTGAAGCTTCTTTCCGCGGTCATCTTCATCGTTCTTTTGCTAAGCATGTTTGCAGGACGAGCGATTTTGCGTGCACAGGAGCGGCGGCTCGAGGATGACGATCGTTTCTGTATTCTGCCGGGCATATGGCGTGCCATTTCGGATCACTGGTTGACGGGAACTGGCCTGGGAACCTTTCGCACGGTGTTTTCGGCCTACCGCGATCCAGCCTGCGGCATCTTCGGGATTTTTGACCGCGCACATAATTTCTATCTCGAAGGATTTCTGGGGCTGGGGGTAACGTTTCCGGTTGCGACGCTCGTTACTTTCGCGGTGCTTGCGAGGGTTTTCTGGCGTGGGCTCTCCGAGAGGCGGCGCCTCAGGTACTATGTTCTACTCGGCATAGCGGGAACGGTCCTGGTCGCCCTTCATGCGGCGGTCGACTTTTCGCTTCAAATCCCTGGCTTCGCGGTATTTTTCTCCGCCTTTCTGAGCGCCGTCGTGGCGATCAGCCTCGGCCGCAGTCATGGCAAAAATGAACGCCAATATGGGTGACCGACCAGCGCATAACAGTTTAAATAAATGGAATTATGAAGGTTTTCCGAAAATACCGACAGATTGAGGGCTGCGGGTTGACTCTTAAATGCAAGAGATTTTATAGCGGACGCAGCCTTTAGATTATCGCCGGCGTCAGAGAGCCGGGCCGAGGCCGTTCGTTTGTTGAAGGGCTTGGCGTTGCCAAGCTGCCACAGTTAGAGAATGATAAACGGCTTTTGGTAATTAATGATCAGGGATTGTCTTGTAATTTGTCCGATTGCGGAGCAGTAGCTTCAAGGGCGTCAACACGGGTTATTCTATGGGTTGTTTTCCTGTTGGTAGTACACGCGTCGCCATTGTTGTAGCGCTAACGAGTATATTGGCAAGCTGCACGTCCTTGCCAAGGTCCGGCCCAGATCACAAAGATGTTGATCGAGGGGCGGCGGTGAAGGTAACAACGAAGGAGCGTCGCGTCGGTATCGACTACGCCCTGATTGATCTCAGCAAGAACGTCCTGCCCTATTTCTCATCTCCGCAGCCCACCTCCTTCAAGGGTTTTGGTGGTGGTCGCGGCGGTGCGCCTGAAATTCCGCTTGGTTATGGCGATGTCGTCGAGGTTGCGATCTTTGAAGCGCAGTCCGGCGGCCTCTTCATTCCCTCCGACGCCGGTAGCCGACCTGGCAATTATATCTCTCTGCCGGCGCAGACCATCGACAGAAACGGAACGATCACGATCCCCTACGCGGGTCGCGTTCCGGCTGCCGGTCGCCTGAAGGAGACCGTTGAGCAGGATGTGGAGGACCGTCTGGCCAGCCGCGCAATCGAGCCTCAGGTGGTGATCACAACGACCACCAACCGCTCGAGTCAGGTAGCCGTGCTTGGGGACGTCAACAATCCTCAGCGCGTTCAGGTCAGCCCGGCCGGTGAGCGCATTCTCGACGTCATTTCCGCCGCGGGTGGTTTGACGACCAATAACATCGAAACGAATGTGACGCTGCAGCGCCGCGGCAGGACGGCAACCGTCGCTTATAATACGCTGCTGAAGAACCCCGCTGAGAATATCTATGTCGCGCCGGATGATACGATCTCCGTCGATCATGAGCGCCGCACCTTTCTCGCGCTCGGCGCAGCTGGCGTCAGCGGCCGGTTTGATTTCGAAGAGTCGGACCTGAGCCTCGGGGAGGCGATCGCCAAGGCCGGCGGCCTGCGTGACGATCGGGCGGATCCGTCTCAGGTCCTGCTCTACCGTCTTGTCCCGAAGAAGACGGTTGCGGCGATGCATGTGGATACGACGAGGTTCGCTGGCGATACGGTTCCTGTGATTGTCCGCGCCAATCTTCGTGACCCGGCAACCCTGTTTGCTGCTCAGCAATTCAAGATGGAAGACAAGGATATTATCTATATTTCCAATTCGGACTCTATTGAATTGGTCAAGTTCCTTGACATCGTAAACTCGGTATCGTCCACTGTGGCCGGCGTGACGGACGACGCACGCGATACACGCAGTGCGGTGCGAGAGCTCGGGCGTTAATGGGGAATAGCCGGCGCCGCTCATAAACGATCGGTGCCGGGGCCTGTTTTTCGATAGTGGATTTGATGAAGGAAGCCACTTATGGCAAGGTTTAGTGTTCATCGTAAACTTGCATATGGCGGAATTGCCGCGGCAATGTTTGTCGGCATGACTTCGAGCGCTTTCGCGGCTGCTTGCCTGGGGGCTGCAAATCTCACAACCGTTGACGTCAGCGGATTTACCGCCAGTCCTGCCGTTTTGCTCGACATGTCCGATCCGCTGGTTTTGTCATCGCGCGTTCGAGCGCTGGTGGCGAGCAGCAACGACGCCCTGTTGCCGGTGATCGAGCAGGCTAAGAGTGCCAGTGCCGCGCAGATGGCCGCGATCGGATCGGGTCTTGGGCGAGCCGCAAACAGTTGCCAGGTGTCGGATCCGCAGTTCAAACTGGCGATCGAAAAAGCGGTTGCCGAAGCGGCCAGCGCCGATCCCAACCTTGCGCCGCTGCTGACAGCCTTCGCAAAAGTTCTCGCAGAAGGCGGGACCGCCGCGCTTGGCCCCAGCACAGGTGCGCTTGCCGCAGCATCCGGTATCGGCAACACTGGCTCAATTGGGCCGACAGGCCCGGGCTCGGATGACGGTACGCCGTTTGATGGCAGCGCCACGACTGCGGGCACGCTGAGGGTTTCGGATGCGAGCGAGGAGGAGGACAGCTCGTCCAGGAGTTCGACGACGATAGCCATCAGCACGGGAGGAGCGGGACAGTCGTCATCTGATACGACGGAGTCGACGAGTCAGAGCGTCCCCGTCACACAATAGCTGGAATTGCCTGTAGATCTTAGCGCTTGACGCCTTTGTTGGAGATCGAAATTGCTGTCGCCAGATAAACTTACGCCGCGTATCGACCCTTCCCGCGATACGGGAAACGAAGCTGATTTCATCGATTTCGACAAGCTTATCGCAATTGTCCGTCGGCAGTGGCGGATCGTTGCGGTATGCGCTTTCGTCTTTGCCATTCTTGGTGTCGTCTATGTCCTGACTGCAGTGCCGGTCTACACAGCCGAGACCAAAGTGCTGATCGACCGCAGCGACAATCAGATGATTAACCAGCTCGCGGCCTTCGGCCAGCTAGACGATGACGAAGGCACGGTCCTCAGTCAGGTCGAGCTGCTGAAGTCCGATACGATCGCCTATGCGGTCGTCGACAAGTTGAAACTGGTGGACGATCCGGTTTTCACGGCACAGAAAAACTCGCTCTTTTCTGTGGCAACGCTGAAATCACTGCTGAATTTTCGCTCCTGGTTCGCCGATGACGTGGCAGTTGCTCCAGATCCGGAAATGAAGCGGCGATGGGCCGCGGAAACCGTCGCCGGCAACATCGATGTCGAGCGTGTCGGCAAATCCTACGTTCTCGACGTCACTTATACCTCGCAGTCGCCCGACCTGGCGCGTGAAATCGCCGCCGCTATTGCCGATGTTTATCTGGTTGATAAACTGAATTCGAAGTATGAGGCGACACGCCGAGCCGGCGAGTGGCTGCAGGAGCGTATCGAAGAGCTGCGGCAACAGGCCTTGGATACCGATCTCGCAGTGCAGAAATTCCGCAGCGAGCATGGCCTTGTCGAGGCAGGGTCGGGCACCTTGCTTAGTGAGCAGCAGCTTTCCGAGCTGAACACCCAGTTAATCAAGGCTCAGGCCGAAACGGCGCAGGCCGAGGCGAAATATACCCGCATCAAATCGATTATCGACGCCAGACAGACCGATGCGATCGTGACCGATGTACTCGACAGCTCTATTTCAAACGATCTTCGCAAGAAATATCTGGAAGCTTCGAAGCTCGAGGCCGAAATCGAAGCGCGGCTTGGCCCGGACCACGTTCAGGCAGTTCGGCTTCGTGCGGAAATGGCCGAATACGAAAGGCTCATGTTCGATGAACTTAATCGCATCGCCGAAAGCTATCAGAGCGAGCTAACAGTTGCGCAATCCCGCGAAAAATCGCTGCGCGACAGCGTTGATAAGGCAACGGGTGTGGCCGCAACGGCGGGCGAGACGCAGGTACAGCTCCGCGAACTTGAGCGGACACGGGATACCTACAAGAATCTCTATCAGAGCTTCCTGGCGCGCTATCAAGAAGCGATCCAGCAGCAGAGCTTCCCGATAACTGCCGCACGTATCATCACGACCGCGGAGACGCCGACGAAGCCGAGCGCTCCAAAAAGAAGCCTCGTTATCGCTTTCGCAATGTTCCTGGGGTGCGCGTTCGGTAGCGGCATTGGAGCTTTCCGTGAATTCCGCGATCGCTTCTTCCGCACTGGTGACGATGTCAGGGATATGCTCGATGTCGAATCTCTTGGCGTCATGCCGCTGATTGAGAACAATGTCGAGGATCCGACGCTTGTCGATCCAGGGAACCCGCGAAGCATCGCCAGGGGCGGAAAGACAACGACTTATGTCGAGGAGCATCCGCTGTCGGCATTCGCCGAGACGCTGCGTAGCGCGAAAATTGCGATCGATATCAGTGCGTCCGATCAGCGCTGCAAGGTCATCGGTATGGTGTCGAGCTTGCCTGGTGAAGGTAAGTCGACGACAGCCATCAACTTTGCCAAGCTTCTGGCCATGCAAGGTGCACGGTGCCTGCTCATCGACGGCGATATGCGGAATCCAGGAGCGACGCGCGCCATCGGCCGTCACGCGGAAGCCGGCTTGCTTGAAGCGATTGTCGACAATCGTCCGCTGAAGGATCTCATTCTCCTCGACCCCAGGACCAAGCTGGCATTCTTGCCGACCGTGGCACGATATCGCGTTCCGCATTCGTCGGAGCTGCTCGCATCGCGCGGTATGGATCAGCTTCTGGAAATCGCGCGTCAAAGTTTCGATTACATTATCGTTGACTTGCCTCCTCTGGCTCCGGTGGTGGATGCGCGCGCCATTAATCCGAAGCTCGACGCCGTCGTGTTCGTGATCGAGTGGGGCAAGACTTCGCGGAAGGTGGTGCAGTCGACACTGTTGTCTGAGCCGGATCTGTATTCCAAGTGCGTTGGTGCCATATTGACCAAGGTCGATCCGGCGCAGATGAAGCTTTACCGGACGTTCGGTTCCAGCGAATATTATTACAAGCGGTATTCGCGATATTATACTGAAAGCTGATGCTTGGCGCTCGGTATGTTTCGCCCACGAGGATCACTTTCCTTATCGTCGCTGTAATCTTTACGATGCTGGCCGGCCGAGAGCTCTATGCTTCGATAAGGACGGCCAGCATTTCTATTGTCGCCGAAAGGATGGAGCGCGGCCAAACTGTCCCGAACGACGTCGCAGCGAGATATGCGGCTCGCACGATTGAGGTGGTTGACGGACGCTATTGCCGATCCGACATTGTCGCCGCCGGTGTTACGCTTGTTCTGGCGCAGCTCGATCGACAGAACGTCAATATCAACTACGATGCCTGGGTTGCCGCGGCGTCGGATGCCCGCCGGTATCTCCAGCACGCGCTCTCGTGCATGCCTACAAACAGCAATTTCTGGCTTCGTCTCGCCGCCGTTCAGTCGGCAATTGCGGAGGAGCCGCTTCAGGTCGCAGGCATGATGAAACGTTCGGTCGCTCTCGCGCCCTACGACGAGTCGATCATCCTGACCCGATTTTATTTCTGGAACGATTTCACCCATGCAACGCTTTCGGCGGCGAGCAGCGCAGTCGACAGCGATCTTACGACAATGCTGAAACGCGGCGACCGCTGCAGGGTCAATGCCACCATAAAAGCGGTGAGTCCGCAGCTGCGCCCAGTCCTCGATCGGGTCTGGGCAAGTGTCGGGGAAGGCGCCACGGCGCGGCTTCGGCAGCGCTGCAGCGGGTGATTACAGCCGTTCGCAGTATTTCGATTTCCGGCGAGCTAAGAATGTTCGACCTTGTTGTCCGCGAAATTCAAGAGCGCAGGGAACTCCCGCGCGTCAGCGGGGCTTCAAAGAGAGCTGCGTACCGGATTAAGGGCGGACAAGCTGACCACGCGGCACCGGATCATTCAATCATCAATGCGGCCAAAGTGCCCGCAGAGTCCTTGCCAGAAACGGCAACGCCCGCAGCATGTGTCGCGAGCGTTGCTTCTTGATCGGACTTTGATGATCAGACGTCTACGCCGCCGGAAACGACGTCGGTACCGGTAATGTTGAGCGTCAGAATGCCTACATCCGTGTGGCCTTCACCATCGGAGATCTTGTAGTACTCGATGGTTTCCGTCACCTGAGCGCCCGGAGCGATATCCTGCGTCAGCTCGTAGGTGAATTCGCCGTTCGCCTGGACATGGAACGTGCCATAGGTACCGAGAACCTCGGTTACAGCGCCGCTGCTTGCATTGACGTTCGAGCCGTCGAACTGGCGGAGGAAAAGGTGACCATTGTCGCCGGGAATGTCGTTATCCAGAACGTTGCCCCCGATAGCGTCACCTTCGCTGAAGCTGTAATGATCATCGACAGCGACCGGATTGACCTGGCTGACGCCCTGAATATTCAGGGTGAACAGGCCGAAGTCAGTGTTGCCGGCACCATCGGAGATTTTGTAGGAAACCTTCTCCTGGAGCAGCTCGCCGTTGGTGAAGCCGATCTTGGCGGCATCGCTCAGCACATAGGTGTAGCTGCCATCGGCCTTGACGTAGAAGGTGCCGTAGTCGCCCTGGATTTCGGTAACTTGGCCGGGCTGCTTGGCGCCGACGCTCTGTTGGTCGAAGAAGCGCAGGAAAAGGTTACCGTCGGATGTGTCGTTGGTAAGCAGGTTTCCGGAAATAACGTCGGTTTCCAGAAATGTTGCAGTATCGTCGGTTGCGTGAATAGCCATTATTGTCTCTCCTTGAAATTGATCTTCGCTGGTCATTTTTGACCTTCAGCGAGCTGCCCGATTAAGGATATCTTAATACATCGAGTCAAGCGCATAGTTAACAAGAGTCGAATATTCACGGCTGTATTTTTTAGTATTGATACACGCTTACTGTGCATAAGATCATGAAAGATTTCGATATTATTGCTTTAACAATAAGTGAATGGAGAATTGTTTCAAAATCCGCCAGCTTGTCTCCTCGCTGAAAGATTCTTTATCATGAAGCAATTATCGGAATGCGAACACCGGGACGAGTCGGAATAGAGTTCAGCTATAATCATTTATAATGATTGACGTGAACTTGCGAGTTCTGACGATTGTCTGAAGGCTCAGGCGCGCAACTGCAGAAATATTGTCTTCCATTATACTTCTATCAGGTATAACTGGGAATGTTGCACGGTCGTGCAGCTCGCGACGAACTCTGTCCTGCCCGAATAGTGGCAAATGACTGTTTGCCGGCGACGTCCGGCACCCTTGCGGTGCCGCAATATGCGGCGGAATCAAGTTATTATCGCTGCGAATACAAGAATTATCGCCTGATATCGCGCATTTTAGTGTTTCATTTCAGCAGGCAGAGAGAGATCGGCGGCTAAAGATTTTCCATTACATTTGGGAGATCGCGGCATGACCGTCTATTACGTGAATTCGGTGACAGGATCCAACAACAATAACGGAACCAGTGAGAGTTCGGCCTTCGCGACCTTGTCTGCCGTTGAATCCTTGAGACTAAACCCGGGTGATAGCGTGCTGCTTGCTGCCGGAAGCGTATTCAATGAGCAGTTCGATCTGAAATATTCCGGCAGTGTCAGCGCCCCCATCACCATCGGCAGCTATGGCATCGGTGATGCGCCGGTCATTCGCAGCAGCAATGACGGGATCCACGGTTCCAAGGCTTCGAATATCGTCATCGAGAATATCAAGATCGCCGACACAGGCGCTAACGCGATCTACGCTGGCAACGTCTCGAACTGGACCGTGCGCAACGTCGAAGTATCGAATACAGGTCTGTCCGGCAAACCCGGCTCGGTCAGCTTCCAGAGCAGTCAGAACATCACCATCGAGAACAGCACGCTGACCGGTGTGCGTTCCGACGGAATATGGATGGATAAAGTGAATGGCGTCACTCTCATCAACAATACCGTCACCAATAGCCTGGGTAGCGCAGCAGATGCGATCCAACTCAACGACAGCAGCAATATATTGATCGCGGACAATCACCTCGAGCAGACAGCGACGAATAGCGCCAAGGGTGTCCTGGTGCTGATCCGGGCGACCAATGCCGTGGTCGAGGGCAATACTCTAGTCGGGGGCGGTTTTGGGCTGAGCGCTCAGGGAGGTACGAATATCGCCATCCACGACAATGACATCTCGGGATATGGCGGCTATAGCTGGTCTTACGGTATCGGTCTCGGCGACCAGGGCGATGCGAAGAACTACGACATCAGCGGAAACTACCTGCATGACGGGGTCTATGGCGTTTTGGTCAGCGCCGTCGGCAACCCTAGCTACATTCGCGAGAATATCGCTGTCCACGACAACGTCTTCGACGAACTGTCCTCGTCCGCCTTGAAAGTCGACAAGCCGGCGTCGGGGTCGTTCTACAATAATGTTATCGACAGCGATATATCGATTCTGACCATGCCCGCGACGATTGCCGCTCAGAACACATTCTCCATCGGTGTAAACAAGACGCTCGAACAAGCACAAGCAGAGCTTGATGGCGCAGCTGGGGGCGCAAGCGGCGATACGTCGTCGAGCAACGGCCAGACGCCTGCCACACCAGTCCCCGAGAATATAGACGTGCCGACGCCGCCTCTGGTTGGCGCTCCGGGGCCCAGTGTTGAAACGCCGGTTGTGACCGTACCTGCCGTCGCCGTTCCGAAAATTGTTGCTGTCCACGACAGCTTGAAAATTTCAGCCGATACCGGCAGTGCCTATCACGGAAATCTTCTTGAAAACGACCATGCGAGCAACGGAACGGTGCTGCTTCGCCGCTTCGGCGACAGCGCGGTGGACAAGCATGGCCTGACGCTAACCGGGAAATACGGCGTCATCCACGTCGAAAGCGATGGCGATTACAGCTATACCGTCGATGCAACCAAGCTCGCCGGATTGAGTGGAAAGGTGAGCGAATTCTTCCAATACAAAATTTCTGATGGCGCTTCCCATATCGATGCCGACAGCTTGAGCGTCTCCATTAACGTCGACGCATTCCTCAGCAGCCACGCCTCGCAAATGCTGCTGGCTTAAACTGAACCTGAAGCATTTCCGCTGGCCGCGGAAGTGCTTCAATTTTCAAGGTAGGCCAAGGTTCTCGCTACCGGTGACGTTGCAAATCACGCCATTCCCGGTGAAAAAATGTTCCGCTGGCCCGAAATATGTGAACTATAAATTGTATTTAAAGTTAACATTCCAGTAAACGCCGGAGCTAAGCGTGCCACACGTTTGCCGCTTTGCGCCGTTATTGGGCGTTTTGCGATTTTCACTTGCTTCGGCCGGTATAATTATCGTAGCGTTAAAGTTAGATCCTCTGAAATTGTTCGTGGTAAATTTGTATTTTCGGTCACTTTTCAGTGGGATTTATGGGCTAAGTTATGGGCCTGCAAGCGGAGCGTCGGCACCGGTGCCGGGGATCCGTAGGCAGCCATGTCAATGTTCGGGCTTTATAGGCTCGCAACTGCAGTGTGTGTCCGCGTGTTCGTGGGTGCGCGATGCGGTAGAAGAGGGATTGTTACGTGTTTCAAAGTTCAGCAGCTGACGTCAATGAACCGTCCAAGGCCTTGCGGAAATGCAAAGGGGGGCTGATCTTCATTGGCATAGCAAGCGCGCTTGTCAATATCCTCTATCTTACAAGTTCATTTTTTATGCTTGAAGTATATGACCGCGTCATTCCAAGCAAAAGCATACCGACGCTCGCCGCCCTGGCAATACTTGCATTAATTCTTTACGCTTTTCAGGGCGCGTTCGAAGTTCTCAGGAGCAGAATGCTCGTTCGTGTTGCCGGTGCGCTCGACGAAATGATGAACGGTCGGGTGTTTCGGGCGCTTGTCAAAGCGCCGTTGAAGGTCAAGATCGGCGGCGACGGGCTTCAGCCCCTGCGTGACTTCGACCAGATAAGGACCTTCTTGTCCGGCATGGGCCCGACGGCGATGTTCGATCTGCCCTGGCTTCCTTTCTATATTGTAATCTGTTTCCTGTTCCATCCGGCGATCGGATATATCGCGATCGGCGGAGCGCTGGTTCTCGCTATCCTGACGTTCCTGACCAACCATGGCACGCGTACGCTCTCCAAGCGGCAGTCGGAAGCGGCCAACATGCGCAACGCCTTTGCGCAGAGCTCGATTCGCAACTCCGAGGTCATTCATGCCATGGGCATGGCAGGTACCATGGCTGAAACCTGGGACCGCAAGAATGCGGAATACCGGAACATCACCCGGCAGGCATCGGATGTCGGCAACGGATACGCGACCATTTCCAAAATTTTCCGTATCGCTCTGCAATCGGGAACGCTGGCGACCGGCGCGATCCTCGTCATTCAAGGACAGGCCTCTTCGGGTATCATCATTGCCGGTTCCATCCTGACGTCCCGCGCTCTGGCACCTGTGGAGGCGGCGATCGGGAATTGGCGCGGTTTCGTTTCCGCCCAGCAGAGCTGGGCCCGGCTTTCGAACCTCCTGAAAACAATTCCCGAGATCCCGGCCCCGCTTGCGCTTGCCGCACCTTCCAAGCAAGTCACGGTCGAAGGCGTCGCGAGTGGGCCTCCGGCTGGCCAGCGGCTGGTTATCTCCGATATCAGCTTCGGCCTGAGGGCAGGGAGCGCGCTCGGGGTCATCGGCTACAGCGCCTCGGGTAAGTCGTCGTTGGCGCGGGCGATGATGGGCATTTGGCCAACGGTCAGAGGATCCATCCGCCTGGATGGCGCTGCGCTCGATCAGTGGGACGGCGACGCACTGGGCCGGCATATCGGTTATCTCCCGCAGGATGTGGAGCTTTTCTCGGGAACTGTCGCGCAGAATATCTGCCGCTTCGCGAAAGAGATGTCGCCGGAGGCCGTGGTTGCCGCGGCGAGGGCGGCGCGTGTTCACGACCTCATTCTGCGTTTGCCGAACGGGTACGAGACGGAAATCGGCGAAGGTGGAGCTGCGCTTTCGGCGGGCCAGAGACAGCGTATCGCGCTTGCGCGAGCGCTTTATGGCGAACCATTCCTTGTCGTGCTTGATGAACCGAATTCCAATCTCGATGAGGAAGGCGAGCGGGCGCTGAGCGCTGCGATCATGAGTGTGCGTGCACGTGGCGGCATCGTCGTCGTCATCGCGCATCGATCCGGCGTTCTGGCAGTGTGCGACTTCGTGCTGATGATGCAGGAGGGCAGAATGATCGCCTTCGGTCCCAAGGAAGAGGTGCTGGCACGGGTCAGCCGGCCGGAGGCGGCGCGCACCCCGATTGCCGAGCGCGTGGCTCAGCTCAAAGTCGTGGTCGACGGCAATGCAGCCGAATAGTCCGGAAGGTAGATTGTGAGTAAAGTCATTAGTGAATCGAAGCGTTCCCTCAATCGTCATGTGGCGGTTGTCGGGGCGTTGGCCATTGCGCTGGTTTGCGGCATCGGCGGTTGGGCGGCGACAACGGAGCTTTCCAGCGCCGTCATCGGCGAAGGCGTTGTCATCGTCGATGGCGATGTCAAGAAGGTCCAGCATCTAACGGGCGGCATCGTCTCAGAACTTCTGGTCTCCGAAAACGACCATGTGTCGGCCGGACAGGTTTTGATACGGCTTGATGGAACGGCGACAAGAGCGCAGCTTTCGATTGTGGAGAGCACGCTTGCTCAGCTCTATGCGCGCCGTGCCCGGCTGAAGGCCGAGCGTATCGGCGCGGAATCGTTCGAAGTCGAAGAAAACCTCAGCGATCTGACGTCCAGCACCGCGGCACAGCAGCTGCTCGACGGCGAGCGGAAGTTGTTCGACAGCCGCAGGTCGGCGCTGATCGGGATGAAGAGCCAGCTGGCATCGCGCAAGGATCAACTCGCCGAGCAGATCAAAGGGTTGGTCGTTCAGATCAATGCCACCGCCGATTCCCTCGGCTTGATCGAACAGGAACTCGAAGCCGTCGATGTTCTCTACAAGAAGGGTCTGGTCACGCTTCAGCGTTTGAATACGCTCAAGCGCGCCCGCGCCGATCTTCAGGGTAACAGCGGTCAGGAAATCGCTGCAAAGGCGGAGGCCGAGGGCAAGGCGATCGAGATCGACCGACAATCGATTCAGCTGGATGAGGATCGTCGTTCGGAGATAGCAAAGGACCTGACCGATGTCGAAGCTCAGATCGCCGAAAACGAGGAGCGCCGCGGCACTGCGCTTGATCAACTCCGCCGTCTCGACATTACCGCACCGCTGAGCGGCCGCGTTCACGAATTGGCGGTTCACACCGTCAATGGCGTTATCGAAGCCGGCCAGACGTTGATGCTCGTTGTTCCCGAAAACGACGATCTTACAGTCCAGGCGAAGGTCGCCACCCGCGATATCGACCAGGTCCATGTCGGCCAATCCGTCGATGTACGTTTCAGCGCCTTTGATCAGCGCACGACGCCCGATGTGCAGGCCGTGATCACCTCGATTGCGCCTGATATCGTCAAGGATGAGCGGACAGGGCTCAGTTATTATCCGCTGCGCGTCAAGCCGGAGGCGCAAAGTATCGCGAAGCTGAAATCGATAAAACTCTATCCCGGCATGCCGGCCGAAGTCTTTATCAAGATCGCCGACCGGACCGTCATCTCTTATCTCACAAAGCCGCTGACCGATCAGATGCAGCACGTATTTCGTGAGGAATGATTGGCGTCTTCCCGACGCCGTTGCTGCATGGCGCGGCACGTCAGCGCAGTGCCGCCCCTGATTGGAGGCAAGGCTCGCGTCGCGTACTGAAACAGGCGTGAGAACCTATCTTCATGATAGTCTCAAGCCTGCCGCGGCGTGGCTGCGCGAAGGACTTTGACGGCCATTCCAAACGGATGTGCGGCGGGGTGACGTATAGCTCTCGCCGAGATATGGTTTCGTCATGATATGTTTGCAGCTTTGGCGAGCGGTGCCGACCGAGAGGCGACTGGCATGGTGTCTGGTTCTGTATCTGGCCAGCCTCATATTGGTTTCAATGACTGGGAAGAGTGATGCCGAGAACCTTCCGCCTGTGAAAATCGTGGCTTTCGGAACGTCCCTCACAGCACGCGGGGGATGGCAGCCCGGCCTTCAGACAAGGCTTGCCGCCTGCCTGCAGAGACCTGTAAGTGTCGAGAGCGTTGCAAAGAGCGGCGAGACCTCGACATGGGCTTTGACCCAGCTGGATCGCGTCCTTGCCGAGCAGCCCGATATCATTCTCATCGAACTCTACGCCAATGACGCGACATTGCACCGGTTCGTGTCGCTGGCGCAAAGCCGAAAAAATATTGGCGAGATTCTCGATCGGCTTCATCAACGGCTGCCGCGGGCGCGGATCATCCTCATGGCGATGAATCCGTTTTCAGGATTGCGCGGGCTGATCCGTCCTTTCGTCGACAGCTATATTTTGGTTCATCAGGCGGAGGCACAGAAACGGGGCCTGGAGTTTGTCGACCATAGGCCCGGTTGGGAGCGTCTGTCCCCGGACGATCTCGCCGCCGCGATTCCTGACGGCGCGCATCCGCGGCCCGAAGTCGCCTCGAAAATCATCGTACCCGAACTCGTCGGACACATAGCCGGCCCCGGTTGCGGAGAATGATTTCCCCTTTCTCGAGGGCCTGCGCGTGCCGCGGGGATCAACCTGCCGCGAGATAACCCTTCAAATAGTTGACCAGCGACGTCCGGCTGGTATCGGACGCGTCTTCATGAGAGGGGCTGTCCAGGTCCTGGAGAAGATAATCTTTGAGTTCCTCATCGCTCTGGGCGACATAGATGCCGGGCCGGCCGACGAGCTGGCTGACGGTGGCAAGCTGGTGGTCATTTCGGTGCTCGCCAAGGGCTGCCTTCCGCGGGACCAGAATGATCGGTTTGCCGAAGCGTTTGGCCGTGAGGACGGTGCCGATTCCTGCGTGGGAGACGATGACACTCGCATCGCGAAAGATCCCGTCGAAATCCGCGGGCTCGATATTCTTGATCCATTTCATGTTCTGTGGTGTGTAGGTGCCCTTGCCGATCTGCGCCAGAACCGGTCTGGTCAGGTCCTTGGCGAAGGTGTCGACGGCCTTGACGAGGCGATCAAACGGCAGCTGCGTTCCGACGGTGACGAGGATCAAAGGACAGCTCCTGCGTAATGGGGGCCATCCGGCCGCGAAAGATGTTCCCATTGCGTGAGCCAGAGCGTCGCGATATGGCCTGCCAATTTTCCCGACAAGGATAGTTTCTCGACATTGGCAACGCTGTCGATCCAGATCGTGCGTTTGCCTGTCATCTTGCCGGCTAGAAGACAAAAGAGCCCGGGCGCGGCACCCGTGGAAATGATGACGTCGGGCCTGTGCCTGATGACAATGGCGAAGGCGCTGAAAAAGCACCGGATCGACATGGTTATCGAGTCACGGCTGCAATCGGGAAGGACCAGCCCGTCTCGAATTTCGTATTTGGAGAGAAGCCCCGGGATGGTCGTTGCAAAAATGATATCGCAGCCTTCGAACGCGCTACGCATGGACATCAACTGTTCCCAGTGACCGCCTCCTGACGAAGCAGCGAGAACTTTCAGTTTTTTCTCAGCCATAGACAGGCATCTCCTATGTTTGACCGATGACGGGAGGGTTGGACCGTTCCACTGAAACCGTGGCTGTATCGCGGCAGTTCAATGGAATTCTAACATTAGTAACCAACACGTCGAAGCGCGGATTGTGTAAAACTCCTGGTTCGGGACAATCTTTCACCTGACATACTTATAAATCGGCCCCGCCATCGGTACTGCCTGAAGCGCCAACTTGGCAAGAATCGGCAATAACGTCCCGGCAAGCATCAATATAACGACCATAAAAGCAAACCACGGACCGTGATATGGCAGGATCTTCACATAGATACCCTTGGCTATTCCAATGAAGATCGTATTGAAAAGGTAGATCACCATCGAATTTTGACCGAACCAAAGGAGGATCTTGTCGTTTTCGAAAATCGGCAATTTGACGAGAGCATGCAGAAACGGAATTGACGCCGCTCCGCACAAAAGAAGCCAATAGGGGAAGCTCCGGCCGATATAAAGTGCGGCTGCGAAAACAACTAGCCAGAGGATGATATATCTGGAGAATATGTTGAGAGCGTATTCGGAATATTTGCAGCTCAGCATTCCAGCGGCGAAGAATACGAAATAGCTCAGAATTCGCGCGACATAAAACCTCTCCGAGGCGGGGATGAAAAAGATCGCCAGCGAGAAAAGGAAAAGAATGCCGATCTGCCGGCTGCTCAGCCGCCACAGGATCGGTGTCAGCACCGAATAGACGAAAAGCACGAGGAGATACCAGATCGAAATGGTCGGGTTGTTCGGGCTGTTCGAAATCACCGCCCATGGCCCCTGCCAAAAGCCGCTGACGCCGTCATCGACGTGAACGAACGTCTCGGCGATCTGCTTGCCGAAGACATTGATCAGGCACATGACGATAAAGGGGATCAGCAGCCGATCAAATCTCTTGGCGAAGAACTGGCTGAAGTTGCGATCAAGAGCATTATGCGCGCCTGTGAAAAAGAACACGAAGCCACTGAGATACATGAAGAACGGCATGTGGAAGGTGTAGATCGCGGATTTCGTCGCCTGGTACCATGCCTGCTCACCAAGCGTACCTTGCATGACAAGGTGGCCGTAGACGACCAGAAGGATGCCGAGGCCTTTGCCGCGTTCGATATCCAGCAGTTTTTCGCGTTCAACGCTGACCGCGGCTCTTTTCGATTCGGGCACGGCCATTGGGGCGCTGGTCATTGCCTATTCTCCTAAAGCGGGTTGTGGACGACGGGGGCTGCGCCGCCCGCCCGGTCCCTTTGAAAGAAGCCGCCGCCGACTTGGCGGGGGGACAACAGGTTCCGTTCTCATCGGTAAGACAGAGACGAGGACCGGCCACAGACCGATCGGTGCAAGCATCATTCCCGCTTCGGTCATCGCGCCGATCATGACGAGCAGGATCAGCGCAACCTCTTTGGCCTGAACGGTCTGAAGCTGATGGCTCCTGTAGACTGCGGCTATCTTCTTGAAAATTCGCGTCAGCAGGAAGGCGATCCAGCAAAGGAAGCCCGGAATACCGATGTTGAGGCAAATCTCGAGATATGTGTTGTGCAGGGAGCGCACGGTGTGTCCCAGACGGACATATTCCTCGACAATGTCCGCCTGTCGGAATGTGGCGAAGCCATAGCCGAAGATCGGCCGATCATAGATCAGTGGGATTACCTGCTCCCAGATATCGGATCGGCCCGATAGGGTCAGGTCCTTTCCGAACGCCTCGGCGACGGCCTGTGCGACGCCGAGATAGGCGATCGAGCCGGCGAAGCCGATCAGGAGGCAGAGGAATAAGACGATGAAAGCGCGGGCCATGCTGTGCCTGATATTCTCCATCATCTTCAGGCCGACGATCGTTGCAAGACCGATCGCCACCATGACGACCGCGGTCGACGACAAGGAGACCACGATAAGGACGAGGGTCAGCACGATTGCGATGGTTTTCAGCAAGCCGCTGTAGCGAAGCCGGGGGGAGGGCAGCCGATGGGAAATCAGCACGATAAAACAGATCGCACTGAACTGCCCCATTGTATTTTTGTGATAAAACAGTCCCTTCACCGCCCCCGCCAGCGAACCGCCCATGATGCCGAAACGCGGGAAAGCAGCGGTGTAAAGGATGTTTGCGAAGGCCGAGAAAATGGCAAAGTTGGCGAGGAGACGCAAGGTTTCCTCGTTGCCGTAGCGCAGTCGAAAGAGCAGGGGGCCAAGCGCAAGCAGACCGACGGCCGCGGCACCGCGCACAGATGCGCCGAAATCGAGCGAGCCGAAGAACGACACCACGATCGAAAAGATGACGATACCGACGAGCAGCGGAATGCCGCGGAAAAAGGCGAGGAAGCGGTTTGGCTCAAGGATGCCATAGAAGCCGATCAACGGGATCAGCGAATAGAGCATCAGCTTCTGCGGCAGCGGATCAACGCTTGCCCCGTCATCGAAATTCGATGGATAACCATACCACATGCCGGTTGCCCGCAGCAGGGCGACGTAGAAAATGCCCGTCAGGAGCAGGCGGACGAGCGTCTCCTTTTTGATGCCATGGCGTGGCCGCGCACGGACGGACGGCCGCAGGCCGATATCTCCGTCTCGAACATAGGTTGGGCCAAAACTCATGCGAGGGCGCTCCTGCAAATGATATCAGAGGGCGGCATTGGGTTTGTATTCCTGGTATGCATGTCCGAGGATCCCGTTGACCATGCCTGCGCCACGCAGGACATGGGTGAGTGCTCGCATGCCCCAATAGGGTGAAATCACGATCGCCGGCAGCATGGCCAGCCCAAGCATCACTCTCGTGGCGCCATAGGCCGCACGATAGAGCCGGCGCTTGAGGTTGCCGTGCAGGACCTCGCTGACGGCGAAAGTATTGCCGAGCCGGTATTGCCGCTGCAACACCCACTTCCAAGTCATTCGGCTGGCGGGAACGATATCATAGACGAGCGCCTTGTCAGCCCAGAAAACCTGCATGCCACGGCGAATCGCCTGGTTGAAGAAGAGATAGTCAGTGCCCCCGGTGAAGCGCATCTTCTCTTCGAAGCGCAGATTCCACGAGCGGATGAGGGGATAATCGAACATGACGTTGTTCGAAGCCGCATAGGAAATGCGCTGACCATCCTTGTTCTTCTTGCGCTCGAAAACCCTTGCCTTGATGAAATATTCCGGCGGGTTTTCGGGATAGACCGGCTGGACCGGCCCGTAGACGCAATCGGCGCGGTTTTTCTCCCGCGTCTCCAGCATCGCATCGAGCCAGCCATCGACGGGCCATTCGTCATCATCGAGAAAGCAGAAGAGGTCGGTGCCGGCAGGGGCTGAATCGAGCGCGCGATTGCGTGCAAAGGGTATGCCCTGGTTCGGCTCGACGACATAGATCAGATCATAGGCGCCCGTCTGGCCAAAGTCCTCGACGGTGGCTCTTGCGCTGCCGGCGGCATCATTATCGACGATCACCATCGTCAGATGGTAGGGACGGGCCGGATCCCTGGTCTGGCGTGTCATCACGTCGAGCAGCTTGGCGATCCCGTCCAGCCGCCGATAGGTCAGCACGCCGACGGCGATGTTCAACGGTGAGGCGCCTTGCCGATCAGATCTGACCGATGAAGGTGGAAAGGTGTCTTGCTGGTTCATGACTGTCCTCTCCGCAGCATATTTCCCAAACGCTTGCGCGCGGCCATCAAGGCCACTTCGTTAATGGCATCATCACCAAACGGACCGCCCGTCACCGTGTTGCGAGCCTCGCTCCTCAGCTTCAAGAGCGATGTCGTTTCGGCAATGCCGCCCGCCACAAGGCTCTTGCCGAGCGCATGCAGCCCATCATAGCGGCGTGCCAGTTCCAATCCTGTCGCGATCATGATCCTCGGGCGAAGGGTTTTTGCCCTGCTCGTGCCCGTATAGCGGTTGGAGGCATGAATGCGCTGAAAGGTCAGCGGCGTTTCGACGATGGCGCCGCGACCGAGATAGGCGGCCGCGAACTTGATGTAATTGTCGCTGAGGACGACGTCTTTCGCGACGGACATCGGCAGGATCTGGGACAGCAGTTCGCGGCGGAAGCTCAAGCCGGAGGTTGGCACCGGAAGCGAGGGGAAGCCGCCCTTGCGCAACGTGTCCCGCTTGTCGAACAGCGTCACCTGCAACTGAGCTGGAGGCTGGTCGCCTTCATGGGTCGTCACGCGGTCAAAGCACCAGTCGATCTCGTTGCGGTCGTAGATCTCGGCGACGCGCGCGAGTTTGCCCGGCAGAAACGCATCATCGGCATCGAGGAGAAATAGAATATCGCCGCTTGCGGCCGCAAAACCTGCATTGAAGCTTGATGCTTGGCCGCCATTTTCCTTAAATACGGGCAGGATCCGCTCGCCATAGGCGGCAAGGATCTCTCGGGAATCGTCGGTGGAGCCGTCGTCGACGACGATCACTTCGAAATCGGCATAGGCCTGCGACAGGACGCTGTCGATGCATGGGCGCAAATATTGGCCGTAATTGAAATTGTTGATGAGCACCGATAATTTCACCGCACGACCTCCTGCACCAGTCGACCAGAATGATTTCCTGCCGGTGCGTATCGGCGAAGTCCGGCGCGGTAGCCACGCATGTAGTAATACTTCCAGATGGCCCAGAAACGCTTCTTTGATCGCGGCAAAGGATAAAGAAGAGCTGCCCGAGCCGCCCAGTTGGCGCTTTCTATCCAGGTTCTCACGGGCACGCCCCCGATCCTTACGCCTTTGGGAATATCCTCGGCAAAGAGCGCCGGCATTCCATAGCCCAGACGTTCCCCGCGTTTCTGTACCCAGGCCTCCGTCACGCTGGAGGCTGGAATCCAATGATGAACAATCGCCTCGGCGCACCGATATGTTTTCACGCCGCTTCGGGATAGGCGGCTGACGATTTCGGTATCCTCTCCCATTGCGAAAAGACCTCCTGGAAGCGGACCGATGTCTTCACGGAATCGTACATTGCCGCCAAGCAGTTCACGACGCACGCTCGTGTTCGGACCCCAAATTTTTGTCGGGTCGCATGGGCCACTGGATTCCTCGTCGGCTATAGCGAAGGTTGATCCCATGGGAATCCAGTCCAGCAGCGGATCTCCATGGGGGTAATGCTCCCAATTCGGGAGAATGCGGCCGCCGATAACGCCATAATCCGGGTTCGCCTCTGCACATGCGGCAATCGAACTCAACCAGTTCACATCCGCCTCGATATCGTCGTCCGTAAAAACGATCAGCGCTCCTCGAGCGATTGCCAGGGCGGCGTTCATAGCTCCTGATTTGCCTGGACGGGCATGATTGACAACAATCATCGGAAGCTTCTTGGCATACTGATCGAGAAGCTGCTCTGTTTCGTCTTCACTGTTGTTGTTGACGGCAATCAGTTCCCATTGTTCAGCCGGAAGGTTTTGGTCCAGCATCGAATCCAGCATCTGTTGAAGCCGTCTACTAGCGCCGTTGAAGGACGAAAAGATGACACTAATTCTTGGATCCGTCATCAAATCCGCTCACCTCCTGAAGTGCGAAAATCCTGTGCCCCGCCGCCGTAGCTCGAGCACTTCCAGCCGATGCCGCGGTTTAATACAATCATCATTTGGTACTAACCTGAGAATAGATCGTTTTATTCGTCGCTGATCGCTGCTTGAGAAATTGGCGCAGGATGCCCTGTCTCACCGACTGCGCCCACAGCAATCTGAAGCGAACGCCGCTTAAGGGGAAACGCTTGACGGCGACGCTGGCCGGCGCCATCAGAAGCCATCTGAGGGCGCTTCCGACTGGCAGACCGGCGATTTTCGTTTTGCTCTCGAAGAGGTCCGGTCGAACGATCACCAGACCCATGCCATAGCGCTCGCCGCGCCGCAAAACCCAGCCTTCATCCAGGTAGCCCTGCCTTACAATGTGCCGAACCCGGGGATGCCGCGAATGAAAAGCCCTGGCGCCATTCTTCTCCAACCTCAGAGCGAAAGCGGTATCCTCACCCATCGGGAACTGGGCGACAGTGGCATCCGGACCGAGACCGTCGTGTACGATATAGCCGGGCCCTAAAATCGAGCGGCGGAAGGCCGAATTTGGCCCTGATATCAACGCGGCCGAAATCGGGCCCTCGGGAAGATCGTCGTTCAGCGCATAAAGAATTCCCAGATGCCCATACTGCATCAACCACGGTGCAGGCTTTTCCTCCCATTCGGGCGTGATCAGGCCGCCGAATATGGCGAATTGTGGCTGCTCATCTGCCAAGGCAAGAAACTGCTCGATCCAATCCGGCGCGGGAATGACGTCGTCATCGGTTAATATGACGAGTTCGCCCTCCAGATGGCGGAAGCCCAAAGTCAATGCATGCTGCTTGCCTTGTTTTGGCTCAAAGTAAACTTCCAGCGGAAGCCGCTCCTTATAGGAATTCAGGACTGCTGCAGTGTTGTCGCTGCTGTTGTTGTCGACCGCAACGATTTTCCATACTTCTTTCGGCAGGGTGGAGGCGCAGAGTGCGTCAAGCATCGTTGGCAGAGTCTTCTCTCCGTTATAAGTCGAGAAAAGTATTGTAACCTTGACTTTGCTCATTTACTGCTCCGGCTCCCGTTTCGGTCTGATCGCCTCCCAGTACGGACTCAGCTCACGCGTTACCGATGACTTGGGCCTGCGACAGAACGCTGTCGATGCATGGATGCAAATACTGCCACAAAATTACTGATGAGCACCGAGAGTTTCAGACTACTGCCTCCTGAGCAATCGATCACTGTGCCATCGTCTCAGGCACGTATCGACGAATTCCGGCGCGATAGCCGCGCATGTAATAATATTTCCAGATTGCCCAGAAGCGCTTCTTCGATTGCGGCAGGAGATAAAGCACTGCTGCTCGGAAAGCCCATTGCGCGCTTTCGATCCAGGTCGGAAGCGGAACCCCGCTTAACCTCACCCCCCCGGGCACCTCGTCGGGAAAGAGCGCCGGCATGCCGTAGCCAAGCCGCTCGCCTCTTTTCTGTACCCAATCTTCCGTTACGCTCGACGCCGGAATCCAGTGATGGACCACGGCCTCGGCGCATCGATAGGATTTGGCGCCATTGGCCGCCAGGCGAATGATGATTTCCGCATCTTCACCCATGGCAAAAATCTTCCCGGGAAGAGGCCCGATATCTTCGCGGTAACGCACGCTTGTTCCGAGCAGTTCGCGTCTGACGATGGTGTTCGGCCCCCAGACCTTTGTCGGATCACACGGTCCGCTTTGGGTTTCATCGACGATCGCAAAGGTGGATCCCATCGGAATCCACTGGATGAACTGATCTTTTGGCTCTTTCTCCCATTCAGGGACGATTCTGCCGCCGAAGACGCCATAACTCGGATGGGCTGCGGCGCAGTCGACGATCGCTTTCAGCCAGTTCGGTTCGGCGCGAACATCGTCATCCGTCAAGACGATGAGATCCCCCTTCACGAGATCCAGGGCCATATTCAGCGCGCCGGACTTTCCCGGCTTGTGCTGCTGCAGGATGGTGATGGGAAGCTTGTCGCTGTAGGATTTCAAAAGATCAAACGTGTCGTCATTGCTGTTGTTGTCGACAGCAATCAGTTCCCACTGATCATGGGGAAGCTCCTGGCGTACCAGGGAGTCCAAAGTATGGCGCAGCCGACGGCTGGCGCCGTTGTAAGATGAAAAGAGCACGCTGACGAGAAGATTCGCCATCTTCAACCAACCCTTTTGGTGAAATCGAACGAGAAAAGCCTCATAATTTAGTTGCCTTCGCTAATGCGCATTGGAGTGTCTTATGCAGGATTCGACCGCGCCCCGCCGAAGAATTCGCGCCGATAACCCTGGCCGAGAACCCTCAGCTTGCGAAAATTGCGCAACAAGCGTCGCGGCTTCAGAAGCACGCCGCGATTGAGAAAATACTGCCGCATCAGACTCGGCGCCCGGCTATGCGATCCGCCATGGGCGACCCGGTAGACCGCGCCCCGAAAGGGGAGTTTGGCCAGCGGTGCTCCGCGCTGGGCAAGAATGTCCGCAATGCGGACATGGCTGCCGAGCATCGACTTGATCCAGTCGAGCGATGCGTCCTCGAACCGCTGCGGCAATTCATAAAGATCGGCGCGAATGATCAGCGATGTCCCGCAGAGATGGCTGAAGTCATCATGACCAAGCAGGAAATTACCGCCATCGTCCCAGATGTAACCATGGTCGATCGTCCAGCCGTTCGCGTTCTGATTTTCGGAAGCATGCTGGACGATACGGGAACTGACGAAATCATCATCGTCGACAATCATGAAGAAGCGGCTGTCGGCCGCGGCCAGCATGCCGCTCAGGACGCGCCGACCCTTGTCGGCGCGGAACGCGTCGAGGAAGTCTTCCTTGCTGCCTTTGCCAAGCTCGTGCATGTCGTTCGGCGGAAAGGTCACGCGCACGGCGGAGAATTTCTCCGGCAGATCGGGCAGATCGGCGCCTTCGTTGGCCACGATGATGCCGCGCCAATCTCCATTGGTCTGGTTGGCGATGGAGGCCACGGTCTGGCTGAGATTTGCCTTCAGCTTGCTCCAATCGCGCGCGTTGTCCTGATGTCGGACCGGGATGATGAAGGTGACAAGTGGCATCGAATTCCCCCTCAAGCCCGCAGGCCCACAGCGTCTTTCTCAGCGACGCGCCCAGTGGCAGCCTGCTGACGCGCCCACTCGATCCCGTCGTCGAGCGAAGTCGCCTTGTAGGAAAGGTCGGTGCCGCCGGAGAAGGCATTCATGAAGCGGCGGATCTTTCCATAGCTGTTGTCCAGCACCGCATGCGGACGGCCAAGCAGCAGCGAGCAGATATGGACGTGCAGGCGATCGGTCACGATCGCGCGGGCGCGCGAAATCTGGCTGATGCCACGCTCGAAGCGGTTATGGGCCGCAGCGTCCAGCCTGCGCAAGGCAACCTCGCTCGGCTTCAATGCGAGATAAGCAGAGGCGACGCCCAATTTTTTGGCGATGTCCACTTTCCGTTTAGATTCAGTGATCCAGTCTTCCACAGGAATATCCGAAGGGATCTTGCGATCGGTGCCACCGACCCGTTCCGCATCCTCCCGCAACATGGCGAGGACCGGAATCTGCGTCGCCCTGTCCGGTAGCGCGCGGATGGCGAAGGCCATATCAGGGCACAGCCGCACGGTGCAGTCGAAGTGCTTTTCGGAAAACTCCTTCGATTCTTCATCGCGCACGAGCAGTACGAAATTCTTGTGGCGCCCGATGGCCTTCTTGGACTGCTCGATGCGCTCGGGCGAACTGTAGTGGATCGACTGCGGGAACTGGATGATCTGCCGATCCGGGAAACGTTCCATGACCATCTCGCGGAAGTCCTGGTGGGCCACCCAGATATCACCGAAATTGCCGCCGCCGTGAATGAAGATCGGGCCGGTGGGCACCCGCCGTTTCAGTTCGTCGGCGGAAAAATCGTGGAGCCTGGAAACATAGTCCGGGCGCTTGCCGAAGCGATCCCTGAGATAGGCCATCTCACCCAGCCAGATCGCCGAGTCGCCGCAATTGCGTATGTCGGGGAAATCGAGAATCGCAAGCGGTTCATCGCGCGAGACATAGTCCTTCAGGCAATCATGGATCATGCCATTGAGTTTTGCGATCAGCTCCGATCTGGATTGGCTGGTCATTCTGCCTCTCTTGTTGATGTTCGTTTAGCTTCAGGCCGACTTGGGTACGGCAATACGTTTTGCTTTTGACAGGAACTTGACAATGATGCGGTAAACTTCGGTTTCCGGGCCGTCAGGCTTCTTCATCGCAACCCAAAGAACGAAGCTCGATCCGGCATAGATGATACCGCCGGCGATGACCAGAACGGCCAAATGAAGGGCCAAGTGCAGCTTGTCGGTAGGCATGCTGAGAATATGCGACAATCCCCAGACGCCGGCGGCCATCAAGGCGACGCTGGTAAGCGCGCGGAAGTTGGCCGCAAGCTGCTGGAGGAACGGCAGGTTGATCAAGCGCTTGACGAGAAGCATGTTGACCACGGTGGAAATCAGGCCGGTTAACACACGCGCATAGACGACGCCCGGAAGCCCCCCCATCACGAGGCCGGCGATGATGATGGGAATGCGGACCACCAGCATCTGCGTGTCGCGGATGAACAACATCTTCGTATGACCCTTCGCCATGCCGAGCGGCTGGACGAGCGAGCCGAGGGTCTGAAGGGCAAAGACCGATGCGAGCGCCTGGACGATGAAGATGGCGGGGACCCACTTCTCTCCCAGGGCAAGCCGCATCATTGGCTCGGCCACTACGGCCATGCCGATGCCCGCCGGAAGCGCCACGGCTGCCAAAAGCGCCTGCGCACGCTGATAAGCGGCGATCAGCCGGACCGGATCGTTGCGGACCTTGGAGAAGCCCGGGTAGATCGTCTGGTTCAACGGCGCCGTCGCTTCGCGCGTCGGCAGCGTCGAGAGGGTGTTGCCCACCGTATAATGGCCGAGCTGTGTGGCGCCCAGCATCTTGCCGATCAGCAGATATTCGATACGCCAGTTCAGCGTGTTGACGATCTGTCCGGCCGTCAGCCACACCGAGAACGAAAACAGTTCCCGTGCATGCCGAAAGGTGACGCGCGGCCAGAACGGCAGAACGGTGTAGGAAACGATGATATTGGTCACCTGATAGGCGAGGGTGCCGATCACGAGCGCCCAATAGCTATGGTAGATGGCCGCAATTCCGACGGTGACGACAAATCCTACCAGCTTTTGCGATACGTTGAGAACGAACTCCTGCCAGAAGATCAGATCGCGCTGGAGCATGACACGACGGGGATTGGCGAGCCCGCTCAGGAGCAGACTGAAACTCAAGGCGAGCATGACGCTCGTCAGCCGAGGCTCGTTATAGAATTCGGCTATCGGAAAGGACGCGGCGGCAAACAGCAGCGCCAATATCGCGCTTCTCGTCACGCTTAAGGTCCAGACCGCGCTGAAGTGCGTTTCGCTGGGCGACTCGTGACGGATAAGGGCCTGATTGAGCGAGAGTTCGGTGACCGAACTCAGGATCACCTGGATCGTCGTTGCAATGGCGACGAGACCGAAATCGGCCGGCACCAGATACCAGGCGAGCACGAAGGTGCTGAGTGCGGAGAGCCCGTTGACGATGGCGCGGGAGAGACTCAGCCACATACTGCCCCGAATGAGGCGGTCGGTAACACTGCTCATGGGCGAACGGCTCCCGCGGTCTGGGCTCTTGCCCATCTGAGCGGGCTGCAGGCCCATCCGGAGTGCTTCCTGCCCTTGCGGGAGCGGAGAGCGTTGGCGGAATTAGAAAGCATCATGCCTTATTGCCTCGTCACGGGGTCTGCGACATCAAAGGGCGCTGGCCGTCTTCTTGGAAAAATCCTGCTTCAGTCGATCCAGCTCGACCAGCATTTTCTCGTGCGCTCTTACGATAGCCTCGTCGGAGCTGAGCTGTCCCGGCTTCTCAGCCACGCGCTGCAGCGTTTTGATCGTCGAGCCGAAGACATAGTTGCCGGTCAGCTGCCGGATGCGACGGTGGCGGAACGTGATGTTCTTCAACAGATATGTGTTCTTACGCACCAAAGATGCGCCGGCCTCGACGAGGTTGGACGGTCCGATCGGATCGAAATCGATCTCTAGGTCGAGCGCACTCGCCCAATCATACCACTTGGCGCGATTGCCCGGCGCAATCGGCCGGATCGCTCGCCACGGAACGCGCAGCGCATCGGAGATGATGCAGCCATGCATTGCCTCGGAGACGATCTTATGCGACGCGCTGATCTCGGTCAGAACTTTTTCCACCGACCAGCGCGGGTCGATATAGTGGATGCCGGCGAGATCGCAGACCTTGTCCCAGCTGCCATACATGGCGCTTTCATAATGCGGCATGAAGGAGACGGGATAACGCTTCTCAACGGTCTTTGCGTCCCAGCAGCTGCGCGTGAGGATGCCCGAATCGCCGATGGCGTAACTCGAGTCAATGCCGAGGATTTCGGCGGTCTTCTTTCCGCGCACGAAATAGAAGGTCCAATTGCCGTCGACTTTCGGCGGATTGGTGTAGCCGCCATAGCCCGAACCGAAAACGATCTTCTGCATGTTTGGATCGAAATTATCGTAGAGGATCGAGCCGATACCGAGAAACAGCTGGCTCTCATCGTCGTCGAAGAAGCCGGGCAGAAGACGTTCCCAGAGCCAATGGTTCAGCTCGTCGCCAAAATTCTCGTGTTTCCCACGATAGGCAAACATCTTCATCGTGCTTCTCCAGTCGGCAAGTGCGTCACGAGCTGCGTGACCGTTTCGTCCTCGCGGGCCATGCGTCCGTAACGCGAAATGATCTTGATGTCGCTGCGGATTATCTTTGCCGGGTTGCCGGCCACGAGCGAGCGCGGCGGCACGCTCTTGGTCACTACCGAGCCGGAGCCGATGACACATTCGTCACCGATCTCTACGCCGGGCAGGATGATGCTGCGGGCACCGATGAAGCAGCGTTTGCCGATCCTCGTGTGAAGGTAGAGCCCGCGTGTGAGGTCGTGGGTCAGGATGGCGGCTTCAAAGGCGACGTAGGTTTCGGCGCCGATATGCAATCCCTTCGGGTTGGTCTTGTCGAAGCGCACGCTCAGCGAAAAGCTTGCCGTGGGATCGATGTCCATGCCCCAGAATTTCGTATAATAGAGCCACTTGGCCTTAACGATCCCGTTCCGCAGCGGCCGAAATACGTTCAGTCCCCACTTCGGCTTCTTTCCTGTCTGCACCATCAAGTCCGACCCCGGCTGGAAAATTGGTCTAGTACGGAACTGTAATAGTCCTCTAGCATCCCCGTTTGACGACGTATGTCGAAGCGTTCGGCCACCAGAAGCGGTGCCCGCGCGCTGAAGGCTGTCCACAGGCCCCGGTCGTTGAGCAGTCTTCCGACCGCTTCCGCCATACCCGCGACATCCCGCTCCTCCACGAGATAACCAGTTTTCCCCTCTTCGATCGCTTCGCCCACGCCTCCCGAGCGGAATGCGACGACCGGAGTGCCGACGGCTTCGGCCTCCAGATTGGCGAGACCGAAGGCTTCCGCGTGACCATTGTCGAGGGTCACGCTGCCATGAAGATAGAGCTCCGCACTGGCGAGCAGATCCCTTATCTCTGTCTGCGACAGATTTTCATGGATCGTGACGCTTGGCAAGGAACGACGCGCCAAGGCTTCGATTTCATCCTTCAACGGTCCCTGTCCGACCATGACGAATTCAACCGGGGTGCCGGCGGCGGCCACGCGTGAAAGCGCATCGATCATGAAGCGATGGCCCTTATAGTCGACGAAACGGGCAATGGAAACCACCAGCCCCTTTTTTCGTGGACGCGGCTCCATTTTGAAGAGATCGAGATCGATGCCGATGTGATGGCGAAAGACGCGGTCGGCTCGGAAGCCGAGCGCCAGCAGCCGGTCTCGGATGAAATCCGAAACCGCGATGTTCCAGCTGTTCCAGCCTGCCATCTCGCTCCGGCCCTTGGCGAAAAAGCGCACCTGATTGAAGCCGCCCGGCTTTTTCGGATCGCCCCGATAGGTAGCGTCGAAGCCGTGAAACGTCGTGACGAGCGGCTTGCCGGCGGCCTGCGCCAAGGGGCCGATGACATAGCCGTTCTTGCCGAAATGCGCATGGACGAGATCGGCTTTGCCGATCGCGGGAAAGAGGAAAGGCAGGCCGATCTGCGGAATTTTCAGAAGCAGTTCACCGGCGCGCGCAACAGGAGACCGACGAATGTCATGAACCGGGACAGTCGATTTTTTTGTGTGGGCGGAAGAGATTCGCGAACCAGCAAGGATTTCAGCTTCGAAGGAACGAAATGCCACCGCCTGGTTGAGAACAAATGCCTGGCTGGCAGGCAAAAATTTTTCCACATAAATAACGGCTTTTCTCATGAATCTATTCGCGTCTCCGCTGTCTTGGCGATCACATTGCCTCTATTGCCCGCTTGATGCCGTCAATCGAACTTCTCGGATCGTTGTTTTCGTCGTAAAGATTAACGCGCTTCGTGCATGCCGCGCCGGGATGGGTGTCCTTCTCGTCAAGCTCGCCATATTTCTCCGACATGCCCCAAACCGTGGCGCCTTTCAAGTCACCACGTTCGGCAGCGACTGTGATCACGTCACCGAATATCTCGGCATAAGGGACCGGCGTGAAGCTCTGGTCGCGGTTGAGGAAGTGGCAGGACGCATCGAGTTCTGTGATGAAAACGCCGACACCCATATCCTTCAACGTTGCACAGAAGCGGCCCATCCTCTCCGGATCGATCCGGTCGAGACCGGGGCGGAAATGCGATTGCAGCCCGACGGCGCCGATCGGCGTCTTTCTGACGACGAGATCCTCGACAATCTTCAGGATGCGCGCACGCTTCTGTTCGAACACGTCGGATTTTTTCTCCAGATGCGTCTCATTGAGAACCAGCATTGCGTCGGGATCGGCTTCGTGTGCCATGTCGAAGCTCATTCGGATGTAGTCGTCGCCAAGATGGCGTCGGAAAACGCAATTCCGCAGATCCGGCGCATCATATTCCAACGGCTCATTCACCACATCCCAAGCATCGATCGACCTCTTATAGCGAGTGACAACCTGTTTTATATGACGGTTCATCGCCACGCGAATGGTCTCAGCGTCGGTGATAGCGGACACCCAATCGGGCGTGCGATACCAGACGAGCGTGTGTCCATAAACCCTCATGTTGTTTTTGCGTGCAAACGCAACGAGGCGATCGGCTGGGCCGAAGGAAAAGACGCCGGGTCTTTTCTCCGTTGCATTCCACTTGAGCTCGTTTCGCGGCGTTATCGAATTGACGTTGTCGATGTATAGCTGCGACGCGATCGGATTGTTGACATCCTCCGCATCGATCGCCGAACCGAATCGAAACGACTTTCCGTCGGCAAGGGCGCGCAGTCCGGCAGATGGCGGCACTTGCGCCAAAGTCTGACCCGCACGCGCATATAACAGGGCGAGCGGGACGGAGGCGAGGAAACGTCTTCTATTCATTCTTTCTCTCGCCGTTAGCTGGCGTTTCACGTCTGCAACGGAATTGAAGGGCTAACCGCGCGTACGACGACCCAGCGCGGAATCGAAATCAAAACAGCGATACAACTTCAGATATATTTACCGCGAAGTGGATAACGACAGTGATTTCTGGACCTTTCTGCATGTTCCAAGATACAAACCGCTGCGGAGGAAGCTCTTTATGGAAGATTGGTTTAACTATCTGATGAGCTGTTTTTATATGGCATTTCAAAATGCCGTTTTTTTATGGCGACTGTCCAAAACGGCGTCTCCCGGCTTGATGATCGGCAGTTCGCAGCACTTGCTCTCAGCATTATCGGCATCATTCTCATCCTGTTCGTCGCGCTCGTCAGAACCTCGTCGCGGTTGCGTCGATCGACAGGCGTCGTTCGCTCGCTCAGCGATGAACTTGCGCAGGCCACTCAGGACCTCAACGTAGAGCGTCTCTGGCGCCTGGCCGGCGGCGACGGGGCTGAACGGCCAGCTGCAGACAGCTTGACGGAGCTTTACAGGATCCTGTCCAGGCATAACGGTGATGAAAGTCGCATAGCCTGAAGCGCGGCCAATGCGGGCGGGGAGCTTAGACTAGTTGCGATTTTCTGCCGGCGGCTCTTGACGGAGAAGTTTCGGTTGCGTGCGGTTGGCCGCAACCGAGTGCTCCGGCGCGGGGAGCCATGTTCTGCCGGAAAAATAGTTCCTCGTCCTTTTCTCAGGGCCTGACGTTGCATCCAGCGAGAGGGTAAAATTGTAACGCTCGGGATTGAGCACTTCGTGGGTGAAGCTGATGCTGGCTCCGAAGCCGTCCTCCTTGATATCCTTTAGGTCTTTTATCGCATTCAGAGTCTCATGAAAATCGAGCCATTGCGGCTGACGCAGCATGGTTTCGAAAATGCGCAGGATGGCTGGGTCGAGCTGGCCATTCTGATCCCTTTCGGGATTGACGATCTTTACGCGCATGTTGCTGATCGCGCCGGCGGCATCGCCGCGAACGATGACGAAGATGGAATTTGCGAGCTGATCCTTCTCGCGCTTGCCGCTATGCTCGTAAAAACACTCGAAGGTGTCGGCGTCGAAGCTGGCCGCTGCCCATTTGCTGGTCTGAATGCCTGCCTGGCGCAGTGCCGCGCACATTGCAGGTCCGGATATGCGCCATGTGCGCAGAAAGGCCGAAGCGGTCTGTGCCACGGGCGCTTCAATGGTGTGCGGCGGCAGCTTGTAAGTCGCCGGCGCCGAGCGGGGAAGGGCTTTGGGCGGTTGCGGCTTAACCTCAGGCGGAAAAAGATCGAAGCCGAAATAATGGCCGACCGCCCTCAAGTGTCTCATATCGTTGGAGAGGAGCACCGTTCCGATAACCAAGGAGACGGAAATCGTCAGCAGCAACCAGAAGATCACAGGAATCCGCGGTTTTCCTGCCGGCTGTTTCGCATATGCGGGCGACGAATTATTGGGCAAGCTTGTCTTCTCCGGCACGCGAGAAGGTTTCGATGTCTGTCCAGATCCAGCAGTATACATGATCCGTTAAATATCTTTGGCCTCGTGTCTGCAACCGAGCGCCCTGTCGTCCGCTTCCTCATAAAAGCAAGCTGTCGGTTCCGCCGTCGAAATGCTTCACAGCATTGGCGCCGAGAACTCCGATACAGCGTTCGGCAATTGCGGCGAGGGGTTAGCCGCTGATCTTGCTGCTTCTGTGACCGCATCAATCGGTATCGTCCGAATTGTATTTAAAACTGGTCAGTTTGAAATCATTGTTGAATTGACATTAATATTTCAGCTATTGGTCGAGCTGAAAATATAATCCGCACCAAAAATCGTAAAAACTTCGGATATTTGCTTTTATTTCGCGCGATTGGTTAGAATATTGGCGCTGAAACCATACATTATTTTGCCGATATATTTGTCCATCAGGCGGATTTCGCGGGTTGTATCAAATTTTCGACGTAATGATCGATAGGTTGCGCTGAAACTGCAGAAAGGAGAGGACATGTCCATCGAGCTAGACGCAACCACCTACGTTCACGCCAAGGCGACAACTGCACACTCTTATATTTTGCCCAAGGTTTTTGATGTGCTGGGGGATCATTTCGATGGTTCTGTAGAAAACGACGTCTTCGATCTGGGGTGCGGCACCGGGGGAGCCGCCGCTGCTCTGGCGAAAGCAGGATATGATGTCGTCGGCGTCGATCCCTCCAGCGATGGGATCGGCAAGGCCAATATCCGGTATCCTGGACTGGCGCTGAGCGTCGGCTCGGCCTATGACGACCTGTCGCGCGAATATGGCAGCTTCAACGCGGTTATCAGCCTGGAGGTTGTCGAGCATGTCTACGATCCCAAGACCTTCACCTCGACGATGTTTGATCTCGTCAAACCAGGCGGGATCGCGGTCATGTCGACGCCCTATCACGGCTATCTGAAGAACCTTGCGCTTGCTGTGACGGGAAAAATGGATGATCACTTCATGCCATTGAAGGATCACGGCCATATCAAGTTCTGGTCGAAAAACACGCTGCGCACACTGTTGGTTGAAACCGGCTTCGATAATGTCCGCTTCGAATATGTCGGAAGAATTCCTGCCTTTGCCAAATCAATGATCGCCGTCGCCGACAAGCCGCTTTAGCCAAGTGTAGGCGGCTGGTCGATTGCGCGACAGTCTTCCGGCAGCGAGGATGCAGACGGCACGACATCGCGTCATGCGCCGCAGTAATCCACAGGTTGTTTCTACTGCATGCGGCGCTGAAAAAAACCGTTACGAAATATTTACTTTTAGTTGCATTATTGCTTAAACTCTCCATTATACAGCGGGGCATATTGATGAAGCGGGAGACTTAATCAGATGAAGGCCAAATCGCCGAATTCCATCGATGTCTATGTTGGCAACCGTGTGAGAGTTCGACGAAAGACGCTCGGGATGACCCAGCATGGTTTGGCCGAACTTCTCGGCATTACCTTCCAGCAGATTCAAAAATACGAAAAAGGAACGAACCGGATCGGCGCCAGCCGGCTCCAGCGCATATCCGAGATCCTTCGCGTGCCGGTCGGCTTCTTCTTCGAGAACGGCGGTTCCGGTCCGGTCGAGGGTGAGACGAGCGAATTGAACAAGTTTTTGTCCTCCAAGGAGGGCTTGGCCCTCAACAAGGCGTTCATCGCGATCGAAGATCCGAACATCCGCCAGAAGCTGGTGGCATTGGCCAAAAGTCTCGCGGTGGCGGGATTGCCTGACGTCGATAGCGACCTGCAGGATCCGGTCGTACACAACTGAGGAACGGATCGTGCTTCATCTGCAGACATTTAGCGATCTGCGGTTGACCGAGGCGGATGGCGAGCTCGTTCGCTATCCGATCAAAGGGCTGTTGATGATGGCCCATATCTACGCGGGTGCGAGCAATGAACTCAGCCGCTATGAACTAGCTCAATTTCTGTGGAGCGACGTCGAGCCGGAGTTGGCGCGGCTCAATTTGCGCAAAATGCTGTCCCGCATCCGTGAGATGGACGGCGGGCGCGTTGAAACAGCTTTTGATTTCACCGCCACCACGGTTTGCCTCAACAAGCAAGTGGTTTCCAGCGATCTGGATGTCTTTCGGGCCGGCGGTACGCCGCTGGACCGGCTGCAGGCGATCGCCGAGTTGACCCAGCGTGGTTTCATCGGAAATATCAAGCCGGCGACAAAGCCGGTAGATGCTTGGATCAGGGCGCAGCGGGACGTCCATGCGCTGCAACTGCGTCAAACATTGCTGGAGGCGTTGCCGGATGAGCAAAAGCCAGGCGCGGCGCGTATCATTTCCAGCGCTGCCCTGCAAATCCTCGAACGGGATCCGAATGATGAGCAGATCAGGGCATTGCTGCATCGGCTATCCGGTGGCTCGTCGTTGGGCGAGAGATTGCCAGATGACGGCGGCCGTCCAAGGGCGGAGGTGAAGCGTCCCGAGCCCGGCAGCCAATCAACCGACATCGAACGCATATCGCCGACACTGAGGATCCTCCCTCGTCTGGTGTTGCTTCCTCCTACAGCGAAGCACGCCGATGCCGGACTTGCGCTTGCCAACGCCCTGATCGAAGACGTCACAATCGAACTCTGTGCGCTCCGGCATATCTCCATCGTCGCCCCGCATACGGCTGGACAGATCCGCCGCGACTCCGAAAAAGCGGCCGTGGTCGCGCGGCACTCGATCGCCTATCTTCTGGATACCCGATTTTCCGAAGAGGGATTGTTCGCTCAGTTGATCTATTTCCCCACGGACGAGATCATCTGGGCCAATCGTTTCAGGATGACCCCCGATATATTGCCGCGTCAAAGACGGATTATCGCCCAGCAGCTGACCGCGTCGGTGGCGCGTGAGCTGGCTGAAAACGAGGAGGAACGGTTACGTTTCGAAGCCAACCCCGAGGCCTATCACGCCTATCTCGTCGGCTCGAGCCTGATGAGCAAGCTGACACTGCCGCATATCCGGCGGGCAAGGAAGGCGTTCAAGCAGTCGCTGTCGCATAAGACGGATTTCTCGCCGTCATTTACCGGCCTGGCAAGAACTTTCACCAGCGAATGGCTCGTAACGGCGCAGGGAAACGATGAACTGCTGCATCTGGCGGAGCAGCATGCGCTTCGCGCCATCGAGCGAGATCCGGGATCGGCGGCGGGTCATCGTGAGCTCGGCGTCACCAAACTTTATCTCGGTGATGTGGATGCCAGCGTCGCAGCCCTTCATCTGGCGGAAGAACTCAGCCCGCATTTTGCCGATGTCATCTACAGCCATGCCGATACACTCGTTCATGCATCCCGCCCAGGCGACGCGCTCGCCAAGATCAGGAAGGCAATTTCGCTCAATCCGATCGCACCTGACGCCTATCTTTGGTGTGCGGCGGGAGCAAGTTTCTTCCTGGAACAGTATGAAGAGGCCATCGCTTATGTCGACGCGATGAAAGACAAGGCGCCGGCCCATCGTATCGCCGCGGCCAGTTGCGCAATGGCCGGCGATCGAAAACGGGCACTCTTCCATCGGCAGCGCGTCGAGAGCATCAACCCGGTGTTCGACGTCGAGAAGTGGCTCGCCATCGTTCCCTTCAAGGAGCAATGGCAAAAAGACCTATATAGGGAGGGCCTGTTGAAGGCCGGATTTTAACAATAGCTGAGGGGCATCACATGGCGAAGGCTGTCATTATAGGAATACCTGGCGAGGCAGGTCTTTGGCTCGCCGATCTCGACGCCGGCACGGTCAGACCGCTCAATCCCACTGGAGAATTGGCGACCGCGAGCGGCCTGCGCAAAGCCGGCGGCATATTCGTGAAGGGCGCCGATATGGCCGTCGCCGTTTCGTCGGCGCAGGTCGCTCTTTCCGGTCACGTCGACGGCTGAGCGGGCATTCTGACGGACCGATCCATATATTCCGACAGGATTATATCGCCGCGGGAAACTCTTTCCCGCGTCGAGCCTTTCTTGGCACGGTTCGGCATAACAAGAGTTGCGAGACACACCGGGCTTGATGACGTCGGAATTCCGGTCTGGTGCGCCTATACTCCGAATTCGCGATCAATCGTGATTGCTCAGGGAAAGGGTCTGACCGATGTCGACGCCAAAGTGTCCACCGTCATGGAGGCCCTGGAACGGGCAGTTGCCGGCGAACCTTTCGTCGATCTCGTCCTGAGTACCTCATTGGGTCTGCAGACGATGGGGCACAGGATTGATACGCTGGACTGCCTGATTGCGATGCATAAACCCGATCTCGGCCCGGACGAGGAGACGGAATGGGTGGCCGGCATCAATATCCTAACCGGAGAGACGATTTATATCCCTTTTGAAGCGGTGTTGCTCGACCGCACTTACGATGCGCGATACTGGATGTCATCGGACGGCCTGGCATCAGGAAACAGTGTCGAGGAGGCGGTTTTCCATGGCGTGCTCGAGCGGATCGAGCGGGACGCGCATGTGCTGTGGCAGGTTGGCGGGGAACCGGATCGTTATGCCGGCTGCGTCGACCCTCGCGGTTTCCAGGACGATGCACTGACCGGGTTGATCGACAAGATCGAAAGGTCAGGATTGGCGCTCAGGCTCTTCGATATTACCAGCGACATCGCCATTCCCTGTTTCACTGCCATTCTGGGGCCACGGGATGCCGTTCCAGGCCAGCGGGATCGCCAGTGCGCCAGGGATATCCGCCTTGTCGAGGTGACCGGCGGTACGGGAGCCCATCCGTCTCCCGTGCGCGCGGCCATCCGGGCGGTAACGGAAGCCGTGCAATCGCGGCTCACTTATATCAGCGGAGCCAGGGACGATATTTCTCCCGTCACGTTCTCAAGGTCCTTGCCGCCGCTGATGCGGCGGGCATTCGACGCAGTTCCCGTCTCGCCGGTCGCCGGTCCTGTCACTGGTGGAACGCCGGAAAATCAGGATCTAGCGCATTTGCTGCAGCATGTGCTGGACGCCTTGCGAAACAGAGCGATCGGTTCGGTGGTCGTCGTTCGCCTCAGCGACGAAACGCTTCCCTTTGGCGTCGTCAAGGTCGTCATCCCGGAGCTCGAAAATCCGGAAGGGCAGCGTGCTCGCCCGTTTGGAACAAGGGCGCTCGCCAGGGCGATAGGCTTTTGAAGATCATTTTCGCAGGTCCCAGTCTTCCCGAAGCGGCCTCACTTGCCGGCGGGTCGATACGCGTCCTGCCGCCAGCCACGCAGGGCGATGTTCTGGCAACAGTGGATCAAGGTGCCAATGTCATCGGCCTGATCGATGGCGGCTTCGAATACGCCGCCCCGGTTTGGCATAAGGAAATCCTCCGTGCTCTTTCGCTTGGTGTGACGGTTCTCGGAGCCGCAAGTATGGGCGCGTTACGTGCTGCGGAATGTCATTCGTTCGGGATGATCGGGATCGGCCGCATTTTTGAAGACTACCGTACGGGCCGGTTGGTCGACGATGCCGCCGTGGCGCTGGTGCACGCGCCGAGCGCTCTGGGCGGCAAGCCGCTGACGATACCACTCGTCAATGTCAGCGCCACGCTCGATGCCATGGAAAGGAATGAGTTGCTCCCCGGTGGGTTGCGCCAGGTCATCGAAGATGCCGCAAGCGCGATTTTCTTCAAAAGACGGACGTGGCGGGCAATCGTCGAGCAATGCGCTGGCATAGCCGAGCCGGATCGCCCTCACCTCCTCGCCACCCTTGTCTCGCATTCCGTCGATCAAAAACGCATCGATGCCCTTGAATTGCTGAAAGCAGTGCAGTCAGCAGCTGACATTCGCGTGGATGCCGATTTGTCCTGGAAACTCCACGAAACCTCATTCTCCACACGGCCTGCATTGTGAAGGGAGAACGACGACAGTCACCGGGAGTTGTGTCACGCTTTTTTCACGGGCTCGACCACGTCAGCCCGCGTATCATTCCTTCAATTCGTTGGAGAAATGGGCATGGGCGTGACATCGGCTGCTAAAGTAAATGGGGATCTCGGGGCGGAGGACGGTCTGGACGAACTGGTCGCACTGGCGAGGATGATCGCCTACGCGCGACAGGTTGCTCAGGATGTCAAACTGCAATTCGCCACGAATTGCCTTGATCTTGCTCTTGAGGCCGTGAAGCAGGAAGTCGGGGAGGGGCTGACCAGAGACTTGGCTGAATTGAGCTCTCCGGTTCCGCTGGTGAGCATAAGAAGTCACTGATGTGAGCTTTCGGGGGTGAGATGTTTGTAGCCGCTCATTAAAGCGCTCCGTTCACCTGCTCGGCGAGAGTCGCTGGAACTGGCTATTGCAGTGGCAGTTCAAGCTCGATCTCGGATCGTGACTGGTGCTTACGCGTCATTGAGCGCAATTGGCTGATGCGGACGTGACCAAGCGGTCCATGAGACCGAAATTTGCAGGAACACTGCGGGGAGTTCTCGTGACTAGCCATCGGTCTGTCGAAAAATAGGCCTTGGTCCTCATCTGCGATGCTGAGGTCGACTTAATGCCAAGAGCAAAATTAAAGCTATTTTCGCTGCCGGCGTCGCGGGTGAAGGTAAGATAAGCGCCGAATCGTTCGTATTCAACATCGCTAAGGTTTTGGATCGACGTAAGCGCGTCCCTAAAATCGGGCCAGCACGCCCGCTTCACAATGATCTCGAAAATGCGCAGGACGGCCGGGGCGAGATGTCCCTGTGCATCTGTCTTCGGTCCAATGATCTTGGCGCGGATCTCAAGAATTTCACCAATTTCATTTCCACGAACCTTAACGAAGGTCGAACTGATCGGTCGTACCTCGTCCCGTTCGTAGATGCGCTGAAAATAACATTCGTAATTGCGATTGCGCATCGATGCGGCTTTCCATTCGCTCATCTCGATGCCGGCCTCTCGAAGACCGCCGCAAATATTTGGCCCCGAGACCAGCCACCTCCGCAGAAACTGACTTGCCAGCTCCAGCTTGGGGACCTCGGTCAGATGCCGCGATACAGTTATCGGCGGGAGAGGAGAAGGAGCCGCCGTATCGAGGGCTGTGCGTGGTGATTGGGCAGTCTTGTTAAGGCTCTGGTGTTCAAGGAGTCCGGCAGGATCGACGGGGCGGATTTCACGGTAATAAGCAACGATACTTGCAAGAAGCAAAATGGGTATCAAAAGCGCTGGCCAAAGCAGCCAGCCGTGGTTGCTCGCGAACTTCCGATACCGAGGTCGGCTATCGCGAGGAGGACCGACTGTTGGTGGCACTTTGCCCACGGCGTTACCTCGCAAGCTCGCGACCACGGGTGTCGGTCGGCGCGTGGCCAATCAGCCCGTGCGGTGAGTCATTCGGGAGCGAGCAGCGATGTGAAAGCGTACAGTCGACTCACCTTCGAGTGATTTTGATGTCGAGCGTAACAAGCGTCAAGAATGGTAAGGAGTTTCGTTGACGTTGTCTCCGGGCAAGGAGACGGCGGCTGTTTGGTTTCAGCGGTTGTCTAATGATCGGCCGGGTGGCCGATCCTGATCTCAATGGGTCAAATCGCGCTTCTGGGCCAGCAGTAATATGTAGTCGTCGGCAATGTCCGCGATGGCCATTGCGACTTCCGCTGGATCGCACCCCTCGACCTTCGTGTTTGCAATGAACTGATAAACCGCCTTCTCAATCTGTTTCCGGCAGATCATCACGCGTTCATCATAACCAAATTCCGGAATCTGCGATGCCATATCACTCATCAGGTCGGCTCCTCACTACTTGCAGTGACCATGACACAAATTATAAGTTGAGCAAGCAAATGCTTTATGAAAGGTTAATTCGATGGCGGGGTGCGACCATTTCGACACAGGTTGGATCGTGAGGGCATTCAGGCTTGGTGAATGAGGCCAGCTCTTTTGTGCAGGAGGACTGATTGTTCTATGTCGGGAATGGTGAGCGTCTCTTACGCTGAGGGTGGTCTTCGCCTAGAGGATCTTCGCCTGGAGGGTCTCCGCCATCTGACGAGCTTGTATTGACCGATCCAAGGCTGACCTTACATCGGTCTGGTCGGCGGCCTGGCGAACAGTTCAACCCTTTGATTTGTCGGCATATTAAAGTCCAAACTCGCCTCCACACCCGATATTCTTTGATGCTGAATTGCCTTGCCAGTCTTCGGTACCGACGCGGTTCCCGGAGACCGGTGGATCATCGTCGTGGCGGCCTCTTCTATAGAGCGGTTGATCAACGCGTTTGCGAGAAAGCAAAGCAGGAATGAACGGCAGAAGTTTTGTTCTCGAAATGAGTTTATTCCCGATATTTTCAGGGAAAAATCCAATAACTCCACGACAGGTGAGGTATAAGTATGGTTTCATCAAAAGGTAAAAATGAAGGTTTCACATGCAGGTTGTGTTTCAATATCAACTAAAAGGCGAATAAGCCTTGCCTAATAATGATCGGCGGATGTGGTGGTGTTTAGATTAAAAAGACGACATGCTGATCTATAACTGAAAATAATATCGTCTGCGTGACGCCTCTTTGAAATCAGCCAGTTTTCTCCTGAAGCAAAAGCGGCGTTAGTCCGGTGTCGAGCGAGATGTTAGCGCAGTAAGAGAAGGAGCGACTGTCCTTTCCTGTCGACATCACAGATTTTCTCAGCCCATCTACACAGACCAGTATTACCATCCGATGCAGGATCTATCTGCGCCAGCCTGTCGCCTCGCAAGGTCGAGGACCCGTCGGGGTGGTGACGGGCCCTCGGATTAGATTGCTTGCACAGTGCGAGGCTATAATTGCTTTTAAAGTTGATTATGTCACAGATTATTATTGGGGCAATTACGATTTCCCACACTTTATTGTCAAACTCCTATCGACATCGGCGAGTCTACTGAATTTTACTTCAAAATTATGGGGTGATTGCCAGTTGAGTGGAAATGCCGAGCTTTGAAGGCCTCTTCGTTTTCCTCAATTGCGGAGATGCTCTATCTCCTCGCGATCGCAGCGGACTTTCCGCCGCACCGGTCGATCTCCGACAAACGCCTGAACAGGGACCTCGTTCGGAAACGGGACCACCCGCCGACCAGAGGGATAAGGGGATCCAAATCCTCGAATTTCTTGAAATATTGTTGCTTGGATTGCTTGATCGGCCAGACTTTGAACAACGCCTTGTTTGCGGCTCTGATAGCTTTCGAAACGATCAGTTTGATGACGACCCCTGCTGCAAGCAGCGGGCTATGATGGTAGATGTGTTTAAGTGAGGCTGCGGCGCTGCGCCAATCTCTCAAAGCTGCAAATTTCGAGAACGCATAGAGGTGAGCCGAGGCGCGGGCGCAGCTGACAACGAAAGCGGGAAGTCCCGGATTGCGGGCGGCACATTGCTCAGTCACCGCCAGAAGCGATCGTGCCATTCGGGATCTGTCGGCAGACATGGCTGCAGAATGAACGCGATAACCCACCAGGCCGAGTGGCACCGCCTCGATCTTGAAATGCTCGGCGGTGCGGAGCTCGAAATCAAAGTCTTCGCATCCTCCGATGCCCCGCTTGGCATAGCTCGAATCGTAGCCGCCGATCTTGTCTATGACCGCGCGGCGCACCATGAAGCCGCTGCCATTGCCGACGAAGCGGAAGACGAGGTGACGAATGAGAATGGATTCCCGGGCGCTGAGCGACGAGCCCGACTTCGTGCAATATCCCTCGGAATCGATGAGACGGTGAAGAGCATAGACCGCACCCCAGGTGTCGGGCAGGGGATGAAGTGCTGACAGCATTCTCTCGATATAAGTGGGATGCCACAGGTCGTCCGCATCCAGGAAGGCGATATAGCCTGCTTTCGATGCTTCGATCCCGGCATTGCGGGCTGCGGCGACGCCACGGTTTTCCGTCGACAGAAGTTGGATCCTTGAATCCTCTGCTGCAAAGCGCCGACAGATGGACGCCGTCTCGTCCGTCGAGCCGTCATCGACGACAATGATCTCCAGCGCCGTGTGTGTTTGATCGATGACGGATTGAAGCGTCTGGGCGACGTAGTCTTCGGCATTATAAGCGGGGATTACGACTGCCACGAGAATCCCCGATATGGGTGACATCTCCATCGCCGTCACCCAAGCTTGGATGTGGATGCGAGCATTGGCGGGCGAAGATCTATCTGGTTCTTCATCAGCTTCGCGACAGCGGGGCGATGGCTGACGACGATCAGTGTTCTGTCAGCATCTTCCTGGATCGCCGAAAACACCCGCATCTCGGTATTTTCGTCAAGCGCGCTCGTCGCTTCGTCCAACAGCAGGATTTGGGGTCTGCCGGCGAGTGCGCGCGCCAGGCCGATCCGCTGCCGTTGTCCACCCGAAAGCCGCACCGCCTCGTCGCCCAGCCATTCGTCGAAGCCTTCCGGCAGATTCTCGATGAATTCCGTGGCGCAGGCGACATCGGCGGCCCAACGGACGTCCTGCTCGGAGATATCGCGACGGAAGCGGATGTTGTCGTAAACCGTGCCCTCCATCAGCTCAACATCCTGGCCCGATACCGATAGCAGTTGCAGCCAGCTGGATCGATCAAGGGTTGCCAGATTTCGACCGTCGATCGTGATCAGGCCTCGCGTCGGCTGAATGAGATCGAGGATCATGTTCAGAATGGTCGTTTTGCCGGAGCCGCTCGGTCCTGTCAGGGCCGTCGTTTCACCTGCTTTGATCGAAAAGTTGAGGTTGTGAACAGCCGGTGCGGTCGCATGCTCATAGGTGAACGAAACATCGTGGAAGACGATGGCTTCCGAGAGCCTTTTGACCGGCTCCCCCTGCAAGGCCTGTTTGGCGTCATCCTTCTCGGAAAGCAGCGCCAGCACGTTGTGCAGGGACGCTTCCATCTCGTAAAGACGCAGGATCTGGGAGTCGAATCCCTTGATATGGGGTTGAAGCCTGTAAAGGAGGATCGTTGCAGAGAGCGCTGCCTTGAAATCGACTGGAAGGAATTGCGAAGACAGGATGATTGTCAGGATGACCGCAAAAGTGAGGACTTCGCTCACCAGTGAGGTCGTCGCACCCATCCAGTCGGACCTGCGCCAGGTGTGGCCCACGTCCCTCGAGAGCTCTTCGAACAACTTTTGGTGGCGCTTTTCGAGGCCGAAGCTTTTGACGGCTTTTAAGGTCTGCAGCGTTGTCCAGCTCAACTGCGTCAATGATTCCACCGCGGCGAGCGCTGAAGCGCCTAGACGGCGATAGGCACCGGCGAAGAACCCCAAAGCGAAATTGTGAATGCAACCGAAGGCGAGCGCCAGTACGGCAATTGGCCACGCCATGACAAGCATGCCCACGCCGAAGATCACGATGGTGCCGAAATTCACTCCCAGACGCACAAGGCTGGCGTGGGCTGACGATACTGCATAGGATTCAGTGGCGATGACGTTAATCAGGTCGCTGCGCTCATAACTCTGAAAGCGCTGGAAGGGGATGGTCAAGACTTTGGCATAGAGACGATCCCGCATGGAGTCGCTGATCTGATGGTTAACGGCGCTGTCAATCAGGGAATTTACAAATCCCAAGGAGATTCTGAGGAGAATGGAGCCGATTAAGATGCCGATCAGTACCGGTTTCGACAGACTGAGATCGACTCCGCCGAAAAACGCCGGCAGGGATGCGCCGACGCCGGAAGTGGAAGCTTGTTGGCCGAGGAGAAAAACCAGGCTGACGAGCAAGGTAATTCCGACCATCTCTGAGAATCCCGTCAGAATTCCCAGGATGATCATGACAGTCATCTTGAGCCGCAGCGCCGGCACGAGTTGCCGAAGCTCACGAAAGCGAGCCGCAATGACCATGTTGTACGCGTTGGTTGGCCGGGAGGAAGCGGATTGTCGCATTCTATGCATTGTCGGTCATCCGCGAACGCTTCGGGCTGAGCAACTCCCCGATCGGCCCGAAACGATCGCTGAATGGCGTGCCAGGTTGCGGAATGGCTGCCCCTGCAAAGACATTTTTCGGAGCCGAGGGCTTTCCGAGAAGGCGCTTTGCAACGCGGATGCCATGACGTTTCACCTGGCGAAATCGCTGTTGCAACCCATGGGCGATCAGCTGCGGGGAGTATTCCCTCGCCATCATCGGCGCCAGCTTCCTGACCTGGTTATAATCGCGCGCGGCAAAGGCTCTGTTGAAATACCAGCGCGCCGTGTTGAATTTTGCCGCCCGGATATCGTGCGCCAGATGCGGATAACGCTTGATGATCGGTTCCATCACCAGAGAGTGAGATTTTAGCATCCGAAGGGCATTGCTCGACATGTTTCCCCTGGTGAAGCGATAACCCGTGAGAAAATCGGGAGCCAGGGCGAAGGGTAATGTCTCTGCCAGCGCCAGATAAAGTTTCAGGTCCTCGCAGCCTTCGGCGCCACTGTCGCGAAGGCCTGCGTCATAGCCGCCGCAGCGGATGATTTCCTCTCGCGGCATCAAGGGTGTGCTGCCATTGCCGATGAAGTTTTCGCGCAAGAGAGGTTCGAAGATGTTGCCTTGATGGAGGACCGGGCGCGAGTGGCCGAAAATGATTCCGTTTTCGTCGATGGCTGCATACCAATTATAGGCGACACCCTTACCCTCGGGAAGTTTCCGCACCGCCTGGAGCTGGAGCTCGAGCTTGTGGGGATGCCACACGTCATCGGCATCGACGGGGGCGATATAAACTCCGCGCGCTTCTCTGATGCCATGGTTGCGAGCACGCGCCACCCCGCCGTTGACCTGGGTGAGAACGCGGACACGATTGTCCCGTAGACGATAGTCATGCGCGAGCTCGAGAGTGCCGTCGCGGGACCCATCGTCTACCACGAGAATTTCGAGCCGGTCATAGGACTGGTTCGAGACGCTCGTCAGCGTCTCCAAAAGCGTCTTCTCGGCATTATAAGCCGGTATGACGACGGTGATGAGCGGGATGGCTGTGGTGGTCATGGCTTGGTCATCCGATAAAGGCGCCCGGCAGGCCGATGAGATCAGGAAAGTCTTCAAGGGGGCGATCCCCGCGCACTTCGAGGCGCGGGAGAGCGTAAAGGTTATCGGAGAAGGCGGCCGTTGCCGGACGGGTCGTGAAGGCAATCGCGTAGCCGGCCTGCGCCAGAATGCCGGGGACGCGGAAATCAGTCGCCCCATAGGGCAGCGCGATGGCGTCAGCGCTGGCTCCAAGTCGGCACTGCAGGGCATTTCGCGACACCATGGCTTCGGCGAGCAGGTCATTGTTATCCATGGCGGTCGCAGGCGCATGCGATGCGAGGTGGGAGCTGAAGCTGACACCTTGTTCATGCAGGGCCTCAATGTCCGACCAGGACATCAGCGGGGCCGGCTCGCCATAGGCGCAATCCCAGTCTGACCGACCACCAACTTTGTCGGTGACAACAAACACCTCGGCTCGGAAGTCATTCTCGGCAAGGATGGGGAAGGCGTGCGTCCGGAAGTCCAGGTAGGCGTCATCGAATGTCAGCATCACCGGGCGGCCTTGAATCGGTTTTCCGCTTCGCAGAAGAGTGGCCAGGGTCTCAGAGGTCACCGTGTAATAGCCTTGCCGCCGGAGGAACTGCATCTGTTTGCGGAAGACTGCTGGCGGCGTGCGAAAACGTTGGAGTGCTGCCGGGCCTTTGTCCGCAATCCTGTGATACATCAGAACGGGAACGGAGCTCGTGACCTCGGTCTCCCACGCAACCTCGCGTTCTACACCGGCAGGTCCCCAGATGACGTGCTTTGCGACATCCGCGTCCAGTGGACTTCCGTGCGTCTCGGTCCGCAGGACGGGAGCGGCCGTCGCGGGTCCTCTCCGAAACCGATGGATGGCGTAAAGATCTGTCTCGATCGATTCTTCCAACGCAAGCCCGATTTGTTCGGCAAACACCTTCTTGATCGTCCCGACGCCAAAAGGGTTGCCCCAGTCGAATCCGGTCCGATCGGCTTCGTCCCTGCGGATATGCGCATGAGCGGTAATCAGGTAGCCGTTCGGCTTCAAGGCCGCCGCCATCTTGCGGCAGACGTTTGCCAGCGTCTCCTCGTCCTTCATGTAATAAAGGACTTCGGAACAGACGATCAGATCTTGTTCGCCCGGGAGATCGTTCTTGACGAAGTCGAGAACGTAGAGCTCGACGTTGCGATGATCGTGACATCGATCGATCGCTCGATCGATTGCCCGCTGGGAAATATCAGTCGCCGTGAGATGGGCAACCCTCTGCGCTAGCTTGTCGGTGAATATCCCTTCGGCGCAGGCGAGTTCGAGAGCTTTCCCGATCCCTTTCGGGATCAGGCTTAATGTCTGCTCGTACTTGACCTGCTCGTAGACCGACACGTAATTCCAGGGGTCCGGGCGTTCGAATATATGCTCCCAATAATCTTCTTCGGACTGAGGGGCTGCCGTTTGTGTTCCTTCCTTTGGGCCTGTATTCGAAGCTTTTGCAAGCCGCGGGCTCAGGCCGCGTCGGAGATCCCGCAGAACCTCGGACAGCCGGGCGTCATTGTCCTGTTCGTCGCCTGGCGCCGTGGCAAGGAGGGCATTGCCGGCGATGCGCGCCAACAGCCTTTTCAGGCGTCCTCGACGGCGGCCGTTCCGTATGATGAGACCGCCGATGGCCCTGTAGCCCCGCACTGCTTCCGTCGTCCAGGAACGGGCATAGGCAAGCGTCGTCGGCGTCTGTAGATGTTCGACCGCTTGCATCTCCTTCATGATCAGCCTGATCTGCGCCCGGATCGAAAGATCACCCCAGAGCGGCCCCACGAAGGAGCCGACATGCTGTTCGCCTGAGAAGGCGTGCATGACAAGTGTGTCGGCCCGCTCGGCATTGGGAATTCTGGAAAGCGCGCCGAGCTCGACGCTGACAACCCTGACATTGCCGAGCGTAAACGATCGCAGAAGATTTCCGGAGGATATTTGCCAGGCCGCGGCCTCGATGATCTTGCGACCGGTGCCGGGCAAGGAATGACGCTGAATCAGCTGGATGAGCAGGAGGAAAATCGGCTGCCATTTGGCAAGCGCATCGATCAAATCGTCGGCCCGCTCGGGCAAAAGCCCCGTCTCCAAGCCGTGCAGAATGACGCCGGCAAAAAAGCTCTCATAACCCGCGGCGTCCGGCATTTCGGGGAGGAACGCGGCAAGGGCTGCAATATCCATCGCCGGATCGAGTTTTGCCGCAACGACCCAGCAGAGCATCCGCAGTTGGCTGACGGCGGGCGTAATCCAGCCGGCCTCCGGCCCCTCGGCCAACAAGCCTTCCTGCATGCGGAGCGCTTCTCCTTTCGTCGTCACGCGAATGGCGTCACGCACCATTTTGAAAGGATCGCCGGAGAGAGAGCCAGTCTTCATTCGATAGAAAGCCAGGCAAGCATCGACACGGCGGAATTCGGCGCCCGCAAAAGCCATACGCAGCCAGAGATCCCAGTCCTCGCAGGTCTGCAGGGTCTCGTCCATGCCTCCTATTCCCTCGAAGAGGCTCTTGGGAAAGACGACGGTATGAATGGCGAGCGCGCAGAAGGACGAGAACTCGCGCTTGGCGGCGTCGCCCGCAAGGACGGGCGGCTGCTCCACCCGCATCATGCGCCCGTCCGGGGCCACCCTGCGATAGGCGCAGAAAGCAATAACGGGCCGAGATCCATCCTCCGCCACTGGTTGCATGTTTTCGATGAAGGTCGAATCTAACCAGTCGTCGGCGTCGAGCATACAGAGCAGGGGCGCGGCCGCCAGACGCGCGGCATGGTTTCGCGCTGCCGCCGCACCGGCGTTCGGCTGGCGGACGGGGAGAATGCGGGCGTCCTTTGCGGCGATGCCTTGAAGAACCTCCCAGGTGCGGTCGCTCGAACCGTCGTCAACCACCACCGCCTGCCAATTCGTCCGCGTCTGCCGCTGCAGGCTGATGAGACATTCTGCGAGCGTATCCTCTGCATTATAGGCAGGGATGAGGAAGGAAATATCCGGCGTCGCGGCGCTCACCATGCGGGCATCTTCCATCGGCGCAGAACGTAGAGCGCGCCATTGATGCTTCCGAGCATTTCCTGCCTCAGAAAGAAATCGTTCGACGTGGCACCCTTGCGCAGGCGTTTGCGCAGCCGTCCGGCATAATATTTCGGAAAGGAAATGATGATGCGCCGCAGATTGGCGCGGTTGCCGGTGTTCTGATACTGCACCAGCAGGGCCGCGACATGGCCGCTCATATATTGGTAGATCTGCCTGGCGAGTCCCTTCATATCCTTGCGATGAAAATGCCACGACACGGCGGTCGGTTCATAACGGCAGACATGGCCATGATGAAGGAGCCGGTTCCAATATTCGGAGTCGCCGGAACAGCCGGCGGCGCCCATGTCCAGGCGAACGTCGAACAGGCCGATCTCATCGAAGACCTTGCGGCGGAAGGCCTGGCTTGCGCCGGCGCCGATCGTCCAGACCGGCGCGCCAAAGCGCGCATGGCTGTTATAGAAATCCTTGGTGAAATCCTGCCTGATATAGCCTCTGCCGAAACTCCAGTGTTTTTCGAAGATGAATTGCGCCGGGGTTGCGAGTTCTCCGGGAAGGATCAGGCCGGTTACGCAGCCGATGTCCGGACGGTCAAACGCCTTCATCAGGTTCTGCAGCCATTCCCGGTGGAGGACCACATCGTCGTCGGTGAAGGCGACGAATTCGGTTTTTGCCGCACGGATGGCGGCATTGCGGGCATGATCCAGCCCGACCCGGTCTTCACGGACGTAGGTTGCGCCCGCTTCCTCGACGACGCGACGGGTCGCGTCCCCGGCGGAGGCATTGTCCACCACGATAATTTCGACAGGACGAAGCGATTGTTCCGGGATCGAAGCCAGGCAACGGCGCAGTTCCTCCGGCCGGTCCTTGGTGCAGATAAGAATGCTGACGTCGCGATTGTTCAGGGGAGTTTGCGCTACCTGGCGCGCATGGTCGAGCGTAACGCGCTGGACGACACGCTCAGCCAACGCAGCTGCTTTCTCAGGCGCTTCAACATAGGCCTGCCCGACAGGAAGGCCATCCGACAGAAAGACAGCAAGCCCTTCTGAAAGGGCGGGCGAAACGGCATCGACGTCAACCGAGGCGAGATCGAGATAGTGAATTGGTACGGGAAAATTTATGTCCTTGAGATCAGATGGAATTAGTACTCGCATCAACACACTCTCGATCGCACCGTTGAGCTCTGCGCATCGCGCCTCATCAGGATCGATCTCCGGAAAGCACGATGCGTTAGTTGAGAAAATCGGCGCAACCTTCGCGAGTCCGGAAGGACGCGGCGAGGCTCCGACGGGCCGGCATCAACGATGCGCGCTACGCAGCCTTGATGACTGCTTGTCGGCCTTCATTCTCTCCTTGAACCATTCGAGCGTCAGGGCCACGCCTTGTTCGTAACTGACCTTACACGACCATTCGGGCATCACGTAGTTTGCCCTGCTGAGGTCCGGCCGACGGTTGGTGGGATCCTGCGGGGGTGACGGCTCGAAAACGATCGGCGCACCGCCGACGAGGCGGGAGACATATTGCGCGACCTCGAGAACCGAGATCTCGCGATCGTTGCCGATGTTCAAGGGGCCCTTATAGTCAGTTTCGTTTATCCAGAAATAGCGGGCGAAGCCGTCGACGATATCGTCGACATAGCCCCAACTGCGGGACTGGAGACCATCACCGAAGACGGTGATCGGGCGGCCCGAAAGCGCCTGGGTTATGAAGTTGGAGACCGCACGCCCATCGTCGGCGCGGGTGCGGGGGCCGTAAATGTTGAAGGGACGGATGACCTTGACGTCAAGCCCCTGGGTGCGCTGCATCTCGAACAGCAGCGATTCCGTGCAGCGCTTGCTCTCGTCGTAGGAAGAGCGCGGCCCGGTACAGTCGACCTGGCCCTTGTAGGATTCGGGCTGCGGCGAGACCAGCGGGTCGCCATAGACTTCGGAAGAGGAGGTGAAACCGAAGCGGCCGCCTTTCTTCAGGAGGTCGAGAAGTCGCATCGCCCCAAGAAGATTAGCCGAAATCGTTCGCTTCGGCTCCTTCATATACCAGGGCGGCGATGCGGGAGAGGCGAGATGGTAGATTTCGTCGAATTGATCGGAGGTCTGCAGGGTTTCGACATCCGATTTCACGAAGTGGAAACGCGGGTCCCGGATGTGCTCGATGTTTTCAAGAAGTCCGGTCCAAAGATTATCGACAACCACGAGTTTCTGAACGTCCGTCCGGAGCAGAAGTCGGTCGCACAGATGCGATCCAATGAAACCAGCTCCGCCCGAAATCAATACAGTTTTCATTTGCATTGCCCTTGATGGCTTCAAGAAAGGTAATTGTTTATTAGCATTCCCTAGAAGGACTGGCAATTGCTTCGAGAAATTCTAAGAAATACTCGCGCGTTAATCTTAATTATTAATTTGCAATACCCATGGTAGTATCACCAAGTGTACTGCGGGGCGAAGTTGCGGACTCCGGGACATATGCTGTGTCCGGCTCGGCCACAGCATATCCGTCAGCCACCAAGCGTTCTCTATCACAAGGGCACAGTCGCGCATCGGGCTAAGGTCCGACTCGAGACGAGCACTTTGCTTTCGAACGTTGCCCTCGTGTGCTTCAAAGGTCCGACGCGCGAACAGCTGGCTCCGGCGTCCGTCACGCCGACTGCGCCCATTTGCGATCAGTCGGCCGCAAGCGCGGTCAATATCTGATAGGCCGCGGCGATCCGATCTTCGTTGGGATAATTTTTGTTGGCCAGGATGGCGATTCCAAGGCGCTCCTTCGGAATGAAGGCGACATAAGCCCCGAAACCGTTGGTCGAGCCTGTCTTGTTGATCCAGACATCGTCACGCGGTTTCATCGGCGGCCGTAGTTCAGACACAGGAATGGTCTTCAGCATCGCGGCCGAATTGCCCTCGAGCAGGCTCGCCAAAACCGCTGGATAGGCATATTGCTCCCAGATCAGATCCTGGGTCATCGCCCCGACGCTGAAATATCCGGTATGGGTCCTGGCAATCGCCTGCTGCAGCGTGCCGTCGAGCTTGACCAAGCCCATATTGGCGCCGACGAAGCGGACCATGTCGCCGGCCGTGGATCTTACGCCGTAGGCTTCAGAGGAGAGCAGGGCCGGCGTCAGCCGCGCCGGTTCGCCGGTGCGCTTATATCCTTGAGCATAATCGGCGAGCCGCGACTTCGGCACATTAATATAGGTGTTCTTCAATCCGAGAGCGGCAAACAGTTTGCCTTCCATCAGGGCGGCGAAATCGTCGCCCATGGCTTTGGCGGTGATATAGCCCAGCATGCCGATGCTCGGATTGGCGTAACTTCTTTGCGTAGCAGCCGCGTAGGAGGGCTGCCAGGCTGCGAAATAGGAAAGCAGCTGCTTTTCGGTCTTCACGTCGTCGGGCAGTTGCAGCGGAAATCCGCCGGCGGCATGGGTTGCGAGATCGATCAGCTCGACCTCGCCGAAAGGCTTTCCCTTCATCGCCGGCAGATATGTGCCCACCTTGTCTTCAAGCGAAAGTTCGCCCTTCGCTTCAGCGTAGGATGCCAGCGTCGCGGTGAAGGTCTTGCTGATCGAGCCGAGTTCGAAAAGCGTGGTCGGCGCCACCGGCCTGCCCGTCTCCTTCGATTCGACGCCATAGGTGAAGACATGCTGCTCTCCGTCGACGGTGATGCCGAGGGCAACACCTGGAATGGCGTTTTTATCCATGACCGGCTTGATCGCGGCGTCGGCGATCGCCTTCACTTTCGCGGCATCGGCGGCAAAGCCGCTTGTGCAGGTGCATGCCGAGATCAAGGCGGCCAATAAGATTCCTATCCCAACCTTCTTCATATCAGTTATCTCCAAATCATCAGGGCGGTCGATACAAGCGCAAAAATGCGCGCGGGGAGGGGATTTAGCTGCCCTGTTTTGTGACGACAAACGATGATATCTCGCAGCAGCCACGAGATTTTCTAGGGCACACATGGTTAGGCAATTCCTTCCCCTGAACGGCCTCAGAGCCTTCGAAGCCTCCGCGCGGCATCTGAGCTTCACCCGCGCCGCGATCGAGCTGTGCGTCACCCAGGCGGCCGTCAGCCAGCAGGTCAAGGGCCTGGAGAAGCGGTTGGGGGTGGCGCTTTTCCAGCGCCTCCCGCGTGGTCTGAAGATCACCGCGGAAGGCGAGGCGCTGCTGCCGACGGTGACCGCCTCCTTCGACCAGATGGCGACGACGCTCGACAGGATCGAGGCCGGGCAGGTGCGCGAGCTCATGTTCCTCGGCGTCGTCGGAACCTTCGCCGTCGGCTGGCTCCTGCCGCGGCTTGCGGATTTCCAGCGCCGGCATCCCTTCATCGACCTGCGGATTTCCACCAACAACAACCGCGTCGATCCGGCGGCGGAAGGGCTCGACTTCGCCATCCGTTTCGGCAGCGGCTCATGGCACGGCACGGAGGCGCGGCGCCTGTTCGAGGCGCCGCTTTCGCCGCTCTGCATCCCGAAACTCGCCGACGATCTCCGATCGCCGGCAGACCTTGCCGGGGCGACACTGCTTCGCAGCTACCGGACGGACGAGTGGAGCACCTGGTTCCAGGCCGCAGGCGTGCCGCCGGCCGACCAGGTCAATGCCGGCATCGTCTTCGATTCCTCGGTCGGCATGATGGAGGCGGCTCTCCATGGGCTCGGCGTGGCGCTCGCCCCACCCGCGATGTTTTCACGGCACCTTTGCTCGGGCGCGATCGTCCAGCCCTTCGCCACAGCCATCTCGCTCGGAAGCTACTGGCTGACACGCCTGCAGTCGCGGCCGGTCACGCCGGCCATGCGCGCCTTTTCGGACTGGATCTTTTCGCAAGTCGAAGGGTAATCCGGGGAGCGCCCACCGGAATGGGCGCTCCGATTGAGGCGTCATTTCTGGATGCAGGTGTCGACCGTGTCCTTGGTGCACTCGTCGAGCCCGGTGAAGACCGGATCCTCGACCGGCTTGCCGGCGATGAGATCCATCATCACGCTTGGCGCCTTGTAGCCCATTTCAAAGGGCCGCTGGCCGACGAGCGCCGTCACCAGACCTTCCTTGGCGATCGCCACCTCTTCGCCGATCGTATCGGCGGCGCCGATGACGAACTCGTTCTTGGCGATCTTGTCGGCCATCGGCTTGAACAGGTCGCGATAGGGCTGCGGTGCGCCGAACAACGGCCAGCCGCCCATGATGCCGAAGGCGTCGAGATCGGGATTGGCGGCGAGGATGTCGGTCATCGCCTGCACGCCCTTGGCGCCGTCGTCATTGGTGAAGACTGGGCAGCCGGCCACCTCGGTCCAGCCGCCTTCGCCCTTCAATGCGGGGAGATCCTTCTGGCCACTCAGCGTATCGCGCATGCCCTGGGCGCGGCGCAGGATGTTGTCGGCGCCGGGATTGCCTTCGATGGTGCAGATCTTGCCGCCGTTCGGCTTGGCCTTCTTGATGTATTCGCCGATCCTCGCCCCCATCAGATAGTTGTCGGTGCCGAGATAGGTCTTGCGCAACGCAGAATCTTCCGCCGCAAGATCCGCATCGAGGGTCATGACGGGAACGCTCGGATTGGCCGTCTTCAGCGTCTGGGCGATCAGCTTGGCGTTGGACGGCGAGATGGCGATTGCTGCCGTATCGGCCTTGCCGAGCATATCCTGGACGATCTGCGCCTCGCCGGCCTCGTCCGAAGTCGATGCCGGGCCGGTATAGAAGCATTCATATTCGGCCGAAGCGTTTTCCTTGTTCCACTTCTGGCAGCCCTGGTTGATCGCCTCGAAGAACGGGTTGTCGAGGCCCTTGACGACGATGACGAGCTGCTTCTTGGCGGCCATGGCCTCGCCGGCCGTGAACGCCACGACTGCAGCGGCAGCCAGCAATAATGCCTTCCTCATAGCTTCCTCCCTTTGTGGAAAGACGGGCGCCTTCGCCCGCCCTGTTATCAACCGGGATACCAGACGATACGAGGCTCCTCCCCCGAACGCCGGTATTCCCAGGCTGAATCGATGAGCTTTTCCAGATCGTAGACGGGGCGCCAGTCCAACAGGAACTTCGCCTTGCTGTTGTCCATCCAGTTCGAGTGATATTCGCTCGAGACATCGACGGAGCCGAGCCCGCGCGTGCGGGCGAGATAGGCGGCGACCTCGCCGTAATCGACCGGCCGGTCCATCGCGATGTTAAAGAGCTGGCCCACGGCGCGCGGATTGTCGATCGCCGCCATTATCGCGGAGACCAAATCGTCGACATGGACGAGATTGCGCTTCAGCGGCTGCCCGTCGGCGTCGCGCAGCAGCGGCACCGTGCCGTCACGCGCGTAACGCGCCGCATCGGCCGGCGGCACCAGGCTCTTCCAATCAGGCCCGCCGAAGACATCGTCGCCGAAGGAGAGGGTGAACTTGAAATCGTCTTTCTCCATGATCCAGGGCGCGCGCAGGCAGCAGCTGTTGATGCCGTACTGGATGGCGAACTGCTCGAGCATCACCTCTTCCAGCACCTTGGAGAGCGCGTAGCAGCCGGGATAGGCGCGATGCGGCGTCTTTTCGGTCACCGGCCCGTCATGGCGATAGAAAAAATGGCCGATGCCGGCATCGCCGCCGATGAGAATGAATTGCCGCGCTGTGGGGCTTAAGCGAAAGGTTTCGAGCAGCCAGAACAGCCCCTTGACCGTCACGTCGATCACGTCGTCGGGCGTTTCCTTGCAGGTGGCGAGATGCAGCACATGGGTGACACCTTGCATCGCCGCTGCAACGACGGCGCTGTCGGCGATCGAGCCCTTGACAACATCGATACGGTCCGTCTCTTCAAGCACACGATTGTGGCATAGCGCGCGAATGCGTGCTTTGGAAAATCGCGGCTCGTCAAGCAGCCCAGTTATGAAGCGCCGCCCGACCTTGCCCGTAGCCCCGGTGACAAGGATCAGCATGCTCTCTCTCCCAGCAACAGCTAATATCTACGCGTTTGCGGCGTCAATCGGTATTTGCGCGGCGAAGTAGATTTTTGCTTTGGCGGCCCCTTTACGCGGACAATTGATTGACGATTCTTCAGGCATTTGCGTAAATGAACATAATCGCTTTTCCGGGAGGAGCTTGGCAAAGCGAGATCGTAGGCGTCTGACGGCCAGCGGGCCGCGGCGGCAAGTCTGCGGTATCAGGGGAGGGTGGTCGGCTGGCAGCGGTTCTCGAACTCACCAATATTTCCAAGCATTTCGGCGCCATCCAGGCGGTCAACGACGTGTCGTTCACGCTCGAAGCCGGCCAGGTCGTCGGCCTGATGGGCGACAACGGCGCCGGCAAGAGCACGCTGGTCAAGATGATCGCCGGCAACTTCCGGCCGAGCGAAGGCACGATGCGGCTGGACGGAAAGGAAATCGTCATGCATCGGCCGGTCGAGGCGCGCCAGCATGGTATCGAAATCGTCCATCAGGATCTGGCGCTCTGCAACAATCTGACGGCAGCCGCCAACGTCTTCCTCGGTCGGGAGCTGCGCCGCGGCGTCGGCCCGTTCCGCATCCTCGATTACAAGACGATGTATCGGCGGGCCGGCGAGATCTTCAAGGAGCTGAAATCGGAAACCCGCCCGCGCGACCTCGTCAAGCAGATGTCGGGCGGCCAGCGGCAGGCGGTGGCGATCGCCCGCACCATGCTGTCGGAGGCGAAGATCGTTCTGATGGACGAGCCGACGGCCGCGATATCGGTCCGCCAGGTGGCTGAGGTCCTGAATCTCATCCGCGAGCTGCGCGACCGCGGCATCGCGGTCGTGCTGATCAGCCATCGCATGCCCGACGTCTTCACCGTCGCCGACCGGGTGATCGTCATGCGCCGCGGCCGCAAGGTCGCCGACAAATCGATTGCGGCGAGTTCGCCGGAGGAAGTGACGGGTCTCATAACAGGCGCCATCGAACAGGTTTGAGCGGCGCGCCACGGGCAGAAAAGAAGGTCAGCAATGGCAGTTACCCTCGATCAGACGATTGCGCAGAGAGAGCGAAGCCGGCTTTCGGAGTTCGTCGGCAGCCAGACCTTCTGGGTGCTGATCGCCGTCATTCTCGCCTGCATCTTCCTGTCCTTCGCCACGGATTCCTTCGCGACGGCGAAGAACCTCTACAACATCACTCGAAACGTCACCTTCGTCGCCATCATCGCGCTCGGAATGACGCTCGTCATCATCACCGGCGGCATAGATCTCTCGGTCGGGTCGGTGCTCTGCCTCTGCAGCATGGTGCTCGCGGTCACCATGAATGCCGGCTACAGCATCGAAATCGGCATAGCGGCGGCGATCGGGACGGCGCTTATCGTCGGCGCTTTCAATGGCGTGATGATCGCCTATCTCGATTTCCCGCCCTTCGTGGTGACGCTCGGCATGCTGTCCATCGCGCGCAGCCTCGCCATGGTCGCCTCCAACAACACCGTCGTCTTCCAGTTCGGGCCCGATCATGACCAGCTCCTGGCGCTCGGCGGCGGCGCCTGGTTCCTCGGCATTGCCAATCCGGTCCTGTATATGATCGTTCTGGCGCTTCTGACCGGCTTCGTGCTGCGCTGGACGCGCTTCGGCCGCTATGTTTTCGCGATCGGCGGCAATGAGCATGCCGCCACGCTGACCGGCGTTCCCGTGCGCCGCATCAAGGTCGCCGTCTACATGATCTCGGCGCTGTCGGCCGGCATTGCCGGCATCGTCCAGACCGGCTGGCTCGGCGCCGTCACCACAAATATCGGCGCCGGCATGGAGCTCCAGGTCATCGCGGCCGCCGTCATCGGCGGCGCCAATCTCGCCGGCGGCGTCGGCACCGCCTTCGGCGCCCTCGTCGGCGCGGCGCTGATCGAAGTGATCCGCAATAGCCTCGGCCTGCTCGGCATCAACGCGTTCTGGCAGGGGACCTTTATCGGCGGCGCGATCGTGCTGGCGGTGCTGTTCGACCGGATCCGGAATTTCAGGCAGAGCGAGTAGGCTGCGGTCCTGCGACAGCAGCATGCGTAAACAATGAGCTGAAGCAGCACGAGCGGATCCGAAAGGTCGCGGCGCGCTTGATTCTACCGCTGCCTACGCCGCCGGCGGGCGGTACCGGATCGACTTTGCCTTTTCCAGGGCCCGGATCGTATCCTCGACATCGAGGAGCACGGTGGTCTCGATCGAGCTCAGCGCGCCGCCGGCCCCGATGGCGAGCGTCACGGCCGCCATCGACACGTTGTCGGGCGCCTCCCATAAATTCCACCCGTCATGCTCGCCGAAGGCGTACCAAAATCCATGGAGTTTGCCGCCGACGGATTCGATGTAGCTGCGTGCCGCCTCTCGGCGATCCTCTGGCTTTTCGATCATGCGCGCCCAGGTCTCGGGCGTGTAGCTGAAGCGTGTGAGATACATGGCCATGGTCTGCTTCCTCCGCCAGACCCATCAAGTAAACGCTCAAGCCGGGAGGAACGCGAGTCACTCAATGTGCGTACACAGGGGCGGGGCCGGCGGCGAAAACGGCGCCGCCGGGACCTCCTGCTGGTTATGCCGTGATGATATAGACGATCGTCAGAGCATCGGGATCGACGATGACGATCCGGCCATCCGCAAGGATGAAGAAGCGGTAGCCTTCATATTGCGGAAGGATCTTCACGACGCGCGGCGGCAGCGGTTCAAGCCGCACTTTCTGCGGGATTTTCACCCCGACGGAGACTGTGAAGTCCACTTCCTTCACTGGCTCGACACGCACCTCCTTTACGACAGTGCGAATTTCCGTCTGCTGCTCGACCGAGATGTTGACGTTGGTCGTGGTGTTCGTCTGGTTGTTCGTCGTCGTGCTGCTGTCGACATTCGTTTCGGACGAGCTCTTGTTTGTCGTCGTCGCGTTCTGATCGGCCGGCTGCTTCGCATCGCCGCTCTGCGTGGTAGCGCTTCCGCTCGTGCCTGTGGTGGCTGCGCCGCTGCTATCCATGCTGCCGGATTTGGCGGCGGGCTTCTGTTCAGTGGTCGTACCGCCGCTGGCATCTTGCGATCCGGATGTAGTTCCCGCCGAAGATTTGCTATCCGTCGAAGGCTGCTCGGAGCTCTTCTCAGTCTCGGAACCCTGGCCGGGCTGCTGCTGCGTCGACTGACCCTGCGGGCAGGCTCCCGAAGCGTCGGGGGTGCACTCGGCACCCGACTGGCCGGAGCCGGCCTGCGAACCGGAATCCGTGCTTTGAGAACCGGACTGAGTCTGGCCGCTCTTTTGGGTGTCCTGCTGGGCCGCGGCCGGCAGTGTCGCAAGCGGCGATACGCTGAGTGACAGCGCTGCGACAAGCATGGTGAGGTGGGTGCTTTTCATCATCAATCTCCGAAGTTTGAACGCGCGATCCCGCCCGCATTCCCATGCGTCGCATGCGCGCCCCTGATTGTCTGGAATGGCGGTCCGGTGCCGCCGGTCGGTCACTCGATGACCTGGATGACCGTCCGCGAGGAAGGTTCGACGATCACACGCTGATCGTTGACGATCGCATAGGCATATTTCGGATCATCCGGAATCGGCGTCACGACGACGGTCTCCGGCAGAGGCTGCCCGACGACGACCCTTTCCTTCACCACGATGCGTTCAGCAGGCGCCGGAGCCTGCTCGACATAGGTCACCACCTTTGGCGGCGGCGGATCGATGATGCTGCCTGCGACGCCGCCGACAATGCCGCCGACAGCAGCGCCGACCGGGCCGCCGACGATCGCGCCCGTTGCCGCGCCACCGACTGCACCTGTGACCGTCGACTGTTGCGCAAAGGCAGAAGCCGACGCCAGCAGGACGCCGGCGGCAGTTGTTACTGCTTTGATATTCATTTGTTTTCCTCCTTTGGTGCGGTTTGTTCCGCTGGAGGTTGCAACTGGCAAATGGAGGATGTGTTCCAGGGCTAGGACTTGAGGCCGGGGCGTAGCCGACCTTAGTCCTAGCCCAATCGGTTTCCGCTAGCTATTGCGTCGGGAAACGGCTCAACATCCGGTCGTGCACGTTCTCTTCACCGACGATCATTGCCGCAAGCGAAATGGCTTTTTCCCGGTCGGCAGGCTTCGTTATATAGCCTTCGAGCAGCACGACAGGACCGAGCATCCTCACCTCGATGGCGCTGCTGTCGATGTCGCGATCAGCGGAAATGGCCGCTTCGATCGTTGCGATGGTCGCTGCCGAACTGTGGCCTTGCGGGCAGCGTTCTTCATGGCTGTTATTATCGGGGCCGAATTTCATCTCCTCCTCCTGTTCCGCCCCTCCACGGATCTACAAGTTACATGAAGCAAATATAAATAGCGGGTGCCGGCCTGCCAGTCCGACTTAGGTCCGGCTTCCCCCCGCCCTCATTTGCCTTAGATGCTTCCCGTCCTGTTGAAGGGACATCGGGAAGGTCTTGGTCGCTCTCGCCAACGCCAGCGGCACATCCCGGCGAAGCGTCAATCTGGCGATCCCGTTCTCCAGCGGATGGAGGCTTCTTGTGAGGTTAAGGAACGAATGGCAATGCAGGCAGTCGGTATGGTGGATTGGCGCAGAAGCGAAGATTTCGCTCCTCTGATGCTTGTGATGAGCGGTCAGGAAGAGCACAGGCTGGTTCGGTCATTGAGTGATGTTGCCGATGCCCTGATCAACGGCTGGCCGACGGGCGATGGCCGAGAATATATAGCGGCTGTAAAAACATGCCTCGATGCCATCCAGGGCAATATCCCGCCCGATGTGGCGCGCGCAGCACTCATTCTCGCTGCGGAAGAAGCCGGTATTCCCGTGATTGCGGTTGCCCACTGAGCTGGCAAGCTTCTCCGCGCCATCGGCATCCGCGCATTTCGTTCCGGCAACCAGCGCGCACATGAGAAGGCAGCTGTGACAAGACTGCGAGGTATGCCGATGTTGAAATATCTTCTTCTTGCCGGTGCCGTGACTTTGGTTGCCTCACCCGCGCCTGCCGATCCCTACAAGGACGAGAGCGGCAAAGGCTCCTACCACGCCTTGGATCGCCGTGACGATTCCTGAGGCTATTCCTTATTCCCCGCGGACTTTGCCGCCGCCGTGCGCTGCCGGGTCTGGTTCGATGATCGTCCTGCCGGCCATCAGCCTGCGCCGACAAGCTGTCGTGAGGCGCAGCGATCAGTTTATCGCTATGGCGGTCGGATCATCTGGGGCGGCGAGCGATAGTCGGCTTACCCGGGCACACCCGGATCGTGGGACGATGTCCTAAGTGATTGTTGGATCGCACAGAGTAACAGGGGTGCGCGCGGAGACAGGAGAGCTCCCTCTGCGCGATCCGGAGCGATTAACGGCCGCGGGTCGCAAAGAGTTGCGGTACGGTGCCGTACAGAACAAAGTAACCCTGAAAAAAGGCCCCGTTGGATTGGCGGGGCCGGTAAGGTTTGGAAAGGACAGATGCGACCTCGGCTAAGAGACCATCACATCCACTCTGCTAACGAACCTGCTTTGAAGAAGTTCCTTGGATTCTGCTCATTATTGCTTCAATTCGGCAGCCAAGATAATGGATAATTATCTTTGACGTCGCTCCTATTGAGTTGAACAGTTCACCATTTTCCCGACGTTGCGATAAGTGATAAAATTTTCAACCAGACATCGCATATTTAAGCTTGTCGGCGTTCTTCATCACGTCGGCGGTTTTGCAATCTGAGAGTATTGTTTCACGAATGCTACTGAGTGGACGCAGAACTACATGGTGGCTCTACCGCTTCCAGCGCAATCAGAGCCGGCAATACTGCCCGGCGTCTCGCCGCTCAATCTTATGGAGAAGCCGAAGACGTCGAACCGTCGTTCGGCTGAGAACTTGCAGTTCGTTCGGATAGTCTGGCGTGCGGCGGCACCAGGAAATCGAGCAGACCGTCGACCCGTAGGTCGGCGGTTCTCTTTTCCAGAATGTCACCAATCAGGGTTGTCAGAAATTCCGCTGTCAGATGGTTCCAGTCTGTGATGAACGGAACACCCCTGCTGCTCGTTAGGCATTTCTCCTTGTTGTAATCGCAGTGAAGCTTGACGATATCGACGTAGGTGAATGCAAGGTCAGATGGGAAAAACGGCAGTTGCTCCAAGGGCTGGTTGGCCGGCGGATAGCTCGCTTCCCGCAGGCATATGGAGGCATCGGATTTTCTCTGAAACATGAGCCCCAGGCACGACTGCGATTCCTTGAGCTGGAAATAATTTCCGAAAACGAAAACTCGCGCGTTATCCGAGTGGCTTTTCATCCAGGAAATAAGCTCGAACCTGAATGGGTTGACGGTGTACTCAAAAGGCCGAAGGCTCGTGAGGAAAATCGCTTTCGTTCGGCTGAGCAATGATTTGTCGTTGACGTATCTTTCAAAGGGAATGCAGTACTGATCGTAAATGCTGGCGCGAGAGGGGGCCCTGACGATATCGTTCTTGATCTCGACCAGGCAGTTTAAGTAGCTGATTGACACGATTTCATACCGGTCGGCATCAATGTAATTTTTCAGCGCGATTGACCAGTTTCTGGCGTGCGAGTCCCCAATTATGAAGATAATGGGCTTCCCAGGCTGGATGTCGTTGTTCAGGCTGTGAAAAGTGCTTTCGAGCCGTGCTTCGTTCGTCTGCGCGAGAGGTGGATAGACTTCATCCAACCTGTGGGGAAAGCCCGCCATAGAGACTGCTGACACGACAGCAGCCGTGATGGTCGCAACTGATGAGCTCAGGGTGATCCAGAGAACGCGGCTTTTCCTGGTGTGGCGAAGGGGCTTTTCGACGACGACAAAGCTCACGACCGCGACCAGGACCGTGACTGCGACGGCAAGAAACTTATCGCCATTGCTGAAGTGCACGTCTGTCTGCCGCCAGAAGGCGAAGATCGGGTAATGCCATAGATATAAAGAGTAGGATACGAGTCCGGTGAGCGCCGCAGGCCGAGAAGCCAACAGGCGCCCGACTGCGTTCTGATGGCCGGCGAATGCGAGCACCAGACAGGTCCCGATGACTGGGATCGCAGTCAACAGGCCGGGGTGAACCGTGTCCTTTCTGAACAGGATGAGCGAACCAAGAACGAGTACAAACCCGGCTGCCGCGAGCAAAGGCCGAGGCCGAGTTCGCCCACGCCTCACCTCGTGATAGGCGAGAAGTGTTCCGGCCAGCAGTTCCCAGGCCCGGGTGAGTGGGGAGTAAAAGGCCTGTTGCTGATCATACCGTACCGTTACGACACACAATACAAAGCTGAGGGATGCCACCAGCAACACGCACGGCAAAAACCTTGATCTCAGGTATCGGCGCACGATCAGCAATAAGACCGGAAATCCGATATAAAATTGCTCCTCGACGCTCAACGACCAGGTGTGCAGAAAGGGCTTGAGAAGGGTGCTGGGCTCTCCGTACAGAGCCGCCGTAGAATAGAAATAGATATTCGATCCAAACAGGAGCGACGAGCCTATGGAGTTGGCGTAGTCCAGGAGTTCCGACGGCAACAACAAACAGTAGGCGAAGGGCATTGTCGTGAGAATGACTGCGAACAGCGCGGGCAGGATTCGTCGCGCGCGCCGGGCATAGAATTTGAGGAAATCAATGCGCCCCGTTGCCTCGAGTTCTGTCAGCAAGATTTTGGAGATCAGGAAGCCGCTGATCACAAAAAATATATCGACGCCAATGTACCCGCCTCGAAGCAGCGTGCGGCCGGCGACGGTGAACTCGGCGTGATAAAGGATAACGGCTATAACCGATATGGCCCTCAAGCCATCGATCTCTGGTCTGTAAACCTTCAATGTTAGCGGCCTTCGATATCGAGAGCGTCACTTGTCGCGCGCAAGATTGGCGCTTTTGGGCTGCCTAACATAGAGATCTTGGCAGAGAACAGTCCGGCCTGACAAAAGATTTGTGGTCGGGGCCGATTTCAATCCTTATTTTCTGCGTTGTTGTAAATCGGCATTCCCACCAGATTGCATTATGCGCCTGGTTCTATGGGCCGTTCCAGAAGCGAGAAGGCGTCAACTGCCGCCAATGGCACCCTGTCATTGCGCCCCACCATGGCGCGTCCGAAATCGGCAAAATATCGAAGTTGGGCGGGTGCAATGCGTAACTGCTGCAATATGCTCGCTCGAGCCACGTTATCGGTTTTGCGACATGGAGCGCCCGTTGGTCTAAATGATTAGGGCAGCGAAAAGGAAGCAGGGGACCGGTTTGCAGATCTCGGCCGCGATTGCAACCGCGTCAAGCCCTCATGATCGAGCTCAGCCCTCCGGCGGCGAGGCAAACCGGCTGGCGTCGAACGGGCCTCTGGCGGCGACCGGGGGGACAGCCACGCCTGACGCCGCGACATCCGCCTCACGGTGAACCGTGCGGGGGGAAAGGCGAGGCGCGCTCAAGCCGATCGCTTCGCCCGGAGAATGCAGCGCCCATTGCAGCAACGCCGCTTCCGAAGTCGATCCAAGGAAATCGGCTTCCTCCCAGGAAGCGGTCATGGGCAGGGAGGCGATCATATCAGCGCCCTGCCTGGAGGTCTGCTGTGCAGCAATGACGGGATTGAAGCGGGCGTGGACCGGCAGTGCAGGCGGCCGTCTCTCCGGAAGCGCGGCAATCGGGCCGATCGAGGCAGTCTCCAGCCTGTCGTCTGCGGCCGCATCCTGCGCGGGGGCTACCGGGCGCATCGCCGGTATCGGAACCTGGAAAGATGCAAGGTCCGGAGCGGAGTCCTTGTCATCCGGCTCGCCGGCGCCGGTCTGTAGTGCCAGCGCATTCAATGCCCGGCTTTTCGGCGTCGGCAGAAGCGCCGTCACCAGCTTGCTGTCTGCGGCGTCGCGCCTCGGCGGCGTCGAGGCCGCCACCTCTTCGTCCTCTCCGGCGGTGCTGGCGATCTCTATCGAGGTGGAAGTGACGCGCTTCCTGTAGTTCGCAACCGCCTGATTATATCCCGGCAGCGGCCGGCCATCGGCCGGAAGATGCATCGTCTTACCGTCCGGGAAGATGCGCGCGAGTTCCTGTCGCGACATGCGGGGCCAGGCCCTGACGTTGCCGACGTCGAGATGCACGAAGGGCGACCCCGAGGTCGGATAATAGCCCACACCGCCGACTTGCATCTGCATGGCAACAGCACGCAGCGTCGAGAGCTTCACGCCGGGAACGTAGAAATCCATCGCCTTGCCCAGCATATGCTGGCTCTTCTTGGCGACGCCGGTGCTGCGCGAGCGGTTGCGCAGCATGTTGTTGGTGGCGGGGGAACGATAGGCGGAGACGACGTGGATATAGTCCTTGCCGCCGCTCTTCCTATACACCTCCCAGACAAGGTCGAGCAGCCGCGGATCCATGCGGGTTGGCTCGTTCCTGCGCCAGTCGCGCAGAAACCGGTTGATCTGGGCAAGGCCCCGTGAATCGAACTTTCCATCCCGCTTGTAGGTGATCGTGGCTCTCTCGCCCGTATGGGTAAAGAACAGCTTGAGCGCCCGATCTTCCGCCGAGGCCAAGGATGCAGAAGCGACAAGCGCCGGCAGCGCAATCAGAGCCGGCAGAATGGTCTGCGCTGCGAAGCGTTCCGCGCGTGAGAGGAGCGCGGCAATTCCGCCCAAGGCTCCGACCGACAAACTCTGCAGTGAATACTTCAACACGAACAAACCCGTCCTACACCAAACACTCGACGACGGGCGGGAAAACTCCGCATCCATCAGGCTCAATAAAGCCAGCTTATGGTCAATAAATTGCTAACAGGCGGATGTGGAAACTTGGTGAACTGAAGATGCCCGCGGCGTCAAGCTTATTGCTGTTCGCACCACGCTGAGCTTTGGTGCGCATGCAGAGGGAGCCATCAACCTTTCGGTCGTGGAGGTTTTGCATGAGACATCCTGTCGAAAGCCGTCAGTAGCGGGGAAGAAGTGACCCTCTCACGTGGGAGGCACCCTTAGAACCCGACTTTCCGTCGCACCCTTCTCGCCGGATGCGCGAAGAACAGCTTCTGGGCGCGATCGTCTTAAACGCGTGTCGGACCTCTGCGAGCGGCGAAGAGGCTATCGAACGTCACCCAAGGGCGAGACGGCCGGGCCATTCAAAGCGGTGCCGTCGACGGCGAAATGTGAGCCATGGCAAGGACAGTCCCAGCAGCGCTCCAGGGAATTCCAGTGCACGTGGCAGCCAATGTGTGTGCAAGATGCCGATTGCTTGTAGAGCGTCCCATCTTCTGTTCGGAAAGCGGCGATTTTGGTGAGGCCCTCCCGGACAATGGCGCCTTCTCCGGGCTGTAACTTTTCGACGGAATCGAGTTCGCCGGGTGCGACATACTCTGCGAAATTCTTGATCGCCGTCGCATTCTCCATCAGGTAATCGCCGATCGCCCGCGGTGTCTTGCGCGAGGGCTCGTAAAGTTCCAGCCACGGACTGTCGCCATTGAGAACGAGATCGCGGAGCAACAGCGAAGCGACCACGCCATGGGTCATGCCTTCGCCGGAATCGCCGGTGATGACGAACACACGTTCATTGCCGGGATTGCGGCCGATGAAGGCGGCATAGTCAATCGTCTCCATGACCTGGCCCGACCAACGATGGGTCTCGGCGCCAATATCGGGGATCAGACGCCTGGTCCAGGCCGTCAAAGCCGCGAAGCGCTCTGAAGCATCGTCGACGGCTCCTGTTTTGTGGTCTTCGCCGCCGACGATGAGAAAGTCCCTCGCGCCGTCACCGGGTTGCAGACGCACGTAATGGTAGGGATCTTCCATGTCCCAGTAGAGCCCATCTGCGATGGCCCCGCGTTCGATCTCGAAGGACATCGCATAGGTCCGATACGGCGCTTGCTTCGTGTGAATGGCGACGCGGTCATTGATCGGTGAATTTGTGGCGACCACTGCCCATTTGCCGGTGACGGTGAAGCCTGAGTTCGTCGACACACGGACACGCTCCTCGGTCTCCTCCACCTGCTCGACCACTGTGTCGCAGAAGAGCTTCCCGCCGCGGGCGCGAATGCCCGCCGTCAGTCCACGGAGATATTTGAGCGGATGGAATGTCGCCTGACGGGCATAGCGAAGTGCTGATGTCGCAGCGCATCCCGCAAATGGCAGACCCGTGACGTTTTCGACCGCGACGTCGATTTGCAGCGCGGCGCCGAGTTCGCGTTCGAGATCGGCTTCCTCTCCTTCGGACGATGGAAACAGGAACCCGTCGACACGTCGGAAATCACAGGCGATGCCTTCGCTCCCTTGGATCGTTTCGATACGGTCGATCGCAGCCGATTGGCTCTCATAAAACTGCCGGGCCAGTTCCCGCCCCCGAAGATCGATCAACTTGGAGAAATAGTCGTCGCATATGGATGACAGATGCGCCGTCGTGCGGGCCGTCATGCCGCTGCCTATCTGGCCGCGATCAATGACAACCACCTTCTGCCTCGCAAGGGCGAGCTCATAGGCTACCGACAAACCGGCAATTCCGGAACCGATGACTACGGCATCGGCCTCATCGTTCCGCGTGAGTGGGATGGCGTCGGGCATAACCCTGAGCGGGGCCCACAAGGAGACAGTTCTTTCGTCGCTCACATTCATGGCGCACATCTCCGAACAAGTACTGGCTAAATTGGAGAAGGCACGCAAAAGTTCCGCCGGGGCTCTGCCAAACCTGCCCATGGGCAGACCGCGGCACGAATGGAATCCGCCACGAAGGCTGAATACCCTCGACAGCCTATTGCGGCGGAAGGCCGGCGCGCGCGAGGTCTGCCGCGGCTTGATCCATAATAGAAGGATCTCGGAAGTTCCAGGTCTGCCGCCACGACTGGATCGTCGCGGTCGGAGCTGACTTGAGCATCTTCTCGACGGCAGTGCGGGCGTCTGCCTCGCGTCCCAGCCGTATATAGGCGACGGCTAGTTGCAATGGCGCGTCGGCGAATTCCGTGGCCTCCAGCGCCTCGACCGCCTCGCGTGTAGTTGACGAACCAGGCCAATGCTCGGTCCTGCGCGGCTGTCGCCTTGCTTGTCCTGGTATGCAAACGACGACGTTCGGGAGACGACCGCAATGTCCGAAAAGCGCGAGAGGATTGCGATGGCGTCGTTCGCCAGCCCTTCTCCCATGTAGCCCAGGCTCTTGTCGGCACTTAGGCCGTGAACTCATAAAGGCGGCTATGCAATGGAGGCGGTTAGCCCACGGCCCGTTCGAACTGGCTGGCGAACTTGACATTATATGCGTGGAAATCGCCTTCAGGCGTGATCACCAACTCGGTGATGTTGGCGCGCTGGAAGGCGTCCTCAGCGGTTTGATTGTCTATCTTTAGGCTGACGGTTAGCGCGCCATCAACCACATCGACCAGCTTGTAGTCGTAAGAGATCGTTTCGCCGAAGCAGATGATTTCGATGCCCTGAACTATCAACTCCGAATCTGAATCTTCCACATCCGTCCAACGGCCCTGCATTTTGGTAGGAAATGGTGCATCGCGTTCAAGCCGTTCCATGAATGACCTTTCAATAATGTTTTATGCATCCTGTCGTTCGACGATTGGCGCATCTTGGGCGAACATTCCGCCAAAATCTGCATCGCACCGGCGCCTGCAGGAGAGGTCAGTGTTAGCGGATACTCTAACGCCATCCATGCGGCCACTGCGGCCGCGATTGCTGCGGGGACTCCAATGGCCAACCATCGTCTGCCGGTTCGGCGCTTTTGCCGAATGCGCCGGCGTGCCGCGGCGTCGATGCGCACTCGACGAAATGAGTTTTTCAACTAATGGATCTATTTTTGGTTTTCGCACGAAAACATAAATTGACTTCTACTTGCAGTAATATTTCGTAACATTGAGGTGGGCTGCTCAGCGATCACTTTGCTATACCCCAAGCATTGTATCTCCTGTACGTTGGGCGGCCATCCTATTCGACTTCACCAATCGTTGCGTCGCCTCGGGCTCCAGCTGCGAGCGAAGCCTTCCGCAAGGAGCTTCTTACCGGTCTCTTCGCCAATCATTCGAAAGATGTTGATGAGCGGCCGATGCGACGGCGTCCTGTCCACCGCGCCGCTGAATCACGTGATGGCTGGCCACGAATTGGAAGGGGTGGGACCGCAAAGGGGGTGAAGAGTGAGCGGACCGGCCCTGGCTAGGGCTCCTTTGCGATCCCGTCTCACTAACGGTTGGTGATTGGCCGGGTTCCTGTACGCTGGCAGACCAATAAAGAAAATCTCAGCACGGCCTAAAGTCCTACGACGGCGGTGCCTATTATTGTTCCCGTCCTAAGTTCTTTTATGAGCCTTTCGGCCGGAAATGGAATTCCAGCCAGTTTTCCGTAGTGCTCGTCGACCCTCCTGCATGCCTCCAGGGACTGCACTTCCACCGCCGGTAATACATCAAAAGGACGCCCCGATCGTGCTTTGAGCAATCTGGCAAAAGCGCATCGTTAGGACCAAGCTGTACGGGTTCGTGTTTGGAGTCGCATTGCCATGGTGCTGGTCGAATACTGCCTGCACAAGCTTGGAAGCTTTTTTTACAACACTTACTATCTGAATGGTGCGGCAATGGCGCTCAGTTTCGCCATTTCCATTGGCCTGGTTCTGACGGTTTTCGCAGTGGAACTCACCTATGTGGGGTTCGGCAATTCCGGGTTCCGTCGGGTTTTCTTCGAACGCAGCAAATCCACAATCACCGACATCGTCTATTTCGTCCTTCAGGCGACGGGAATGATTACGCTATTCGCGGCGCTATCATCATTTGGTCTGTCCTATGCCATCACCAGCGCGGCTCAGGATGCCCCCCACCTGGACCTTGCCCGGAGGTTGCCAGGCTGGGCACATGTTCTCTTGTTCCTAGTGCTATCAGACTTCTTGAGCTACTGGCAGCATCGGTTGATGCACCGGCTGCCGGTACTATGGCGGCTGCACGAATTTCACCACGCAGCTGAAGAGTTCAACGCGCTGACTTCGTCGCGGGAGCATCCGTTGGAGAAGGCGGTAAACATGGCCATTATGGTCGTTCCGGCGCTGCTTATCGGCCTGCCAACGGCCGAATTCGCCTTCGTGACCATCACCTTTGGCGCCATTGGTCTGGTCAAGCACAGTGCCATTCCCTGGCATGGCTGGTTTGGCAAATACGTGATCCAGTCACCACGCGACCACTTCATCCATCACTCCCGAATGCGGGAACATCACGACAAGAATTTCGCCAATTATTTCCCGATCTGGGATCATTTGTTCGGCACCTATTACGACGGCGATGCAGACGGTGCAAAGCTCGGTCTGGACCGCGACTACTTCAACCAAACCGATCCGTTCCGCGAAACCATCGCCACAGAAATCCGTTTCTTCCAACGCGCGTGGCAAGCTGCCAAGGCAAAGTGCGGCATAAGCCCCATAAGCGGAAAACCTGCCTCGCCGCAGGGGCTGGCGGGCTCGGAACAGCGCCGGTAGCGAAGCTGGCATCGCTCTGTTGTGAGAAGCGGCAGCTTTCTGGAATCCACGAACTTGCCGCACAGCTCCCGCACGGCCCACGATTCTCACAATCCTCGCAGCGTGTTGTTCCCGACCCGACCAAAAAAAGCCCCGTTGTTTACGGGGCTAGGCAGCGTGCAAAAACTAGGCGGTTGAGGGCGCGAAGCGCACGCACTGAATCAACGTGGCGTCGTGATGAAGGTTCCGAAGGCCAAAGCAGTGGCCATGCTTCGGCAGCTCTAATCCGCTAGTCAGCAGGCACTAGAACGTGCTCCAATTCGGCGAACGAAGAATACCGTAGCCGCGCTGAGTGGCGGCGTTGCCAAAAAACGGCGGCGTCTCTACGCTGATTCTCTCGCCCCACTGGCACGATATGACCAATACGGCGCCATAGAAGTTTGCGGCCGGCGGCCGCAGCGGCGGCATCGGTAAACCGCGGGTCGCATCGTCTTTCATCACTTCAGATGGTTCTCTGCTGCCTCGAGCTTGCGTCTTAGAGGCTGTTCCTGCTCGTAGGTCTTATAGGGGAAGTGCTCCCAGCACCACCAGCGGACGGGAATAGCCTTGGATGGACTGTGGCCGAAGCCACCCCATTCCTTGCACCCAGGCTCCTCGCAGTAGTGCTCGAAGTGTACATTGGCACCGGGTGCGGCCGAATGGTTGGTAATGCTCATGGCGTCTATAGCAAACTTGTTTGCGCCGGCTCCCCGGCCGTGTCGACTATGGTCGAGCCATAGGCCTCGCGCGATATCACCCTGATTGCGTCGTTCGGCAGCGGGCGAGCGAGCGTCTTTGCCTCCTCCCAGGGGGCGCGCATCCAAACGTCGACTTCCTCTTGCGTCAACAGGAGGACGGGCATTGCCTTCTGATGGATCGGCTTGACGACATCGTTGGGATCGGTGGTCAAAAAGGCATAGAGATCGTCGGTCGAAAGGCCATCCTTGACTTTCCGGACGCTTTGCCATTGCGGAACATGGATACCCGCGAAGAACATCAACGGCTTGCTTTCATCACGGGCAAACCAGGCATTCGGCGTGCTCCCACCGTCCTGTTTGCTGGCTGGGTCGGGCTCGGCAAAGCTTGTCACCGGCACGATGCAGCGGCTCTGTACACCGAACCATTTCTTCCAGTGGGGAACATTGAGGTTCCTGATGTTGGTGACTCCCTTGTCGGGCTCCATCCGGATGAGCATGTCCATGTCGACGGGCTTGCCCTTCTGGCGCAATTTTTCAGCCCGAGCCTCGGCAGCCTGCTTGACCACGAAAAACGGGGAGGGCAATCCCCACCGCGCATGCACGAGCTGCTTGCGGCCATCGGCTGTATTGCGGACGATCGGGCCCATTTGGTCCGGGTTGATCTGATAGGCCGGCATCAGGTTGACCAGACTCTCGACCTCATGGGCCCACTTATTGACCCAATCCTTTGCGTCCATCCGGTATAGATTGCACATATCTCCCTCCCTCGGCGTCCATACGCCATTGTTGTCACTTCGTCCGGATGAACTGGCCGTTCCATCGATCACGGAATTGCTGTGCAGCTTGGCGATTTGCTGAAACAGAAAACACCGTATTCGTCCCATTCCACGGAAGCGCAATATGACCTGCTCGCCCGATCGAAGGCCAGAGCGGAGTTGATGATTTCACCCCTTTGCCGATAGTCATTGGTTTGTGCGCCGGAGTGACAGTTGCCCCCCAGACTATGACGTGATGAGGAAGGTCTTTTTTCACGCCAGCGGCAACAGGGTTATCTCGGCGGCACGCGACTTCATAAAACACCGTCTTCCCAAACTGGCTTCTTCACCATGTCGACCCTGATCAGACGTCGCACGGTAAGCTTGCCTGTTTCCGACCCCCATATCTGAACCACCTTCAAGCTCATGTAGTCTCCCCGGTTGCAGCGTACGCAGCGGAATCGCGAAGCCAATCGGTCGAGACTGACATCCTTGGTCAGCTTCAGCAGATCACGTGGGATAAAGCGGTAGGTCGTCCTGCAGAACTGACAGGTGACCTCCAGCAATTGACCCGCCTCGGCCGCGTCGCGCAGGCTCCACCCGCGCAACTTCTTGTTATAGTTCATCTCAGGCATTGTAAGTCAGTCTCGGTCGTAGCTTGGTCGCCACCCGCGAGTGATGCCTCGGCTCATAGCGCCTTCCGCAAATGCGAGCTGCTGACGAAGATGACGGATATCCTCGAGCAGGGTACCTATCGCGGCCTCCATATCGCCCTGGTGATAGGCGACCACCTCGGCGAGCTCGCGATCTGCCGGCTTCGAACTTCGCTCCGGTTTCATGGCTGCATCCAAGGGTGTATCCCCGCCTTCTTCAGATGTTCGCTGTAGGCCCATACGGCCTCCTCCACATCATCGAAATAGCGAAATTTGAAAGGCTCTGTCGCTTCATCGACGAAAATTGGATCGCTTTTTGCGGGATCTGCGTCCGCCATGCGATCGGTGAGAAAGATACCGCAAGCCTCGCCTGCGGTGTGGTCAATCGCGAGCTGAACACGACCTAATTGAGAGGCCATGGCGGCGTCCAATACATAGGTCGTGAAGAACTCCACGCCTCGGCTGCCTGCAACGGCCTTAACCAGGCTCTGATGCACTTCAGAAACGTCGATCTCCTTCGCCGGCAGCCACATCAAACCTTCTGGAACAAAATAATCATCATCCACGGCTTCGCCGACCGGCTGCTCGCGCATGTCCGTTCTCCCATGTCGTCAATATTCAGATTGGCGGCCGCACGCCGATGTTCTTATTATGTTCGCATCGGCAGATGAGTCAATAATCATTCTAGGCAAATTGCTTTTTAAGATGTTGCTGTTGAACTGCGGCCATGACAAAGCCGCCTCGCAAGCCATCGAAGCCGCTAGCCGGTGAACCCGAAGCGCCGATCCGCAGCCGCCCGCGTAAGAAGCGTGACCAACTCAGCATCGGCTTACCCTCGACCCAATGCCGACACGCATTGAACCGTGTCTGGCGCTGCTGAAGACGTAAGCGACGAAAAGGACAATGCACACGAAAGCCGGTCGGTGATTCATCGGCGACTTGACGAGCAGATGCGGCAGATCAATCTCCTCGATAAGGTCGTCGAGATCAGCAGCGGCGTAGATTCGACGTTGCGCGAGGAGGTCAAGGCGCTGAAAGAGACCGTCAGCGAACATCACAAGGCAGTCCAGCCAGCCCTTGAGGATTGGAAGCGCATCAAAACGATCGGCTATGGCGTCTCAGGTCTGATCGCCATTGCTGCACTGACGACAGGCGCAATCGTCACATGGATGAGCGACGGTGCGGCGGCGTGGATTCGGCATTGGTTGAAGTTCAAGTGACGATTGATGCCGACGCTATCGATCTCGGCTAAAGCGCGCGATCTGGGCAATTGCTGTATCGATATGAACTTCGGCAGCGAGATGACCGTCTGCGTCACAAATTTCAATCGCCAGCGGGAGATCGGGCTGCTTCGACAGAATGGCCCTGCCGACCAGTTCTCGAAGGCTCTCGCTGGCGTCCTCTTTTGCTGACGCCAGATCTGAGAATTCCCCGCCTTCATAGTCGGGAACAATATGCTCAGCGTATTTGATGCGAAATCACGCCCTCACTCCCCAGCTTTGAGGTAGGGCGCGGATGCGATGGTTCAACCTACTAGGATCTCACGAGGTCTGCATCTGCAGTCAATCTCTTGAGGCGTCGGGCCGTGCGGAGCATTGCTTGGGAGAGTAGTGGAAATGCCTCCGCACGACCCAACTGTGGGGTAGTCATGGATCGCAAAGAGTGCAAAGGGACGTGCAGCGAGACAAAGCTCCCTCTCGCGATCCGACTTCCTAACCGCCAGCGAGCGATAGCGGTTCCTGTACCATTCCGCACCAATTTAGAGAGACGGCCGCTGACTTGGCTGGATCGCGGCTACAAATGTGCGAAACCGCACTGACGGTTGGCCTATGGAGGTGTATGCACTACGATTTTTTTATCGCGCTGCGAGCGAACTAGCGAACTGTTGCGACGGTTAAGGAGGATAGTATGGGGGAGTTCGATCTCTCACTTCAGCTGGAAGATGTGAACGTTCTTTCGGATGCTGTTCGGACTTGGTTCCTGCATAATCACGCGAAGCCGACGGAGCCAGCAATGCAGCTCCTTTGCAGCGCGGCGGTCGACCTATTTAATCAAGGCCACAGGACGCGCGAGGAGCTGGTCACGCTGCTGATCATGAAGTTTGATAGCCGTCATTCGCTGCAGGTCAACGCGCCAACGTCCACGTCACATCACTGACAGTTATTTCGGCCATGAAGGCGGAACGCCGGCATATGATGCACATGGCATGATTTCCAATGCAGTTAATCCTTCGAGGCGTGGGACCGCGCGGAGCGTCGCTTGGGAGCTGACCGGAAAATTGCCTCCGCACGACCCAACTCTGGGAAGGGGTGGATCGCTAGGAGAAAGGGCATAACGCGATCTGAAGATACTGGCTTTCTGCCACGATCCGGTGAGTTAACCTCATTGTCCTAATGCGGTTCCGGTACGCTGTTGGACAAAAAAAGGCCCACCGAGGCGGGGCAGGTCGTTAACAACACGGGATCGCACAGGGGAAACATATGTGCTGCCCTGCTGCTCTAACAGACTTTCCGGCGGTGAGCTCAAAGCAGAGCTTTGCTTTGCGGCTCTTCCCAGCCGCATGGATCGCAAAGTGATCCCGGACATTTGTCCGGCGGTCTACCCGCAACGGGGAAGTACGCGATGACGACCATTCTCGTTACCGGCGCGACGGGGGGAATTGGCAAGGCCGTATGCGAGCGTCTTGCCGCTGGCGGCACTCGGCTTGTGCTTGCGGCTCGTGACCAAGCGCGACTTGAAGCACTAGTTGCGACGCTCCCTGCACCTCTCAACGGGTCGCACACTCCCATGCCAGTTGATATGTCCTCCGACACGTCGGTGGCGAATTTCGATAGAGGCCTCGCTGCTTCGGGCTCGAAGCTTAACGGTGCTGTGCTGATGCCGCCGCAACCCCATTCCGACAGCAATCCTATGCCTGAGCCGGAAGTCTGGCGAACATTGTTTCAAACGAGCTTTATCGGGCCGCTGTCTGTCTTGAAGTCCGCTATCGCTCAGATGGAGCCGGCTCCTGAGGCGGGTGTGCGCTGCAAAATCGTTATCGTCTCCGGCATGTCCTCCGTTCAGGTCCTCAGTCACTACGCCACCGCCAACGTGATCCGCACCGCTTGGGTGGGAGAAGCAAAGACGCTCGCCTTCGCCCTGGGCGAGCGCGGCATCCACGTGAATACTCTCTCGCTTGGTGGCACCTTATCGCCATGGTACCGGGATGCCATTGCCAAGAGAGCCGCCAGCGCAGGGATGACCTTTGAAGAAAGACTGGCGAGCGAGACGGACAACATTCCACTCAAGAAGTATGGCGCACCATCCGAAGTCGCTGTGGTCATCGACGGATTATTGTCGCCTCTTTCCGACCATATGACCGGCCTGAACATTCTTCACGATGGCGGTTTTACACGAGCCTATTGAGTGCTTTCCGACCCAAGCTGCAGATGAGCTCTGAATTGCCGCTATTGGCGCGCGAACCAGACCTGAGCTATGCGGCTGCGGAACTTCCGCTCCCCACCGGATTTGCACCTTAGCATCCTGCTGACGTGCGTAGTCCGGTTCGGGCCGATCTCAAACCTTTGCACCAACGCCTCGGATGTCTGCTCTTGGCAATAACCGCCATAGCAGCGGAAGGTCCCATACCGGCTCCCTTCCGGGCAATACGGGTTTGTTGCCAATGATCGCAATTGGCGCATTCATATCATCAACCTTGCAGCGGTAGCTATCGGAACGACCTGTCGCGCTTGGTCAATGTGGGAGGAAAACACCGCTTACGCTCTAACAGCGCGCGATCGGCCAGGTTCCCGGAAGGTGTTGGACAGGAGCAAACTTGGTTATGGAAGTCGGTTTTACCGCAGAAACAATGCATGAGATAAGATTCGTCAGAGCGACGGCTTCAAGTTCTCTGCCGAACGTCTTTCTGGATGCGAATTTCCTGGCCTGCCGCGTAGATTCGTGCGAATTCCTCTTTAAGAAATACCTTTTCCTGCGCTCCGCCAAGTTCGGCTACGGAGACGACCCACAGACCGCCGCGTTCAAAGACGGTGACAGAATTCTCCAGCATGGCTCACCCTCAAAGCGCCTTCGATTGATACCCACGGAGCCAATATTCGCCATTATATCGGGTGACCAGTCCATGTCGAATATCCTAAAATTGTGGAGGCAGAGAATTTGTGGTTGAGTTCTCGTATGCAAGGATATCGCGCGTCGAGCTACTCGCACCCGTCATTGCGCTGTTCCGGGTTCCATTTACGAGCGAAGCCTTCCTTTAGCATCCTCTTCCCGATCTCTCCCCGTTTGTTCTGTAGATGTTGCGAGAGGTCGGTGCGATTTCGTACGGTCCGCCGCGCCGCTGAAAACCACCCGTAAGCCCCTTTCAGCCAAAAGCTGTTTCAGCCTACCCTTGGCGATCAGGGCTAGCTTCCGTTCCTTGAGGCACTTTGCGTGGCTCCCGATCTCCGGCGTGTCTATGCCCGAGACGAACGGAACTCAGTCGCCAAGCAGTCGCATGTTCTGGCCGTCGCATTTGACTGTGTCGCCGTCGACTGCCGTCAGCGAGGCGCAAATGATCAGTCCGGCGATTATCAATAGCAGGACGTCCGGACCTGCCGAACCGGACCACCCACCCAGGTGCTCGGCGGCGTCGATGTGCAGGTTGTCGGTCGATAGGTGGGCTGCTGCTGCTACGTCGGATCGGTCGGAACTGGCTTTAAGGCAAGCCAGGCATTGGAGCTTCGCGCTGCCATGGACAAGCTTAAGGTCTCGGCGCCTGCGGTGAGGTATTCCGGCCAGGGCAAGAACCTGATCTGGATCAAGCCGACACTCGTCGCCGAGATTGAATATCGTGCCTGGACGCATGACGGGAAGCTTCGGCATCCGTCATATAAGGGACTAAGGGAGGAGCGGGACGATGCGGCAATTTACGGCATCGAATGATGTCGGGACCTAGCCTTCGAAGGAAATTAGTTTCGGAGCGGCAGTGTACATCAGCGGCTGCCTGACAAATCCCGCGGCCACTGGCGCATTCAGCCAATCTGCGGCGGCAAGAGTGGTGGAGGATATCAGAAAATTTGTTCTGAAGGCGCGACCGTTCTTGTTTAAGAAAGTGTGTCCGAAGATGGCGAGGTTCCCATCGTTGGCGATCGCCACCCTGAGAACAACATCCCATCCTTCGGTGATGAGAGCGCTCTCGTGCAGAGAAGAAAGTGTAAAAAGGACAAATGCTTCGTAAGCGATCGCCAGTGCGTCGTCTTCCTCCGCGAGCAAGAGGCCAGCATCCAATAAGGCTTGGCGGAACTCGAAGTACATTTCCTCAACCTTCACGGCGCGCTCCGCTTCAATCTTTTTAGGATCTAGCCCTTCGAGGTTATCCCAGAAATACCTCAGCAGGTCGTTTACGGCAGCAGACGTTGGGCCGCGTTCACGGCAGGGATGGGCCAGAAAATCGCCAAGCTCACGCATGGTGCTATTTTTCGCCACACGCTCTCGCAGCTACATAATGATGGTGGCAAAATGGGAATAATCAAAATCGCCTGAAATGATCCGTTTAACGCGACTTCTGATGGCTTCGGGTCGATCTAAATCAATATCCATGCGCGCAAATTGTCAGAGATGAAATGTGCGGACAAGTCATGCGGCTCGCGAAATATCTGCGATCCGGCTGCCGGCGTCGTCGAGAAAGTTGGCTGTGTCGGGCATGGTCATCGGGTCGGCCGGCCGTTGCCGCTATTCCGACGGTTCGGAGAAGCCGCGGTAGAAGCGTGTCGGCTTCAGCAACGAACTGGTGATGTTGGCAACGATCGCCCCATCCGCCTCGCTCTTCGCCTTCGCTTCCTGCCACTCACGATCAGCGATGAATTCGGCCCATTTCTGCTCGCGCTCCGCCAGTGACCGCCATTCGAGCAGATAGGTCAGATCGTTGCTGGAAGAACCGATCATCGTCGTCCAGAAGCCGAGTGAGCGGATGCCGAGGCGTTCCCAGATCGCCAGTGTCGCGGTCTCGAAACGCTGTTGCAGTGCCGGCAGCCTCTCCGGCAGACATGTATAGATGCGCAATTCGTGGATCATTGGATGCTCCTCAGAAAGGCTTCGCTTCTCTTCGAGATGCCCGCCGCCGCTTAACAAATTCGCGACACACATACCAAGCTACATAGGTCATGAGAATGGCTAGCTGCTGCAACAAGATGGCAACGACGACTAGAAACTGATCTAATCCTTCGTACGAGCCGTCCACAGTGCGATATGTGGCGTGAACGTCATTCTGTCGCATACGTATACTGACAGAACGACCCAGATCACCGCCAAAGAATGCAATGTCTTCCACCAACGCGGCCACGTGCACCCAGCGATAAAAGCCCCGATCGGAGCTGCGAAGTTGCTCATCATTATGATGGCGAATGCGAGTTCAGGCTTGATCATCGAAAGCCGATCCTTCCGGCGGGCAGATGCATTTCAGTTCTCAAGTTCAAATTGCAGCTGCCAACCCCGGCATCGAGGTTTACCAGAGCGACGGCTGCGCAGTTCAGGCACTCCCATCAACATGCCCATCCTCGTCAAGCTGTTGTACCGGCAGATAGGTGTTCTTCTCCATCCATTCTCGGACGATGAACCTGATCGCATCGTCACGATCAAGCCCCAGCTCGCTCGACACGTCTATGACGGCTTCCTCCAGATCGGGATCGAGCGTGATCGACCCGGCGTTACGCACTATCAGGGCGGCGCGGCGCAGCATGATCTGCAGATTTGCCCCGGGGAATGTCGTCGGTGGATCGGCGGCGTCTTCGAGGAGGGCGGCGCCGTCGCCATTTGCCAATGCAGGCCCTGGAAGCATGACGGAGGCTGCGGCACCTGTCATATAAGTGGCTGAGGGAAGATCAGAATGACGCTTTGGTTTATGCGTTATAGGAGAGCACATGTCTCGGCAAAAGCGTATGCCCAGTTGTTACGCGAACGGCTCTTCGCGCACTGAATCGTCACTTGATTACCCTGCGGACGATTTCTATCAGACGATCCAAATCTGTTGGTTTTTCCAGGATGACTGCGCCCGCGAGGACCGGATCAGATGCAATTTCATGGGGCGGGCTTGCTGTCGCCAGAACGAACGGGACATTCAACTGCCGAAGCTTTGCGGCCACAGGATTCACCCTTGTCCCGCCGATATGGATATCGAGAACGGCGATAGCAGGTCGCTGCTGCTCCAGCAGATCGAGCGCGCCCTCGTTCGATGATACCGGCCCAAGCACCAGCAATCCGGCAGCGGTCAGTTTGCGTCGGAGTTCATCGGCGATAAAGAACTCGTCCTCGACGACGAGGACCTTGGTCTCACCTCCGGCCCTCGCTTCGAAAGTACCGCTCACATGACCTCACATCGGGATTTTGATTATCGCAATGAAACCACTGGGAGGATAGATAAGTTCCACGCTTCCACCCATATGGGCTGCTAGGCCTTCGATCAGTTCAGTCCCATAGCCCTTGCGCTCAGGCTGAGAGATGCGCGGCCCTGCTTCCTCGCGCCATTGACATACGAGAAGCGTCCGCTCCCGCGGCCCGGTGTCCGACTCCCAGGTCACACTAATCCTTCCACCCGGAACGGAACCAGCACCGTACTTCGCTGCGTTCGTACCGAGCTCGTGGAAAATCATGCTGACCGGAACAACGTGTGAACTTGAAAGTTCTGCGGACGGTCCGGAGCATTCGAGCCGTTCTGAAACAGTCATGCCTACCGCGTCCCTCACCAAGGTTTCGAAGTCAGCCGCCTTGCCTCGCGCGGCGAGCTCCTGAGCGTGAAAGGTCACGTCCAGCCTGCCAAGCAGTGCCTCCTTGAAGCTTGCAACAACAGGATCGTCCGCTCTGGTATTGTTCACGACCGACCGAACGACGGCCGAAAGGTTCTTCAGCCGGTGCCTCATCTCGGCGACGATGAAGTCCATCTGGGCGTCGTGGCGCTGGCGCTCCGTGACGTCGTCGAAGATGACCAGGAGGTTGGGGCTGTTGTCGTCGGGATGAACAAGGCGTCGGGCGTCGACAAGAAATGTACGCTGGCCGATCGTCGGAAAATCGTGCCTCACTTCGAAGCCGATGACGGCGGTCGCCCGTGGGATGACCGACTCTATGAGCTGCCGAAGCTCCGCAATATCCCACTGGCCGTTTCCAAGCCGAAAGAAGTTCTCCGCCAAAATGTCTTCACGGTCGACCTCGAAAGTCTTGATGAACGCATTGTTCGCAGTCGTAACACAGAAATGCTGATCGAGAACGACAACGGGCTGGGTCATGGTGTCGACAACCCCCTGAGCCTGCACGTGCCCGATTTTCATCAGACGGTACAAATCTTCCAACAACATAGATGCCATGCCCTCCTCACAGACGTGGCGACAATATGAAGCCCCACAGCTGGAACTCCCAAAAGGTGAGCCTTTGCGTCTAAAGTAATCTTTTCTTTGTGACTGGCAATGTCCGCAGATGGCGCAGCGGCACGTCCGAGCCCGACGACATTGCGTAGGGGTGACCTGGTCAGATCACGCGCAGTCACCTTCTGGGTCGGCGATGTCGTCGGCAATACCGCGGTGTGCTCGGATAGAATGGCCGCCACATTGTCGAGAAGCATCGCCAGGTCAGGGTCGCTGCCAAAAAGCTCGCAAATCAAGCCGTCCCATCCGCTTCGCTGTCTTCATCAACTCGTGCACCGACACATAGGTGTTCTTCTCCATCCACCTCTCTGACGATCAACCTGACGGTATCGCCGCGTGTCTTACGACCTGGGATACTTCGATGACGAGACATGCAGGCTCGAACCATTGCCGAACCCTTTCGGCACAAAGGTGTTACCTATGTCTTAGGAATAAACCGTAACCTATGTGTCCAGAATGGATCCTGCAATTGTTGGCGCACCCGACAGGATTCGAACCTGTGACCTTTGGAATCGGAATCCAACACTCTATCCAGCTGAGCTACGGGTGCATGCCGAAGGCGGTTTGAATCGCCTGTCCGATGGGTGGTTCTTAGCCTAGCTTGCGGCCGGCTTCAATCGTGAATTCTCAGAAATACCGATGCTTGCGATTTGGCACGTGTATTTATCCGCAAGCCTTGGTGCACAAATGAAAACTCCGCCGGCCTTGCGGGCGGCGGAGCTCGGTTGTCTGGGGCAGGGGCTCGCAGCGGTCAGATCTGCATGGCGCCGGGGCCGGGGATGGCCTTGGGCGGCACCTTGCCGAGAATGATCATGCCCAGCACTTCGTCCTTGGTCACGTCCTCGGTGCGGGCATGGCCTACCACTTGGCCGTTCTTCATCACCGAGACGCGGTCGGCGAGGTCGAAGACGTCGTGGATGTCGTGGCTGATGAGGAAGATGCCGATGCCTTCCTTCTTCAGCTGCTTGATCAGCTCGCCCACCTGCGCCGTCTCCTGCGGGCCGAGGGCCGCCGTCGGCTCGTCCATGATCAGGATGCGGGCGTTGAAGAGAATGGCGCGGGCGATTGCCACCGATTGCCGCTGGCCGCCCGAAAGCGCCTTCACCGGCTCCTTGAAGCGCTTGAAGTTGGGGTTGAGCCGTCCCATCACCTGCCGCGCCGAGGCCTCCATCGCCACGTCGTCGAGTGTGCCCCATCGGGTCTTCAGCTCGCGGCCGAGATAGAGGTTGGCGGCCGCGTCGACATTGTCGGCTACGGCAAGCGTCTGGTAGATCGTCTCGATCCCGTATTTCTTGGCGTCGCGCGGATTGCGGATGTCGGCCGGCTCGCCATTGATCAGGATCTCGCCGCCATCGCGCTTGTAGGCGCCGGAGAGGATCTTGATCAGCGTCGATTTGCCGGCGCCGTTGTGGCCGAGCAGGGCCACCACTTCGCCGGGGTAGAGATCCACCGAGGCATTGTCCACGGCGTGGATGCCGCCGAAGGAGATCGAGATGTTTTTCAGTTCCACGAGGGGAGTGCGTTGATCAGTCATGTCTTGGGCTCCTCTCACTTGGCACGGGCGCGGTAGACGGTGTCGAGCCAGACCGCAACGACGAGGACGGTGCCGACGACGACGCTCTGCAGCGGCGTGTCGACATGCGCCAGCACCATGCCAGATTGCAGGGACTGCATGACGAGCGCGCCGAGCATGGCGCCGGCGATCGTGCCGGTGCCGCCCGCCAGCGACGTCCCGCCGATAACGGCGGCGGCGATCGTGTAGAGTTCGTCGAGCGTGCCCTGCGCGTTGGTGGCGGCGTTGAGGCGGGCGGTGGAGATCGCCGCCGCGACGGCTGCGAGAATGCCCATCAGCGCGAAGATGCGCACCGTCACCCAGCGGGTCTTGATGCCGGCGAGTTCCGCCGCCTCGGGGTTGCCGCCGATCGCGAAGACATAGCGGCCGAAGCGCAGCCTCGTGGCGATGAAGGTCATGATGATGCCGACGACGATGGCGATCAGCACCGGAACGGCGATGCCGTAGGGAATATCCAGGCCGGTTTCCGGCCAGGGGATATTGTTGGCCTCGGCGTAACGCTTGGCGATATTGATCGGCCAATAGTAGCTGTTGGCAATCCAGACGGCGCCGAGGATCAACACGCAGCTGAGGCTCGCCAGGAAATATTCCGCCCAGACAGGCCTGAGCGGAAAGCCGAAGCGGCGGCGCTGCCGGCGCGAGCCGATGATGCTGGCGATGACGAAGAGGCATGCGGCGATGCCGACGATCCAGCTCCAGGTGGCGCCGATCGAGCCCTCCGCGCCGCCGCCCATGATGCGGAAGGTCTGGTCCATGGGGGCAACCGTCTGGCCGCTGGTGACGAGCCAGGTCGCGCCGCGCCAGACAAGCAGGCCGCCGAGGGTGACGATGAAGGAGGGAACGTTCAGGAAGGCGATGATGATTCCCTGAAATGCGCCGATCAGGCAGCCGGCGATCAGGCCGACGAGAAGGGTGATCGCCCAGGTGAAGGGGCTGTCGAAGCCCAGATATTGCGGCAGGATCTGTGCCTGGGTGACACCCATGATCATGCCGCAGAGGCCGAGCACAGAGCCGACGGAAAGGTCGATATTGCGGGTGACGATGATCAGCACCATGCCCGTCGTCATGATCGCGATGTCGGTCGTCTGGACCGAGAGGTTCCAGAGATTGCGCGGGGTCAGGAACAGGCCGCCGGTGATGATGTGGAAACCGATCCAGATGATGACGAGCGCGCCGATCATGCCGAGCAGGCGCGTGTCGATCTCGGTGGCGCGGAAGAAGCGGGCCACCGGATTGGCTTCCGCCGCTCGCGGTCCGCTTGAGGTCGTTGATTTTAATACATCGGCCATGGGTTTGCCGTTCCCCCATTTTGTTTTGACGGCTGCGCCGGCGCGCGAGAGGCTGCCAACGGCGTCATTCGTCTGTTCTTCAACTGACCACCGCGATGCTTCCGGAAACCGGTCGCGTGGCGTCGCGACGCTCTTCCGGCAGGGAATGCAAATCTGCGATGGTGCGGCGAGGCGGAGAAAACTTCGTCTTTGGAATTCCCGTCCGCATCCGGCGCCGCAGCGTTATCCGCTGCGGCGCCGGTCATTCTAGTTCAGCGGCTCGCTTACTTGCAGGCAGCGACCGTGTCGGCCTTGACGCCCTGGCAGGCCTCAGCCTTGGAAATCCAGCCGGCGTCGATGACGACGTTCAGATTGTCCTTGGTGATGGCAAGCGGCTTCAGGAAGACGGACTGCATTTCCACGCCCTTGGGGCCGCCCTTGAACGCCTGAACGCCGTCGATCTTGCTCATGTCCTTGCCGCCGGCGAGGTCGAGAGCGATTTCGGCGGCGCGCTTGCCGAGCTCGCGGCTGTCCTTCCAGACGGAAACCGTCTGCGTGCCGAGCGCGATGCGGTTCAGCGCCGCCTTGTCGCCGTCCTGGCCGGAGACCGGAACGGAGCCGGCGAGGCCCTGGGCGTCGAGCGCTGCGATCGCACCGCCGGCCGTGCCGTCGTTGGAGGCGACGACGGCGTCAACCTTGTTGTTGTTGGCCGTCAGGAACTGCTCCATGTTGCGCTGGGCGTTCTCCGGCAGCCAGCCGTCGGTATAGGCTTCGCCGACATTCTTGATCTTGCCGGCGTCGATCGCAGCCTTCAGCACTTCCTGCTGGCCCGAGAAGAGGAAGTCGGCATTCGGGTCGGAAGACGAGCCCTTGATGAAGACATAGTTGCCTTCCGGCTTCACCTTGAAGACGCCCTCGGCCTGCAGGCGACCGACTTCCTTGTTGTCGAAGGTGATGTAGAAGGCGGCCGGGTTTTCGATCAGGCGGTCGTAGCCGACAACCGGGATGCCTTCGGCGGCTGCCTTTTCGATCGCCGGAGCAATCGCGTCGGAATCCTGGGCGAGGATGATCAGAGCGTTGGCGCCCTGCGAGATCAGCGATTCAACGTCGGTCAGCTGCTTTGCGGCAGAAGACTGCGCGTCAGCGGAAATATATTTGGCGCCCTTGGCTTCGAGAGCCTTCTTGATGGCGGCTTCGTCGGTCTTCCAGCGCTCTTCCTGGAAATTCGACCAGGAAACGCCGACGACAAGATCAGCAGCCATGGCGGCAGTATGCACCGAAACGAGGATGGCAGCCCCTGCCATCAGTTTCATAATAGACTTCATAATGTCCTCCCGAGTGAGTTGCGACCGGCCCAGCCCATTGCTTCCTCCGGCCACCGCGAAAGCTGTCGAGAAAGATTTCGATTTTTTTCTCGACAGTCGAGAAATTAACTGTCAGAGATTTTTTCAACTGTCAACACTGCACTACCGGCTTAATTCGCTTGCGCGGCAGCGGCCGGAGATGCAGTGGGAACGAGGGGCGGAACCAGAGCATGATGCCGAAAACCATGAGCGGTTTTCAGACAGGCCGTCATGCTCTAGCTGTTGAAATGCGAGCACAGGGAGAGGGCGGCATTCATGCTGACCAAGTCGAGCACGGAGCTGGTCCGGCAGAGAAACAGCGTGCTCGTGCTGTCCGTGCTGCGCCGCCACGGCGCGCTCGCCCATACCGAAATATCGGATTTCACGGGCCTTTCCTCGGCCACCGTTTCGGCGATCACGGCCGAGCTGGAAAGGGCCCAGATTATCGAAAAATCCGAGCAGCAGGCGGCCAGCGGCCGAGGCCGGCCGCGCGTGCTTTTGCGCCAGCGGCGCGATTGCGGCTACCTGATCGTTGTCGTCATCTCCTCGGATGCGGTGCAATATTCGCTTGTGGATTATGCCGGCAAGCTGATCGACCGCTTCAGCGAGGAGCGTTCGCATGATCCCTCGGGTGCCGCCCGTTTCCTCGCAGCGGTGCAGGCCGGGCTTTCGCGCATTCTCGATCGCTCCCGGATTTCCCAGGAAAAGGTGCTGCTGATCTCGATCAGCAGCAAGGGCCTCGTCCATTCCGCCGAACCCGTCCTCGTCTGGTCGCCGATCTTCGGCAGCGATCAAATCGATTTCGAATCGGCGCTTCGGTCGGAATGGCAGGCCAAGGTCATTCTCGATAACGAGACGCTGCTCGTCGCCGCCGCGCTCGGCGCGCGCGAGGAGATCGCCAAGGGCGCCGATTTCCGCTCGCTCGCGGCGCTGTCGCTCGGCCACAGCATCGGCCTTGGCATCGTCCGGCGCGGAGGCCAGACCGGCCAGGAAATTTCGGCGCCGAATTTCGGGCACATGCTGCATATGGCGAATGGCGGCCTCTGCCGCTGCGGCACGCGCGGCTGCATCGAGGCCTATGCCGGCTTCTACGCCATCCTGCGCAGCGCCTTCGAAGTGCCCCTCGATACGATCCCCGCCAAATTCGTCCCGGTTGCCGAACTCGACAAGATCGCCGCCCGCGCCCGCCAGGGTAACCGCACCTCCGCCTTCGCCTTCCGCCAGGCGGGGCTGGCGCTGGGCAATGGCCTGTCGCGCATGCTCAGTCTTACCGAACGCATGCCCATCGCCATCACCGGCCCCGGCACCCGCTATTACGACCTGCTGCGCCAGGGCATCGAAGAGGGTCTCGGCCAATCCCACATCGTGCGCATGGAAGGCATGCCCGAAATCCGCGTCGTCCCCGACGAACCCATCCTCGTCTTCGAAGGTCACCTCAACCGGGCGCTGTCGGTGATCGACCAGGATATCGTGATCTCGGGGGGGCAGGGGACGGATTGAGACGGCGAAACGCCGGGCGGCTCTTGTGGAAGGGCAACTCCGGTCTAAAGTGGCTTTCGGAAGAACACGACGCGCTGTGTCTCCTCAAATCCTAAAGCGGTATGAAGCGCATGGCTGGCTGAATTCTCAAGCAGCGCGTCAGAGCCAAACTCAATGCACCCAAGCGACTTCCCCCAATCGGCAACGGCATTGCAAAGCAATCGTGCGATGCCCTTTCGCCTGTCAACAGGCCGGACATAAATCCCTTCGAGAAATAAAACGGGCGAGCTGCTGCATCCATTCACATAATCATGTCGCAAAGTCGCCTCAGCAAACCCGACGGTTTCATTCGCAGGATTTCGAGCGATGAACGCGACGGCCTGTCCACTTTCTGAAAGATGCGCCCGGCCCAACTCAGCTCGATGATGTTCAAGCGAGTGATGCGGCCACAGCGCAACGCGAAGCTGCGCCCACGGCTCGACATCTTTTGTCGTCGCAATCTCAATAATCGCATCCATATTGCGGTTCCTTCTTGTCGCCAGACCCCGACTAAAGCGACAGTTTTTGCGACGCGAGTGCGCAGATTGCTTCACGAAGATATGTCCAGCAAGTTAAACCGCCTCAAACACCCATGCCTCAAGGGGAGGGGCACCAGTATCTGCTTGGATTCCACATTTCGGTTAGGGGCTGGGGCGGCATATCCCTTCTTTCCGGTAAAACTGGGAGAAGGTGGCGGCAGCCGATAAGCGCTGCACCGCGCCGCGTCCGGAGCCGGACGCGTAAGGCATCATCCGCCGCGCCGACGCCGAGTTGGCAGAGACGCTCCCACTCTTCGTCATCCCAAGCCTTGAGCCTGGGATCCACGCCGGCCCCTGGTGGAGGCCAATGCCCCGAATTAGCAACCGTGCACTCGGCGGGAGGCGGCTTGTCTTCAATACGCGTGCCCATGCTCAAAACGCAAAACGGCCGGGCGGAGCCCGGCCATCTCATGCACGGCTTACGGTCGGGAGAGGGCCGTCAGCCGATCCTAATGAGCTTGCCTTCTTTGACCGACTGCACGGCGGCGTCGGCAAGCGCGAGCGCTGCCAGGCCGTCGGCGCCGGAGGGCGAGATCTTCGTGCCCTTTTCGATCGCGGCGATGAAAGCTGCAATCTCGTTGGCATAGGCTTCGGTGTAGCGGGTCATGAAGAAATCGTGCAGCGGCGGGCGGGTGTAGCCGTCACCGTTCGCCACCTCGATCGAGACCGGGCGCTGGTTTTCGGCCGCTGCCATGCCCTTCGCGCCGTGCACTTCGATGCGCTGGTCGTAGCCATAGGTGGCGCGGCGGGAGTTGGAGATGACGGCCTGCTTGCCCGAAGCAGTCTGGAGGATCACCGAGACGCTGTCATAATCGCCGGCTTCGCCGATCGCCTTGTCGACGAGCACGGCGGCGGTCGCAAGCACCGAAACCGGCTCTTCGCCGAGCAGGAAGCGGGCCATATCGAAATCGTGGATCGTCATGTCGCGGAAGATACCGCCCGAGCGCTTGATATAGTCGACCGGCGGGGCGCCGGGATCGCGCGAGGTGATCGTCACCATCTCGACCTCGCCGATCTTGCCCTCGTCGATTACTTTGCGCACTGCCATGAAATGCGGATCGAAGCGGCGGTTGAAACCGACCATCAGCTTGGCCCCGGTCTCTTCCACCACCTTGATGCAGTCCTTGACGCGATCGACGTCCAGATCGATCGGCTTCTCGCAGAAGATCGCCTTGCCGGCGCGGGCGAATCGCTCGATCAGGTCGGCATGGGTGTCCGTCGGCGTGCAGATGACGACGGCGTCGATGTCTTTGGCGGCCTCGATGGCTTCGATGGTGCGGACCTCGCAGCCATAGGCCGAAGCGATGGCTTCTGCCGCCTGGGGAAAGGCGTCCGCCACCGCAACCAGCGTCGCATTGGTATCGCCGCTGACGGCCTTCGCATGAACCTTGCCAATACGGCCGGCGCCGAGAAGACCAAATCTCACAGTCATTTCAACCTCCCTCAAATTCGGAACAAATAAACCGAATTGCCAAAAATCCGGAATTTTCATTCCACCTTCTCGGCGTTGCGTCAAGTCCGCGGATCTTTCACATTTGCAAGATTCGAACCAGAGCCTTTCCTCCGAACGGAAGCGTCCCGCAGGAGCGGTTCGATTGAACTTTCGATACCGGTCGATTCAACAGAATGCTTTAAACTGTCCGGGAAAGGCTTTAGAGACAAGCGCGGCACAGGCCGAGGGCAGTGCGACACAAGTGACCGTGGAGCAGGAATGCAACTGATCGATCCGAACCATCCGGCATATCGCCGCCTCTGGGTGCGAATAGCCATCGTTGCCGTCTGCTTCGCCTGGGCCACGGTCGAATTCGTCACCGGCGATCCCTTCTGGGGCGTGATATCGGGCGGCGCCGGCGCCTATGCCCTCTATGTATTGTTCTGGACGTTCGATCCGAAACCGTCGGAGACCGCTGCAATCGTCACACCCGATGACGCGGACGGGGATGAGCCGGCAGCAGACGACGAGAAGAAAGCCGAAGAGAAGAAGGCCGAGTGATCGAAGCGCGCCGCGATCTTTTCGATGCGCGCCGCGCTTGACGTCCTTGTTTGATAATATTGCACAACGGTGCACGGCTTCGCATGCCGCAGTCCGACCCCCGACGTATTACCGTCCTGTCAGAGTGACGGTTCCCTAGCCTGCGCCTCGATCGTTTCGCAGGCATCGCCGAATGGATCGCGCACCGGTACCAGCGGCGAAACGCTGAGCAGGAGAAGCGCTCTCAAATGTGACCAGCCACCTCCCAGCAGCGGCGCAAACGGTGTCATCACGATGCGTTCCTCGCCGTAGAGACGCTGGTATTCTGCAAAATTGCAGAAGTTCTCGTGATTGCTGTCCTTCAGATGGAAGGTTTCGACCGCAGCACCTTCGGCAAGGATAACTTCGTGCGTATCGAGCATGACGGCGAAGTACTCGATCGATCCCTCGGCGGCGGGCGTGACCGGTGCGATCGTCGTGCCGTTCACGAGCTCCTTCACCTGGATCAGAACTCCGTTGAGGTACAGCGCGTGGCCAGGCGAGAGAAAGAGATCCGAATGGGGTGTGTGCCCATCGAGTGCGTGGCGGGAGACCCTGATCGGCACGACGTCCTTTTGCCAGCGCGCGCCGCTCCTCTTGAAGGTTTGGCGGCCGACCCACTTTACCGGACGGGTGCTGCCGTCAGCAAGGGCAACGCGGTCGCCGATGCTGAGATCCTCGACGGGCTTCTCACCGCAATCCGTTAGTATCCCCGTTCCCCGCAGGAAGCAATTTGCGCCGCTGCCGCCACGGCCACCTCTTCCGCCTGGGCCACCGCTCCCACCGGAACCTCCGTGTCCACCGGAGCCGCCGCGTCCCCAACGTCGACCCATCGCTTTGGCCGGAGAGGTAGAAATTGCCGTGGCCATGGCCGCCATGGCGGCGAGACGAGCGCCGGTAGCTGCAGCCACACCTAGAAAATGTCTGCGCGCGGTGTTGCGTGGCAGCTTTGGGTCTTCCGTAGATGACATGTCGGCGGTCTCCCTTAAAACATCTAAACCGCCCTATGTTACAACGGGTTCTCTCTTGCTCAATTTCGCCAGTTAGCGCTATGCCCTACCGAAAAGGGCGTAGGCATGGTCTATCCGGATCCTGAAATACGCTATCGCTGGTAACAAAAAGCTGGTGATTTATCCGCTACCATAACGAGAAATGATCAAACCGGTTATGGTGAGGGTCGGTTGAATGGCAGAAAAACAGCCTATATAGCGTTCACAAATCGCGGAACCGGCGGCTCTCCAAAGTCTCGAGCAATTCCAACAAAGTGTGGAGCGGTTTTGCGCCGGGAATTGCGTGAAAACGAAGAGATTGAGCAATCATTGATCCGACGAAAAACGGAATTGCTCTGGGAAGGCTTGCCTGCGCTCGAGAACGTCAGCTGTGCGGCAGGCGGCGCATCGCCTCGTCAATCAAGAGATTGGCGATCATCATGCGCCTGTTGGCATTGTCGCGGAAAGGCTCTGCGACGCCGTCAGGATGGTTGGCCTTGGCAAAGGCGCGCCGCTTCTCGTTCAGCGTCTGTTGGGTATCGGCGGCAGCGATCGCCAATTCCGCGGCAATCTCTTCCGGGGCGATGCGGGCGAGATGGTCCGGCATAACCGGTTCCGGCTCCTGCGGGGGAGCCTCCTCGGCCGCCGGCTCGGCGTTGAGATTATCGAAGTAGGCCTGGCCGACGCGCTGCGAGGCAACCGAGATGCCTTCCATGACATCGAATGCGAGGCCGGTGGCGAGCCCGGATACGCGGTGGGCAGGCGGCGCTTGTGTCTCTTCGGCCGGTTCTTCCTCCGCCTTCAGCCGCTCGAGCACTGATTGAAATACCGATTGTCCGAACAGCATGCGCCTTCCTCTCGAGGATATTAGAGCCCGTCAAGATGGCGCAGGGCTTGCCGGTTCGATCGATGGAGCATGATGTCGCCCGAAAACCGCCGACCCTTCTCGGCATCATGCTTTAGCCCCCTGCTTCAGGCTCTCCTCGAGAATGATGTCGTAGAGCAGCCTGGCGCTCGGCGGCAGTGCCCGCTCTCTCGCGGTGATCAGGCTGTAGGGCTTGACGTTGATGTCGAAATCGATCGGCAGCATGCGCACGTCGGACGCCTTGGCGCCTTGGCTTGCCAGGAAATGGGCGACGTCGACGGCGACGGGCGCGATCGCATCGGTTTCGCAGACGATGGCGCAGGTGAGCAGCAGCGAGGAGGTGTTGACGATATTTTCGGGCAGCGCCACGCCCTGGGACAGAAAGATGTCTTCGATCGTGCGACGCAACAGCGTGCCCGGCGGCTGGAACACCCAGTCGTAATCCCTGACGTCGGTAAGGCTGCTCGTCTTCTTTCTTTTCAGGAGCGGATGGTGGTTACGCACGATCAGGCAGGCCCGCTCGATGCCGATCTCCCTGACCTCGAACAGCCGCGGATTGAGATCGTCGGGAATGCGGCCGATGATGAAGTCGTGGCGGGCGGCGAGCAGTTCGCGGGCGAGCACATTGCTCGTCTCCACCTGAATGTTGATCTCGATGCCGGGATAGGCTTTACGCACCTTGTTGATTGCCGGCACAACGAGGCTCATGGCCGGCGCCGTGACCGCACCGATGAAGACCGAGCCGCCCTTGCCGCTCTTCAATTCGGCGATCTCGCGGCTCGCCTCGCGCAACTCCAGAAGGATCTTGCGGGCGCGTCTGGCAAGGGCCGCGCCGAAGGTCGTCAGCACCACGCCGCGGGCGACGCGCTCGTAGAGCGGCGTCTTGGTGATCGCCTCCATTTCCGACAGCATGCGCGATGCGGCGGGCTGCGAGATGTTGAGGACATCCGCAGCTGCGGAAATCTGTCCACTATCTTCGATTGCGACGATCATGCGCAGGTGATTCAGCTTAAGTCCCGAACGGAGAAAGCTGTCGTCGCCGAAACTGTCGCTGTGGATATCGACGTGATCCATCGAAATGGGCTCTGAAACGATCGTCATGGTTGCAGCCTCCCCACTGCGCTCCATCAAAAGTAATACTTTTTAACGATATACCAAAATTGTTATGCACATTACCACTTATTCTATTTGACAGTTATAGGAATCCATACCAGTTTGCCGCCGTGTGCTGGTTGGCACTCAACACGTGTGAGATCGTGGAGGAGACCTACTTCGTTTCTCACCATCTGAAGTAACTATCCAATACGGAACCTGCCACAGTTTCGGGGCGGGCGATTTTTCGTCCGCTGCTCTATTAACAAGGGAGAGAGAAATGAAATCCATTATCTCATTGATGGCTGCGGCTGCCTTCGGCGTCGCTTCCTTCGTCATGCCTGCCATGGCGCAGGACAAGGGCCTCGTGGGCATCGCCATGCCGACGAAGTCCTCCGCTCGCTGGATCGACGACGGCAACAACATCGTCAAGCAGCTCGAGGCCGCCGGCTATAAGACTGACCTGCAGTATGCTGACGACGATATTCCGAACCAGCTGTCGCAGATCGAAAACATGGTCACCAAGGGTGCCAAGGTTCTCGTCATCGCTTCGATCGACGGCACGACGCTTTCCGACGTTCTCCAGAAGGCTCACGACGCCGGCATCAAGGTCATCGCTTACGACCGCCTGATCCGTGACTCGGCCAACGTCGACTACTACGCCACCTTCGACAACTTCCAGGTCGGCGTTCTCCAGGCAAACTCGATCGTTGACGCCCTCGGCCTCAAGGATGGCAAGGGCCCGTTCAACATCGAACTCTTCGGCGGTTCGCCGGATGATAACAACGCCTTCTTCTTCTATGATGGCGCGATGTCCGTTCTGCAGCCCTACATCGACTCGGGCAAGCTCGTCGTGAAGTCCGGCCAGACCGGCATGGACAAGGTCGGCACGCTGCGTTGGGATGCGGCTACCGCCCAGGCCCGCATGGACAACCTGCTCTCGGCCAATTACACCGACGCCAAGGTCGACGCCGTCCTGTCTCCCTATGACGGCCTCTCGATCGGCATCATCTCCTCGCTGAAGGGCGTCGGCTATGGTTCCGCTGACCAGCCGCTCCCGGTCGTTTCCGGCCAGGACGCTGAAATCCCGTCGGTCAAGTCGATCATCGCTGGCGAACAGCACTCGACGATTTTCAAGGACACCCGCGAACTCGCCAAGGTCACGGTTTCCATGGTCGATGCCGTCATGTCCGGCAAGGAGCCTGAGGTCAATGACACCAAGACCTACGACAACGGCGTCAAGGTCGTTCCGTCCTATCTGCTGAAGCCGGTTTCGGTCGACAAGACCAACTACAAGCAGGTCCTGATCGACAGCGGCTACTACACAGAAGACCAGCTGAAGTAAGTTAAACAGGAGGCCGGAGCCCGTGCTTGCGGGTTCCGGCCTTCGATTTTATGATCGCCCCAGCTGTTTTAAGCTGCCGGCGCTGGAACTTTGACTATGGACAACACCATCCTCGAAATGCGGAGCATCACCAAGACGTTCCCGGGCGTTAAGGCGCTGGAGAATGTGAACCTCAAGGTTCGCAAGGGTGAAATTCACGCATTGGTAGGCGAAAACGGGGCCGGAAAATCGACCCTGATGAAAGTGCTATCGGGCGTCTATCCCACGGGAAGCTATGAGGGCGACATCGTCTATGAAGGCGAGACGCGCCACTTCAAGGTCCTGAAGGACTCCGAAGAAATCGGCATCGTCATCATTCACCAGGAACTGGCGCTCGTGCCGTTGCTGTCGATCGGCGAAAACATCTTCCTCGGCAACGAGAATGCCAAGAACGGGGTTATCAGCTGGGAAGAGACCTATAACCGCACGAAGCAACTCTTGCAGAAAGTCGGTCTGCGCGAATCCCCGAACACTTTGGTGACAGACATCGGCGTCGGCAAGCAGCAGCTCGTAGAGATCGCCAAGGCGCTGTCGAAGAGTGTGAAGCTCCTCATCCTCGACGAGCCCACAGCCTCGCTCAACGAGAAGGACTCCGACGCACTGCTCAATCTGCTGATCGAGTTCCGCAATCAGGGCATCACCTCGATCATCATTTCCCACAAGCTGAACGAGATCCGCAAGGTCGCCGACCAGATCACGGTCCTGCGCGATGGCATGACCGTCAAGACGCTCGACTGTCACGCGGACGAGATCAGCGAAGACATCATCATCAAGAACATGGTGGGCCGCGACCTCGCCGATCGTTATCCGCCGCGCTCGGTGCCGATTGGCGAGACGATCTTCGAAGTCAAGAACTGGAACGCCTATCACCAGCATCACCGCGACCGCCAGGTGCTGCATGACATCAACGTCAGCGTCCGCAAGGGCGAGGTCGTCGGTATCGCCGGTCTGATGGGTGCGGGCCGCACCGAATTCGCCATGAGCGTCTTCGGCAAGTCCTACGGGCACAAGATCAGCGGCGAGGTGTTCGTCGAGGGCAAGCCGGTCGACGTCAGCACCGTGCGCAAGGCGATTGATGCGGGTCTTGCCTATGTCACCGAGGACCGCAAACAGCTTGGCCTCGTGCTCAACGACACGATCCTGCACAACACGACGCTCGCCAACCTCGAAGGTATTTCGAGCAATAGCGTCATCGACGACATCAAGGAGATGAAGGTCGCGACCGATTACCGGTCGAAGCTGCGCATTCGCTCGCACGGCATCTTCCAGGAAACGGTCAATCTTTCCGGCGGCAACCAGCAAAAGGTCGTGCTGTCGAAGTGGCTGTTCTCCGATCCCGAGATTTTGATCCTCGACGAGCCCACGCGCGGCATCGACGTTGGCGCAAAGTACGAGATTTATACTATCATCAACCAGCTTGCCGCCGATGGAAAGGGCGTTCTGATGATCTCATCGGAAATGCCCGAACTGCTTGGCACTTGTGACCGCATCTACGTGATGAACGAAGGACGCATCGTCGCCGAACTGCCGAAGGGAGAAGCAAGCCAGGAAACCATCATGCGCGCTATCATGCGCTCAGGGGAGAAGAGACAATGACTCCGGTCAACCCGACAACCGAGGAAAGCAACGTCGTTTCTGTTGCCGACTACATCCGCGGCAACATTCGTGAATACGGCATGCTCATCGCGCTCGTCGCGATCATGGTATTCTTCCAGCTTTACACCGGCGGCATTCTCTTCAAGCCGGTCAACCTGACGAACCTCGTCCTGCAGAATTCCTTCATCGTCATCATGGCGCTCGGCATGCTGCTCGTCATCGTGGCCGGGCATATCGACCTGTCGGTCGGTTCGATCGTCGCCTTCGTCGGCGCGCTCGCGGCAATCTTCACTGTGACATGGGGCATGAATTTCTGGGTCGCCGGCCTGATTTGTCTGATCGTCGGCGGCATTATCGGCGCTGCGCAGGGCTATTTCATCGCCTATCACCGCATCCCGTCCTTCATCGTGACGCTCGCCGGCATGCTGATCTTCCGCGGCCTGACGCTGACGGTGCTGGCAGGCAAGAACATCGGCCCGTTCCCGAAGGAATTCCAGGTCATCAGCACCGGCTTCCTGCCGGGCGACATGATCAACATCTTCGGCGCGCCCGTGCAGTCGACCTCGCTGATCCTGACGGTCATCCTGCCGGTCATCCTCTTCTACCTCGCCTGGCGTCGCCGCAAGATGAACGAAAGCCATGGCATCGATGTCGAGCCGCTGGGCTTCTTCATTGGCCAGAACCTGGTCGTTTCACTCGCCATTCTGTGGCTCGGCTATCAACTGTCCAGCTACAGGGGCCTGCCGAACGTTCTCGTCGTCATGCTGGTGCTGATCGCGATCTACGCCTTCGTCACCAAACGCACGACGGTCGGCCGGCGCATCTACGCCATGGGCGGCAATGAAAAGGCGACCAAGCTTTCGGGCATCAACACGCAGCGCCTCAGCTTCTACACCTTCGTCAACATGGGCGTGCTTGCAGGCCTTGCCGGCATGATCGTCGCACTCCGCCTGAACTCGGCAACGCCGAAAGCCGGCGTCGGCTTCGAGCTCGACGTGATCGCGGCCTGCTTCATCGGCGGCGCCTCGGCATCGGGCGGTGTCGGCAAGATCACCGGCGCGGTCATCGGCGCATTCATCATGGGCGTCATGAACAACGGCATGTCGATCGTCGGCCTCGGCATCGACTTCCAGCAGATGGTCAAGGGTGCGGTGCTTCTCGCGGCCGTGTTCTTCGACGTTTACAACAAGAACAAGGGCTGAGCATCTAAGCCCAGCCCGGCATTCGCAGTCATATGAAAGACCAATTCCGGCTCCCGATGGAGCCGGACAGGCGGAGCTTTTGTCTTCGCCGGAACGAGAAGGATCGAAGTCGTGCTTATTTCCCAGATCAAGGGTGCCAACGGAGAGATCGTCGTCGCCGTGCGCGAGCAGGGCGGTGCGGCCAGGTCGGTCAAGAATGCAGGCAGCGTCTATGCGCTGGCGATGGAAGCCGCCGATGGCGGCAAGTCGCTCGCCGCAGTCATCGAGGCCCATGGTTACGGCGAGGCCGTCGACCTTGAGAAGGCCTATGCGGAAGGCCGTTTCCTGCCGCCGATCACCCATCCCGATGCCGCCCACCTGCATCTGACCGGCACCGGGCTCACCCACCTGGGTTCGGCCGCCACCCGCGATTCCATGCACAAGAAGACCACCGAGGCGGCCGAGGAAACGCTGACCGACTCGATGAAGATGTTCAAGATGGGTCTCGAGAACGGCAAGCCGAAGTCAGGCGAAAAGGGCGTGCAGCCCGAGTGGTTCTACAAGGGCAACGGCTATGGCGCGGCAGCGCCGGGCGCTCCCCTGGTGTCGCCGTCCTTTGCCCTCGACGGCGGCGAAGAGCCTGAATTGGCTGGCATTTACGTCATCGCCAAGGACGGCTCACCGTTCCGCATCGGCTTTGCCCTGTCGAACGAATTTTCGGACCACGTCACCGAACGGATCAATTATCTTTATCTGGCCCACTCGAAACTGCGCCCGGCCGCCTATGGTCCGGAAATCCGCATCGGCGCCGCGCCCGAGGATATCCGCGGCACCTCGCGCATCAAGCGCGGCGATAAGGTGATCTTCGAAAAGCCCTTCCTGTCGGGCGAGGCGAACATGTCGCACACCTTCGCCAATCTCGAATACCACCATTTCAAATACGGCCTCTTCCGCGTCCCCGGCGATGTCCATGTCCACATGTTCGGCACCGCGACCCTGTCCTTCGCCGACGGCATCAAGACGGAAGAGGGAGACGTCTTCGAAATCGAAGTCGCCGAATTCGGCCTGCCGCTCCGCAACCCGCTGAAGATCGCGGCCGAAGAAGAGATCGCCGTCAAGCAGCTCTGAATTAGAGATCCGGACGCCTGGGCGGCCGGTTCGCGATGTAAACGGTAAAGGAGGCTTGTTGAGCCCATGACCATTTATCAAAACCTGATCGCCGGCGAATGGGTCGGCACGGACGCGACGAAGAACATCAACCCGTCCGATACGAACGAGGTCGTCGGCCTCTATGCCAACGGCAGCGCCGAAGACACCCGCAACGCGATTGCCGCCGCCAAGGCCGCCTTTCCCGCCTGGTCGCGCTCGGGCATCTGGGAACGCCATGTCATCCTGAAGAAGACCGGCGACGAGATCATGGCGCGCAAGGACGAGCTCGGCGCGCTGCTCGCGCGCGAAGAGGGCAAGACGCTGCCGGAGGCGACCGGCGAGGTCATCCGCGCCTCGCAGATCTTTGAATTCTTCGCTGGTGAAGCCCTGCGGCTCGCCGGCGAGGTCATTCCGTCGGTTCGTCCAAACATCGGCATCGAGATCACCCGCGAAGCGCTCGGCGTCATCGGCATCATCACGCCGTGGAACTTCCCGATAGCCATCCCGGCCTGGAAGATCGCGCCTGCGCTCGCCTATGGCAACACCATCGTCTTCAAGCCGGCCGAATTGGTGCCGGCCTGCTCCTGGGCAATCGTCGATATCCTCAACCGGGCCGGCTTGCCGAAGGGCGTCTTGAACCTCGTCATGGGCAAGGGCTCGGTCGTCGGCCAGGCCATGCTGGAGAGCCCCGACGTTCACGGCATCACCTTTACCGGCTCGACCGGCACCGGCCGGCGCGTCGCCGCCGCCTCGATCGAGCATAACCGCAAGTTCCAGCTCGAGATGGGCGGCAAGAACCCGATGGTCGTGCTCGACGACGCCGACCTCAACGTTGCCGTGGAAGCCGCCGCCAATTCCGGCTTCTTCTCCACAGGCCAGCGCTGCACGGCGTCGTCGCGCCTGATCGTCACCGAAGGCATTCACGACAAGTTCGTCGCGGCTTTGACTGAGAAGCTGAAAACGCTGGTCGTCGACAATGCGCTGAAGGCCGGCACCCATATCGGTCCCGTCGTTGACGAACGGCAGCTGAAGACCGATATCGACTATATCGAGATCGGCAAAAAGGAAGGCGCCAAGCTCGCCTTCGGCGGCGAGGTCATCTCCCGCGAAACGCCCGGCTTCTACCTGCAGCCGACGCTGTTTACCGAAGCGACCAACCAGATGCGCATTTCGCGCGAGGAGATCTTCGGGCCCGTGGTCTCGGTGATCCGGGCGAAGGACTACGACGAGGCGCTTGCCATCGCCAACGACACGCCGTTCGGCCTTTCGGCCGGCATCGCCACGACCAGCCTGAAGCATGCGACGCACTTCAAGCGCAATTCGGAAGCCGGCATGGTCATGGTCAACCTGCCGACCGCAGGCGTCGATTTCCACGTTCCGTTCGGCGGCCGCAAGGGCTCGTCCTATGGCCCGCGCGAGCAGGGCAAATACGCCGCCGAATTCTACACAACCGTCAAGACCGCCTACACGCTGGCTTGAACAAGCGAGATGACCCGGGCCGTACGAGGCGGTCCGGGGGTAATCCTGAAGGACAGAGATTATGAAAAAGAAAGCGGAATGGCCGCGCAGGCTGAGATCGCAGGAATGGTATGGCGGTACGAGCCGCGACGTGATCTATCACCGCGGCTGGCTTAAGAACCAGGGCTATCCGCACGACCTATTCGACGGCCGGCCTGTCATCGGCATCCTCAACACCTGGTCGGATATGACCCCGTGCAACGGTCATCTGAGAGAGCTCGCCGAAAAAGTGAAGGCGGGCGTCTGGGAGGCCGGCGGCTTCCCGCTCGAAGTGCCGGTGTTCTCGGCCTCGGAAAACACCTTCCGCCCGACCGCAATGATGTACCGCAATCTCGCGGCGCTCGCGGTCGAGGAAGCGATCCGCGGCCAGCCGATGGATGGCTGCGTCCTGCTCGTCGGCTGCGACAAGACCACGCCGTCGCTGCTGATGGGAGCTGCCTCCTGCGATCTGCCGTCGATCGTCGTCACCGGCGGTCCGATGCTGAACGGCTATTTCCGCGGCGAACGCGTCGGCTCCGGCACGCATCTGTGGAAGTTCTCCGAAATGGTGAAGGCGGGCGAGATGACGCAGGCCGAGTTCCTCGAGGCGGAAGCATCGATGAGCCGCTCGTCGGGCACCTGCAACACGATGGGCACCGCCTCGACAATGGCTTCCATGGCGGAAGCGCTCGGCATGGCGCTGTCAGGCAATGCCGCAATCCCCGGCGTCGATTCCCGCCGCAAGGTTATGGCGCAGCTGACCGGCCGCCGTATCGTGCAGATGGTCAAGGACGACCTGAAGCCATCCGACATCATGACGAAGCAGGCCTTTGAGAACGCCATCCGCACCAATGCGGCGATCGGCGGATCGACCAACGCCGTCATCCATCTGCTGGCGATCGCCGGCCGCGTCGGTATCGACCTGACGCTTGACGACTGGGACCGTTGCGGCCGCGACGTTCCGACGATCGTCAATCTGATGCCCTCGGGCAAGTACCTGATGGAAGAGTTCTTCTATGCCGGCGGCCTGCCTGTCGTGCTGAAGCGTCTCGGGGAGGCCGGGCTCCTTCATAAGGATGCTCTGACTGTCTCCGGCGAAACAGTCTGGGACGAGGTCAAGGACGTCGTCAATTGGAACGAGGACGTTATCCTGCCTGCCGAAAAGGCGCTGACCTCTTCGGGCGGCATCGTCGTTCTGCGCGGCAATCTAGCACCGAAGGGTGCGGTGCTGAAGCCTTCGGCGGCCTCGCCACATCTCCTGGTGCACCGGGGCAGGGCGGTCGTGTTCGAGGACATCGACGACTACAAGGCCAAGATCAATGACGACAGCCTCGACATCGACGAGAATTGCGTCATGGTCATGAAGAACTGCGGGCCGAAGGGCTATCCCGGCATGGCCGAGGTCGGCAATATGGGGCTCCCGCCGAAGGTGCTGAAGAAGGGCATCCTCGACATGGTGCGCATTTCCGACGCCCGCATGTCCGGAACGGCTTATGGCACCGTCGTGCTGCACACCTCGCCGGAAGCGGCGGTCGGCGGGCCGCTCGCGGTCGTCAAGACCGGGGACATGATCGAGCTCGACGTGCCGAACCGTCGCCTGCATCTCGACATTTCGGACGAAGAACTGGCGCGTCGGCTCTCCGAATGGCAGCCGCACCACGATCTGCCGACGTCGGGCTACGCCTACCTGCATCAGCAGCATGTCGAGGGAGCCGATACCGGCGCCGACCTTGATTTCCTCAAGGGATGTCGCGGAAACGCTGTCGGCAAGGACAGCCACTGAGTAGGGCATGTCCGACGAGACATTGATGAAGAGGCGGGGCTTTTGTCCCCGCCTTTTTGTTGGCGAAATGAGGCCACTTTCGAGCCGCCAGCGCCCATGCTGTCCTTCCCGCTAGTTGCGATGAGAAAAGCGCTCGAAATGGCGCGGAATTGCGCGATCGTGCAATGGCGAGCGTCGGTGGTTCAGCTCTGGCTCTGGCTCTGCATCTGTCCGCCGTCTTCGACCTTCACGGTCACCGACAGGGTTTCGCCCGGTGTGCCGATGCGCATGCCTGAGATCGGTGCGGCGTCGCGATAGCAGAGGCCGGAGGCGATCCGGACATATCGGTCATCGGGGCAGATCTCGTTGGCGGGATCGAAGCCAACCCAGCCAAGGCCGGGAATATGGGCCTCGGCCCAGGCATGGGTCGCCGCCTGTTCGGCCTTTTCCGTCATCATCAGATAGCCGGAGACATAACGCGCCGGAACCTGCAGGGCGCGGGCGGCGGCAACGAAGATGTGCGCATGGTCCTGGCAGACGCCGCTCTTCTTCTCCAGCGCCTGTTCGGCCGTCGTCGCAGTGTCGCTGGTTCCGGGCCTGTAATCGACAGTCTCGTGAATGGCTGCCATCAGCGCATGCATGCGGGCGAGTTCATTATCGCCGTTGACGCCTTTGATTAGTTCCTTCACCAGCTTGCCGCTCTTGGTGAGCGGCGTTTCGCGCAGGAAGAGCCAGAGCGGGCAGAAGCCCGTATGCGGGCCGGTGACGCCATTGATATCCGTCGTTTCGACCTCGCCTTCCGCGAAAATCCGCGTCACCTGCTGCTCGCCTTCCAGCGAGACCAGGTTGACGTGGTTGCCGTACTGGTCGTCATATTCCACTTCGGGCGTGGCACCCTCGACCTTCAGCGACCAGCCGAGCACTGTCTGGCCGTTGGTTGCCGGCGGCGTCAGCCTCAGACGTTGCAGCGAGAATTGCGCCGGTTCGTCGTAGCGGTATTCGGTGAGGTGGCTGATCTTCAGTCTCATGTTCTGATCCGCTTAAACGTAGAACCGGTAGCCGTCGGAAATTTCCATGCCGAGCTGGTTGTTGCGGGCGACGAAATCTTCCAGGAACTCATGCAGGCCCTGATCCATAATGTCGCGGATTGCCCGCGTCTGCAGCGTGGTGCGGATCGCGTCGGCGGTATCGTGGGCGGGAAGCCGCTCCTCGTAATCCTGGGCGAGATAGCCGAGATTGCTGACGATCTTCTCGTAGCAATAGGCAAGCGAGCGCGGCATCTGCACATTGAGGGTCAGGAAGTCGGCGATATTCATCGCCCGGTATTCGCCGTCATAGGCCCAGCTATAGGCCCGGTGCGCGGAGACCGAGCGCAGGATCGATTCCCACTGCACGTTGTCAAGCGAGGAGCCAACGGCCGAGACGGAAGGCAGCAGCACGTAATATTTCACGTCGAGAATGCGGCTCGTATTGTCGGCCCGCTCGATGAAGGTGCCGATGCGGGCAAAATTATAGAGCTCGTTTCTGAGCGTCGAGCCATGGAAGGCGCCGCGGATGAGGCCGGCGCGGCGCTTGATGACGTCGATCACCTCAGGCAGGTCGGCGGCCTTCACGCGCTTTTCAAGCAAGGCTTTGAGATCTATCCAGCATTCGTTGGTAGCCTCCCAAGTCTCCCGCGTCAGCGCGGTGCGGACCATGCGGGCATTGTTGCGGCCGTAATCAATGCAGGACATGACGCTCGACGGGTTGGAGCGATCGCGCAGTAGATAATCGATCGCATCGGCATTGGTCAGCTTGGCGTGGCCCTCGTCATAGGCTTCGCGAACGCCGGCACTTTGCAGCACGCCATCCCAGTTGTCGTCGCCGGCGCTGCTGCGGGTTAGCGACATGCGCAGTCCCGCATCGACCAGGCGAGCGATATTCTCGGCGCGCTCGATGTAACGGAACATCCAGTAGAGGCCGTTTGCGGTTCTTCCGAGCATCAGTCCTCCAGTACCCAGGTGTCTTTGGTGCCGCCGCCCTGGCTGGAGTTGACCACCAGCGAGCCCTGCTTCAGCGCCACGCGGGTGAGACCGCCCGGAATGATCTGGACCTTGTCGGAAACGAGCACGTAGGGGCGGAGGTCGACATGGCGCGGCGCAATGCCCTTGTTGACGAGGATCGGCACGGTGGAGAGCGACAGCGTCGGCTGAGCGATGTAGTTATTCGGCTTGGCCTTCAGCTTTTCGGCGAAATCGGCGCGCTCTTTCTTCGATGCCGTCGGCCCCACAAGCATGCCGTAGCCGCCGGAACCGTGCACTTCCTTGACGACCAATTCCTCCAGGTGCTCCAGCACATATTTCAGACTTGATGCTTCCGAGCAGCGCCAGGTCGGCACGTTTTCGAGCAGCGCCTTGCGGCCGGTATAGAACTCGACGATCTCCGGCATGTAGGAATAAATCGCCTTGTCGTCCGATATGCCGGTGCCCGGCGCATTGGCGATGGTGATATTACCGGAGCGGTAGACGTCCATGATGCCGGGAATGCCGAGCGCGGAATCGGCCCTGAATGTAAGGGGATCGAGAAAGTCGTCGTCGACGCGGCGGTAGAGCACGTCGATCGCTTCGTAGCCGCGGGTCGTGCGCATTTTCACCTTGCCGTCGATGACGCGCAGATCCGAGCCCTCGACCAGCTCGACGCCCATCATGTCGGCGAGGAAGGAATGCTCGTAATAGGCCGAATTGTAGATGCCGGGCGTCAGCACTGCGACGCGCGGCTTGCCGGTGCAGCCAGGAGGGGCGAGCGAGGCGAGGCTCTGGCGCAAGAGATAGGGATAATCCTCGACGCGCTGAACCTTGTTTTCATGGAAGAGCTCGGGAAACATCTGCATCATGGTTTCCCGGTTTTCCAGCATGTAGCTGACGCCGGACGGCGTGCGGGCATTGTCCTCCAGCACGTAGAACTGGTCTTCGCCGGTGCGCACGATATCGGTGCCGACGATATGGGTATAGACGCCGCCCGGTGGGCGGAAGCCGATCATCTCGGAGAGAAAGGCGACATTGTTCTCGATCAGCTCGCGTGGAACGCGGCCGGCGCGGATGATCTCCTGCTTATGGTAGATGTCGTCCAGAAAGGCGTTGAGTGCGATCACCCGCTGCTCGATCCCCTGAGCCAGCTTGCGCCACTCGCGGGCGGAAATGATGCGGGGAATGATGTCGAAGGGGATGAGCTTTTCGGAACTGTCGGCGTGGCCGTAAACTGCGAAGGTTATGCCGGTCTTCCGGAAGATGTTTTCCGCATCGCGGGACTTGGCAATCAGATGCGCCCGGTCTTGGCTGTTGTACCACTCGTAATATTTTTCATAAGGCGGGCGGGGGCTTTCGTCCCCGGTAATCATTTCATCAAATGCCAAAGGTGCGGCTCCCCTTTTTTTGTTCATTTGAATACAACGCAAATTGCAATGCAAGAACCATGCGCAATTCGGGGAAAGATTTTTGCAGTGCGGAAAAGAAACGGAATTCCAGGCGTTTGAAGCGAGGTGGGGCGGGGCGACGGACGGGTGTTCCGTAAGAACTGCGTAAAATCTGAGCAGGTGATGGTTTTTCATTCGGTGATGCAGGCGTAGGCGCGGCTGCATACGCTCTTGTTCTTGTGCTCGGGAGAAGGCATGCCATGGGAGCCGCACGAGTTACGCGTATCCTGCGCCCACAACCATCAACCAAATTTCATATAAGCATCAACGCTTCGCCTTTGACCGAGGCCTTCGGCTACGGCTATCAGCACCGCGATATCTTTTTGCCCGAGCCGCCCATGTCCCTCGACCGCCTTGCCCCCGCCGTCTTCGTTTTGCTTTGGTCTACCGGCTGGGTGGTGGCGAAATATGCGGCGCTGCATTCCGAGCCCTTCACCTTTCTGTCGATCCGCTACGCGCTGTCGGCCTTTGCTTTCCTGACGCTCTGCCTGGTGATGCGGGCGCGATGGCCGAAAAGCCGGGCGACGTGGCTCCGCGCCATCTATTCCGGCGTCTTCCTGCACGGCTTCTATCTTGCCGGCCTCTGGTGGGCGATCGCCAATGGGGTGCCTGCCGGCATATCGGGCATCATCGCGGCGCTGCAGCCGCTGCTGACGGCCATGGCGGCTCCCTTTCTCGTCGGCGAGCGGTTGCAGAAGAGCCAGCAGATCGGTCTCGGCCTCGGCTTCATCGGCATTGCCATCGCCATTTCGCCGAAGCTCCTCGATCCGGCGACCGCTGATCTCAGCCAAGCCGCTCTGCCGCTGGCGATCAACCTGATCGCCATGGGCTCCGTCACCTACGGCACGCTCTACCAGAAGAAACACCTGCAATCCGGCGACCTCAGGACCATTGCAACGCTGCAATATGCCGGTGCGCTGATCCTCACCCTGCCACTCTCGCTGACCTTCGAATACCAGCATTTCGATGGTTCGGCGCAAGCTTATGGCGCGCTCACCTGGTCGGTCTTCGGTCTGTCGATGGGCGGCGTCGGCCTGCTGCTTTATCTCATCCGCCGCGGGCAGGTCTCGCGTGCCGCCTCGCTAATCTACCTGATGCCACCGGCTGTCGCGCTTGAAGCCTTCATCGCCTTTGGCGAGCCGCTGACGCTGCCATTGATTTTGGGCACGATTGTTGTCGTGACGGGCGTCTATCTGACGAACCGCAGGGCAACCGAGCGGCAGAGGCCGGCAGAGGCGTAGACAACGAAAAAGGCCGGAGAAATCGCCGGCCTTTCCAATCTTCAATAGATCTATGATCAGGCGCGTTCGCGGCGCTGGCCGCCGCCATTGCGGGAGCCGGAGCTGCCGCGGCGGTTGCCGCCATTGCCCTCGCGGCGCGGTTCGCCGCCCTGGGCCTGATGCTGTCCGCGGTCCTCGCCGTGCTTGCGGGCCGGGCGGCCGTGGGCGTGGCGGCCGTTGCCGCGGTGATGGCCGCTCGGCTCGCCATTGGCGTGATGGCCATTAGGGCCGTTATGCGCAGGGCGCTGCGGCTTTGCCGGACGGAAATCGGAGGTCGAGGCCAAATCGTTGTCGGGGCCGAAATCCGGAACCGCTTCGCCGCGACGCTGGCCGCGGAAGTCCTCGTTGCGGCCCAGGCGCTCGGGGCGCGGACGGCGCTCGCGGCGTTCTTCGCCACCGGCGCGGATTTCGCTGCCTTCGCCTTCTCGGCGCGGGCGGCGTTCCTGGCGGCTGCCGCGATGCTCCGATCGGTTCTGATCGCCACGGCCTTCGCCGCGACCCTCACCACCACGACCTTGGCCGCCGCCGCGATTGCGGTTGTTGCCATTGCCGTTGCCGCGACGGGGGCCGCTGTTGCTGATATTGGCCGGCGGCTCGCCGCTTGCGACCTTGATGTCGATGCCCATCAGGCGCTCGATATCGCGCAGCAGCTTGGCTTCGTCGGGTGCGCAGAAGGCGATGGCGATGCCGTCGCGGCCGGCGCGCGCCGTGCGGCCGATGCGATGGACATAGGCGTCCGGCACTTCGGGCAAGTCATAGTTGTAGACGTGGCTGACGGCCGGGATGTCGATGCCGCGGGCGGCGACGTCGGTCGCGATCAGCGTCTTGATGCTGCCGTCCCGGAAGGACTTCAGCGCCCGCTCGCGCTGACCCTGGCTCTTGTTGCCGTGGATGGAGGCGACGGAATAGCCGATATTGTCGAGGTGCTTCATCAGCTTCTCGGCGCCATGCTTGGTGCGCAGGAAGACGATGGCGCGGCCGTCGGGGTTTTCGGTCAGCGACTTGCGCAGCAGTTCAGTCTTGTCGTTCTTGCCGCCGACGAAATGGACGTATTGCTCGACCTTGTCGGCAGCCTTGCCGGGAGGCGTGACTTCGACTTTGACGGGATCGACGAGATACTCGCCGGCGAGATCGGCGATGGCCTTGGGCATGGTGGCCGAAAACAGCATGGTCTGACGCTTCTTCGGCACCAACTTGGCGATCTTGCGCAAGTCATGGACGAAACCGAGGTCGAGCATCTGGTCGGCCTCATCGAGCACAAGATAGCGCACCGTCGTCAGCGTGATTGCGCGGCGGTTGACGAGATCGAGCAGGCGGCCGGGGGTGGCGACCAGGATGTCTGTGCCCTTTTCCAGCTGCAGCTGCTGCTTGTTGATCGAAACGCCGCCGACCACCACATTGATGCGCAGCGGCGACTTGCGGATGAACTTCTTCAGGTTCTCGGCGATCTGGTTCACCAGCTCGCGGGTCGGCGCCAGGATCAGCGTCCGCGTCGTGCGGTTGTCGGGGCGGCGCTCGTCAGCGAGCAGCTTTTCAATGAGTGGCAGGCCGAAGGCGGCGGTCTTGCCGGTGCCGGTCTGGGCAAGGCCGATCAGATCGCGGCCTGAAATGAGGAGGGGAATGGACTGTTCCTGGATCGGCGTCGGCGTTTCGATGCCGAGCTGGAACAAGGTGGCGACGATCGGCTTGGAGACACCAAGCGATTCAAAATTAGTCAAGGCATAACCTTTCGGGGCGCCACAACGACTAGCGCCGGAACGCACCATGCGATCCGGTTTCATTCTGGCGTCAAGAACCCCGCGTGAAGTGGGAACTTGCAAGTTGGAAAAAGCTTTCCAGCGCTTCTGGCCGCTTCTTGGGAGTGCGGCGCTCTATCGAAATGCGCTTTTGTCCCTTCTTCCTGCGTTTCGTACTTTCTCGCAGGGGCACGCTCACGCGGCGGCCGGAAGGGTGAAAGCTGAGCCGCATTTGGGCTAGTTCGCTGGAAAAGTCAAGTGCAGCGCACAAAAAGGCGCTAGGCCGGGTCAGGCGAAGGCATTCTCAGCACGAAACTTTTCGATGCGCTTTCCGCTCCGTTGACGAGGATGGCGATGCGGTGTTCGCCGGGATAATAGCGCCGCGTGGTGATCGGCCGCATGGCATGGCGGCGCTCGATCGCGTGGCTCTGCCCGGGCGCGAGTGTAATCGTCCTGCATTTGAAGACCTTGGGCGAGAGAGAGCCGTCGGCCTTCACGTGGTGGATGGCGTAGTCGATCATCAGCGAGTGCGTGGTTTCGCCTGAATTGGTCAGGCGGATTTCGAAATCCAGCCCTTCGCCGAACATCACCTCGCCGTTCAGAAGGCGCAGTTCGCATGTCAGCGCGGCTGCCGTGCCGAAGCCGAAATTGGCGAGCGCCTGCGGATGGCCTTTCTTGAGCAGCGTGCGTGAGGCATGTTTCAGCAGCCAGCGGCGCTCCGCTGACGCGCCCTCGATGCGGCCGGCGATGAAAGCGGCGACGAGATCCGGATGATCCTTGGCGATGTCGTTCAGGCTGTTGGCGACGGAGCGGCGCACGTAATCTTCCGGATCGTCCATCAGCGCGATGAGGATCGGCAGGATTGGCGTCGGATCCTTGACGAGTTGCGGCAGGCGCATGGCCCAGGGCAGGCGCGGCCGCGTTCCCTCGCTGGCCAGTCGGCGCACGTGCCGATCGGGGTCGCCGACCCAGGCGGAGATGATAGCGAGCGCGCGCTGCTGGTCGCGATGGATGAAGGGGCGAATACCGAATTCGGCTGTGAAATGCGGTGTCAGCGCCTTGAGGAGATCGAGGCCGAGTTCGAAATGATCGAGGCCGCGGGCGGCGATGAACTGATTGACCGGCAGCAACATCCAGCCGGTCAGACCGGGTCTGCCTGATGCAGGCAGGCTTGCCTTCAGAACGGCGGCTGCTTCGATAAAATCTTCGGGAAGCGTGGCAGACAGCGCGTCGCGGATCAGCGCCGAGCGCTCCATCAGCTCAAGCGCCTCCAGCCCATCGCTCGCGAGCTTGAGGAAATGGGTCTTGTCGAAGGAGAGCGCATTGGCGGCGATGCGATCAGCCATGTCGACGAGCAGCGCTTCGTGCAGCAGGTTCTTGAGCGGTTCCGGCATGTTGGTCCTCTCGTGATCTTTCAGCGCAGCGGCGCTGTCGATTTCCTGGGAATGAGTGTCGGAGCCGAGATGCGGATACGGTCGTCGATGGAACCGCCATCGCCCGCAAGAAGCTCGAGGGCGTTCGAAGCAATTTGCTCGAACGGCACACGCAGCGTCGTGAGCGGCGTGGGCAGGTGATTGACGATCGGAATGTCGTTGTAACCGACGATCGAGATATTCTGCGGCACGGAAAGGCCGAGTTTCGTCAGGCCCGACAAGGCGCCAATAGCGGTATTGTCGTTGACCGCGAAAACAGCGGTCGGGCGGGGGCTGAGGTTCATCAGTGTTTCGATGGCCGCCGCACCCGACTCGATGCCGAATGTCGAGGCGATAATGCAGGAGGGATCCGCTACCAGTCCCGTTTCTTCCAATGCTTGGCAGAAACCCTCTACCCGGCCTCGCGAACTGGAGGCATAGGAAGGGCCGGCAATGACGCCGATCCTGCGATGGCCGAGATCGAGCAAATGGCGTGCAGCGAGGTAGCCGCCCAGCCTGTCATCGCCGACCGAGGAGAGGCTGTGACCGTCGGTACGCAGCGCCAGCACATAGGGGACACCGCGCCTTGCCAGTTCGTCAGGAAAGTCGTCGTCTTCCCGCGCTGTGGCAAGGATCAATCCGTCGACGCCGCGTCTCAGGAGGGATTCGGCGGCAAGCCGGTCGGCCTTCGGCTTGTCGTCGGTCGTGGCGACAATGGCGAAGCGGCCGGTGCGGCTGCAGGCCTTGGCCAGCGCTTCATAAAGCATGGCCATGACCGTATCGGTCAGTCGCGGAACAATCACGCCCACAGTCATCGTGTTGCCGCGCCTGAGACTCGCTGCCGAAACGTCTCTGACATAGCCAAGCTCTTCAGCGACCTTGCGAACGCGGCGGGCGGTCTCGCTATCGGAGCGGGGGAGCCGCTCGTCCAGAATGCGGGATACTGTGGATTTGGAAACGCCGGCTGCAGCCGCCACGTCAAGAATGGTGATGCGGCTTTGACCGAGAATTTGATCTGCCTTTGAATTCATTGAGCCTTTTCCATTCGAGTCGGGCGGTCGGGCGCCGTTTGCGAACATGCACCAAAAAAGAAATTGACTCCAGAAAATTCAAGAACGATAGTGGGAACGTTCCCATAAACGATCCCGTCGCTGATCATGAGTGAGCAGCGATCGCCAAGGAGGAGATCAAGATGCAACCGATGGACCTGCGCGGGCTGAGCCCGGCGCCCGTTACCGCTTTCACCCGCGAGGGCGAAGTCGATCACAAGGCCAACGCAAAAATCGCCAAATGGCTGGTTTCGATGGAAGGGGTCAAAAGCCTCGTCATCCTCGGCCATGCCGGCGAGGGCACTTTCCTTACCGAGGAGGAGCGGCTTGCTCTTATCCGCACCTATGTTGAGGCGGTCGACGGCGCCGTGCCGATCATTGCCGGAATCACAGGCGAGGGTACAAAGGTTGCTGCCGAAGAGGCGAAAAAGTGCAAGGCCGCCGGCGCCACCGGTGCGCTGGTCTATCCGAACCATGGCTGGCTGCGCTTCGGGTTTCAGAAGGGCGCTCCCCAGGATCGCTACAAGGCGATCTGGCAGGAATCCGGCCTGCAGTGCATCCTGTTCCAGTATCCGGACGCCACCAAGGCATCCTATGATCTCGATACGCAGCTGGCGATCGCCACGCAGGCAGGCGTCGTTGCCACCAAGAACGGCGTGCGCAATATGAAGCGCTGGTATGTCGAAATTCCGGAACTGAAGAAGGCCAATCCCAATCTGCAGGTTCTGAGCTGCCACGACGAATGGTTGTTGCCGACCATGTTCGACGTCGATGGTCTGCTCGTCGGCTACGGCAATATCGCGCCGGAACTGCTGATCGACTTGATCAAGGCAGGCAAGGCGCAGAACTATCCAGAAGCCCGGAAGCTTTTCGAACGTCTTCTGCCGGTGACGCGGGCCGTCTATCACCGCGGCTCCCACATGGAAGGCACCGTGGCGCTCAAACTCGGCCTCGTGCATCGTGGCATTCTCGATCACGCGACCATCCGCGAGCCGCTGAAGAACCTTGGCGAAAAAGCGGAAGCGGAAATTTTTGCCGCCTTCGATGCCGCCGGCATCGGCCGCGTCGACCAACTCCTGGCTGCCGAGTGATGCATTCGACGCTCCTGCGCATGCCGCAGGAGCGTCATTCCGATGGGAAGGAGAAGCCGTGGACGGCATCTCCTTTTGAAGCCCATTGTACTGACAGGACAAGCTGACACGCAGCAATAACCATCAAGCAGGAGCGCCCCTGGCCGGGAGAGTGGTAGCCACGGGCGAGAAGGAGGAACCAATGAATGTCATGCAGCCTATGCCGGTGGAGACGGGGAGTTCCGTTGATCCGCAGGCCGAAATCAGCGCTCGCCTTGAGCGTCTGCCCATTACCCGCGAGGTGTTCTGGGCACGCAATATCATCGGCGCAGCAACATTTTTCGACGGCTATACTGTCATTGCCATCGCCTACGCCATGCCTGTCCTGGTGCGAGAGTGGGGCCTGAGCCCTTCGCAGACCGGCATGATCCTGTCGATGGGCTATCTCGGACAATTGATCGGCGCCATCCTGTTTGGCTGGCTTGCTGAAAAGATCGGCCGGCTGAAAGTTCTTCTATTCACGATCCTGCTCTTTGTCAGCATGGATGTCGCCTGCCTATTTGCCGCGGGCGCCGGCATGATGATGACCTTCCGTTTTATTCAGGGGATCGGGACGGGAGGCGAGGTGCCGGTGGCGAGCGCCTATATCAACGAGTTGATCGGCTCGAAGGGGCGCGGCAAGTTCTTCCTCCTCTACGAGGTCATGTTTCTGCTCGGGTTGGTCGGCGCAGGGCTGATCGGCTACTTCATGGTGCCGGTTTACGGCTGGAAGGCGATGTTCGTCGTCGGCCTCGTTCCGGCAATCCTGATGATCCCGTTGCGGTGGTTCCTGAAGGAGTCGCCGCGCTGGCTGGCTGCGAACGGCCGCTACGAGGAAGCGAACGCCATCGTTACACGCATGGAAGAGAGTGCACGCTCAGCCGGCAAGCAATTGCCTGAGCCAAAGGCCGTCCAGGTGGCGATCCGTCGCACGTCCGACTGGCGCGAGCTCTTCCAAGGCATCTACCTGAAGCGCACGCTCTCCATCTGGGCCATGTGGTTCACAGCCTATACGGTCGCCAACGGGACGATCACCTGGCTGCCAACGCTCTATCGGCAGGTGTTTAACCTTCCGCTTCAGACTAGCATCTTCTATGGTTTCCTGACGTCGCTCGGCGGCGTGATCGCCGCCGTCATCTGCGCGCTGCTCATTGACCGGGTCGGGCGCAAACGCTGGTACACCGGCGCACTGCTTCTTGCTCCTCTGCCGCTCTTGACTCTCGCATGGCTCGGCGCAACCTCGTCCATGCAGGTTCTGATCCTTGGTGGCCTTGCTTATGCCATCGTCCAGACAGTCACCTTCTCGCTTTATCTGTACTCCGCTGAAATTTATCCGACGCGTCTCAGGGCACTCGGTACCGGAACCGGCAGCGCATGGCTCCGCTTGGGCTCGTCGACCGGCCCGATCGTTGTGGGCACGCTGATGTCTTCCCTGGGTATCCAATACGTCTTCGCGAGCTTCGCTGCCATTCTGATCCTTGGCGCTCTCATCACGATGTTATTTGCCGTCGAAACCAAGGGCCGCGTCCTGGAGGAGCTATCTCCATAACGGATGCAGCTCTGGCGCAAGCAAATGGTCTGGCGGGTGAATGCTCGCCAGACCATTTGCCTGTTGTCAGCGGGCGGGTGCCGTCTTGAGGTCAAGCGGCGCCGGATGCGGTTTTATTCCGGGCACACTTTCACGCGGTAGGGGTCTCCCCAGCGGTCGTAGCGCCATTCGAGATGGCAATAGTGCGGCCGGTAATAGGTCCGGTAGACGGGATAGGGACGATAGACGGGGTAGGCCGGATAGACGGGGTAGGCGGGTCGGGCGGCTTCGGACAGAAGAGCGCCGCCTACGACGCCGGCGGCAAGGCCGCCCCAGAAGGCATCGCGCGGACGGGCATCGGCGGTGGTGGCGGTGGTGAGCGAGGCGCCGGCAAAGGTCAGCGCAATCAGGCCCGTCGCCATGGTCTTATGAAGAACGGACATGGTATCTTCCTTATCTAGACTGGCTTCTATAAAGCCATCGCCAGACTCCGCTCGGATCGCGGCGGAGCGATGGCCGCGCAAGGGCTCGCCGCATTAAATCTTGGTCATGATTTCAATGGCCGGCCAAGAGTAGAGACGGGTCGCAGCCGACCGGATTTGCTGCCGATCACGGCATGATCGGGGTCCGAATTGGTAATGGCCGTATTCGGCCTGATGAGCCGGCTTGTGAAATTCCGCCCTCGATTATTTATGGTTAAAACCTTGTTAAAAGCCTTGGCGTTATAGTCTTTGTAGTTGATATTTCATTTATTGCGGGAGCGACAATTTCTTGAAATCAGCCGGGGACATTCTGGAATTGGCTTGCCGCCGGATCGCCGATCTGGACACCCCGGCCTATGTCAAGAACAGCGAGTTGCGCTATGTCGCCGTCAACGGGGCCTATGCGGATTTCCTGGGCCGCGAGATTTCCGACTTCATCGGTAGGCGCACCCGCGAGCTATTCGACCGCCCCGAGGAAGAGGACCGCGAGGATAAGGAACGCCGCGCGCTGGTTTTCGGCACCGAGGAAAACGCCATCTGCTTCGACGCGGAGAGCCTCCACCATGAGCGCGTCCAGATCGAAAGCTTCTCGCCGTCGCCGGATCGGATCTATGTGCTTGGCATCTTCGAAGCGCGCGAGCGCCGCGTCATCGCCGGCAGGGAGATGGTTGGCAACCCAGGGTTTGTAGGCGATTCCGAAACCGCCGCCGACCTCGCCCGGGTGCGCGAGGCACTGGAAAATCTCGATCAGCCGATCGGCATCTTTACGGCGGACGGACGCCCGCTTGTCGTCAATGCAGCTTATCGCAACGGCGCTCTGCCTGTGGCCGGCGAATCGGCCTGGGGAGAGAGCGTCAACGAACTCGACGTTCTCCGCACCGTCCTGGAGGACCTGCCGGTTGCGGTCTTCGTCCGCGACGACAAGCACCGCCTGGTCTATGCCAACAAGTATTATGAAACCTTCAGCGGCCGCGCCCGCTCCGAGTATATGGGAATGACCGAACACGAAATGTTCGGGCCGGAAGGTGCTGAGGCGATCTACCAGGAAAACCTGCTGGCGCTGAGGGACGGTATTTCGGTGGAGCTCGAGAGCGAGATGCCGAGCAATAGCGGCCATGTCTATCCCGTCATCTCGCGCGTCAACCGCGTCATGACGGCGGATGGGCGAACCTATGTCGTCGGCTCCTTTTCCGACATCTCACCGCTCAAGGATCGCGAGAGGGCGCTGATTGAATCGCGCAAGCAGGAAGAAATACTGCATCGCGACATCGAGAGCATTCTGCGTTCGCTGCCGATCGGCGTGCTGATCCTCGATAACGACCACCGGATCCTCTACGTCAACGACGAATTCTACGGCATCTGGGAACTGCCGCTCGACGATCGCTTCGACGGCCGCCCCTTCCTTGACGTCATCCGCCGCAATTACGAACTCGGGCGCTACGATCGGACGCAGACGCCGGAGGAGATTTACGCTTTCCGCAAGCACCTGTTCGAGGCGGAGGAACCGGAGCCGATCGAGGTCGGCTGGGCGGGCGGCAAATCGGTGATCTTCGACAGCCGCCGCATCTCCAACGACCGCATCCTGCTGACCTATGCCGACATTTCGGCGGTGCGCGAGCGGGAAAAGGAAATTCACGAGACCCGGGCCGCGCTGGAGCGGCTCGGCGAAATGATGCGCGATGCCACACACGCCATGTCGCAGGGGCTTGCCATCATCCAAGACGGCGTCATCAGGATGTCCAACGAGGCTATGGCCGATATCCTGCAAATCCCGCCTGAATACATCGAGGCCGGCCAGGGCTGGCTCGGCATGTTCGAATTTTGCGCGGCGCGCGGCGATTTCCACGATGAGGCGGACGAGATCCTGCAGGAGTGGCGCGCCAACATCGCGGCGAGGCAGCCGATTTCCACCGTCTTCCATGTCGGCGGCGAGCGCTGGGTGAACATGGACGCGACGGTCAGTACCGGACAGCATTGGGTGGCGCTGTTCACCGACGTCACTGATCTCAAGAGCCGCGAGGAGGAACTGCGCCAGCTGCTGTCGCGCGCCGAAGCCGCCGATCGCGCCAAGTCCGAATTCCTCGCCAATATGAGCCATGAGATCCGCACTCCAATGAACGGCGTGCTCGGCATGGCGGAGCTGCTGGCCAAGACCAATCTTGATACGCGCCAGAAAACCTTCATCGACATCATTGTCAAATCGGGCAATGCGCTGCTGACTATTATCAACGACATCCTCGATTTCTCGAAGATCGATGCGAGGCAGATGACACTGCGCAAAGCGGCGTTCGATATCACCGAAGCTGTGGAGGACGTGGCGACACTTTTGTCGTCGCATGCCGCCGAGAAGAACATCGAACTGCTCGTGCGGGCCGCACCGGATTTGCCCGCCGCCGTGATCGGCGATGCCGGCCGCTTTCGCCAGATCGTCACCAATCTCGTCGGCAATGCCGTCAAGTTCACCGAGCGTGGCCATGTCTTCGTCGATGTCGGCTTCGAGACCGTCGCCGGCGGCGAGATCTTGGCAAGCATCCGCATCGAGGATACCGGGATCGGCATTCCGAAGGACAAGCTCGCATCGGTTTTCGACAAGTTTTCGCAGGTCGACGCCTCCTCGACCCGGCGGCATGAGGGAACGGGCCTCGGTCTTGCAATCACCGCCGGCCTCGTCGATCTCTTCGGAGGCTATATCAATGTCGAGAGCGAATGGGGCAAAGGCTCGGTCTTCACCGTGAACCTGCCTTTCGCGGTGGCCGCCGCCCGGCTCGAACCGAAGCCGCTGCCGATCAATGTGCAGGGCGCGCGTATCCTCGTCGTCGACGACAACGAGGTGAACCGCCGCATCCTGACCGAGCAGCTCTCGCTCTGGGGCTTCGACGGCGTGGCTGCAGAGGGTGGAGGCACCGGGCTTGCAATCCTGGAGGCGGCCGCCGATCTCGGCGTCACCGTGGACGCAGTCGTGCTCGACTATCACATGCCCGACATGAACGGCGCCGATGTCGCGCGCCGGTTGCGCGCCGACCCCCGGTTCGTCGAGCTGCCGATCATCTTCCTGACGTCGATGGATATTTCGGGCACGGAGAAGGAATTCGCGGCACTGAACGGCCATGCACACCTGATGAAGCCGGCGCGCGCCAATGTGCTACGCAACACCATGGTCGAAGTGGTGCGTGCAAGCCGCGTCAAACAGTCCTTCGCGAGCGAGAGCACCCGGCCACAGGCGCAGGCGGTCGTGCCGGAGCCCGTGCCGCAGACGCGCGGGCCGGAATTCATCGACGTGCTCGTCGCAGAAGACAATGAAGTCAACCAGATCGTCTTTACACAGATCCTGCAGGCAACCGATCTCTCCTTCCTCGTCGTCGACAATGGTGAGCAGGCGGTCGCCGCTTGGGCGAGACACAAGCCGGGCATCATCATGATGGACGTCTCGATGCCTGTTATGAACGGCCATGAAGCGGCTCGGACGATCCGCGAGAAGGAAAAGGGGCAGGGCCATCGTGTGCCCATCATCGGCGTCACCGCCCATGCGCTCGAAAGCGACTGCGAGGCCTGCCTCGACGCCGGCATGGACGACTACATGTCGAAGCCGATCAGCCCGGAACTGCTGGAGGAGAAGATCCGGCAATGGCTGGGCAAGACCGGGCAGCAGCCGGGGCGCAAGGGCTACTGAACACGATCGAACCAAAAGGGTTATTCGGTGAGCGCTTTGATGCCGCAGAGCATTTCACGTTTGCCGGCGAAGCCTTTGCGACGCTCGACGGCAAAGCCCGCAGCGATGAGATTGCGGCGCACGAAGCCGGCCGCGGCGTAAGTTGCGAAGGTGCCGCCGGCGGCCGTCTTTTCATTGACGCACCGCATCAGTTCCTCCGACCACATGTCGCAGTTGCGTGAGGGGGCGAAGCCATCGAGGTACCACGCGTCGAAGCCGGTGTCTGCCGCGGCAATGCCGTCGAGCGCGGCGCCGCAGACGACGCTGAGGCGCGTCTGGTCGTCAAGGTCGAGCGCGACGGTGCCGGCAGGCAGTAGCGGCCATGCTGCGGTCAGCGCTTCGCGCTCGGCATCGATCTCCGGCCAGTGTGACAGTGCCCGGCCGATTTCCTCGCGCCGCATCGGGTGGAGTTCAAAGGAAATGAAATGCAGTTGCTGGCCGGCTGCGCGATGCAGCTTCCATTGCCGCCAGGTCTCGGCGAAATTCAGGCCGGTGCCGAAGCCGAGTTCGCCGATGACAAAATCCCGCCGGCCCTTCCAACGCTCCGGCAGGCCATTGCCGGCGAGGAAGACATGGCCGCATTCGAGCCGGCCATCGGTCTGGCAATAAAAATGGTCGCCAAATGCGATGGAATAAGGCATATCGCCGTCGCGCCATTCGAGCGGCTGCGGCGCGCCCGCGCCAATCTGATCGGGGTTCACGTCTCTCATGGAAAAAGCCGATAGTCCTGCACCGGCGTCCGGTCAATCTTCTTGCGACTTGCTGATCGTCGGCGCCGGTATCATGGGTCTCTGGGCGGCCGTGCATGCCAAACGCTTCGGCATGAGCACCATCCTTGCCGACGCCGGCAGCCTGGGCAGAGGCGCCAGCGGCGGCCTGCTGGGCGCGCTGATGCCGCATATGCCGGACCGGTGGTCAGTGAAGAAGCAGTTCCAGTTCGATGCCCTGGTTTCGCTCGAAACTGAAATCGCCGCACTCGAAGCCGAGACGGGAGTTTCCGCCGGCTACCGCCGTTCCGGGCGGCTGATCCCGCTGCCGAAGCCGCATCTCAATCGCATCGCCCGCGGTCATTCCGAGGATGCCGACTGCCATTGGCGGGCCGGCGAGCGCCGCTTCCACTGGCATGTCATCGACAGGCCGCCGATCGATGGTTGGCCTGACATATCTGCCGGCGAGAACGGCTTCGTGCACGACACGCTTGCGGCCCGCGTCGCACCCCGCTCATTGATCTCAGCGCTCATCGCCTTGCTGCGGCGGGCAAAATGCGTGCGCATCATGGAACATGCGGCCGTTGCCGCCGTCGATCCCGATCGCGGCACGGCGGAGATTGGCGGCGAACCCATTGCTTTCAGCCGCTGCATCCTGGCCGCCGGCCATAAGTCCTTTCCGTTGCTGCAGGAGTTGACACCGGGGGCGAAAAAGCCGATCGGCCAGCCGGTGAAGGGGCAGGCGGCGCTGTTGAGGGCCGATATCGACCCGGCGCTGCCGACAATCTTCCTCGATGGGCTCTATGTTGTGGCGCATGAAGGCGGGTATGCGGCAATCGGCAGCACCAGCGAGAACCGCTTTGACGATCCCGGCTCGACCGACGCACAACTCGATGCGCTGATCGAGGCGGCGCGCGCCATCGCGCCGATCCTTCGCGATGCGCCCGTCGTCGAACGCTGGGCGGGGCTTCGCCCGAAGGCGATCGACCGCGATCCGATGATCGGCCGCCATCCCGTCCATCCCCGCCTGATCGCGTTGACTGGCGGTTTCAAGGTCAGCTTCGGGCTGGCCCATCGGCTGGCGGAGGCTGCGGTTTGCATCGCGGGCGATACAGATTGCGAGTTTTCGCTGCCGGAAAGCTTCGCGATTTCAAGCCATATCGCTGTCGCTTCACGTTAAACGTGAATTAGATACAGCTGCGTTTCGTTATTCTGTCATGCAAATCACCTATCTGCTTGCGCATCGGCAGCGCCGGATTTCACCGGTGCTCACTTCCTTGTATGGAGGAAATCGCATGCGCTATGCCATTTGCTTCACGCCTCCGGCGAGCGATCGGCTGTCGCTCGTGGCCGCCAATTGGCTTGGCCGAAACGTGTTTTCGGGCGATATGGTGGAGCCTCCGGCCGTGCGCGGCCTCGGCATTCATGAGATCGCCTTTTATACCGCCGTGCCGCGGCGCTATGGTTTTCACGGCGTTCTAAAGGCGCCTTTCCACCTGTCCGCTGAGACGTCGGAGGCGCAACTCCTGCGCGATCTTATGCGTTTTGCGGGGACATACGCCCCCTTCCGGATTCCACATCTGGAAATCGCCCGGCTCGGCAATTTCTACAGCCTGATGCCGAGCGCTCCCTGTGAGCAGATCCAGTATCTGGCTTCGGCGATCGTTCAGGAGTTCGATCGTTTCCGGGCGCCGCTGAGTGAAGCCGACATCGAACGCAGCGATCCCGACGGGTTGTCGGCGGCGCAATTCGCCAATCTGCATCGTTGGGGCAATCCTTACGTGATGGAGGAGTTCCGCTTCCATATGCCGGTGACTGGCCCCATCAATGCGATTGACATGCCCCGCATCGAGCTGGTGCTGCGGACGATCTTCGAGCCTGTCTTGAGAGAGCCGGTGACGGTTTCGAATGTGGCTTTGATGATCGAGGAGGGCACCGGCGGTCCCTTCCGCGTTCACTCGCTCCACCCCATGGGCAAGGTCAGCGCGCGCAGGATCGCCTGAGCAGGTATCAAGCTAAGCGACTGTAAAACATATAGAAATTCTGCTGCGCAGTTTCCGTCTCGACATTCCGGCTGCGGATGATACCGTTCCCCGTCTTTTCAGAAGGTGATTTGATGGTATCCGAGACCTACCCGCGCAATCTCGTCGGCTACGGGCGTCAGACGCCCGATCCGAAGTGGCCGGGCGACGCTCACGTCGCCGTGCAGTTCGTCATCAATTACGAGGAGGGCGGCGAGAGCTGCATCCTCGAAGGCGATCCGGCTTCCGAAAACCTGCTGTCGGAAATCGTCGGCGCGGCCGCCTGGCCGGGGCAGCGCAATCTCAACATGGAATCGATCTACGAATATGGTTCGCGCGCCGGCTTCTGGCGGCTCTGGCGCATGTTCACCGGTCTCAAGGTGCAGGCCACCGTCTATGGCGTGACGCTGGCGATGGCGCGCAATCCCGAAGCCGTCTCCGCCATGAAGGAGGCCGGTTGGGAGATCGCCAGCCATGGCTACCGCTGGCTGGAATACAAGGATTTTCCCGAGGATCTGGAGCGCAAGCACATTCTCGAGGCCGTGCGCCTGCACACCGAACTGACAGGCGAGCGGCCCTACGGCATGTATCAGGGCAAGCCATCCGACAACACGCTGCGACTGGTGCAGGAAGAGGGCGGCTTCCTCTATTCCTCCGATTCCTATGCCGACGACCTGCCTTACTGGGTCAAGGGCGTCGACGGGAAGCCCTTCCTGATCATCCCCTATACGCTCGAAACCAACGACATGCGTTTTGCCACACCGCAGGGTTTCAATGCCGGCGACCAGTTCTTCACCTATCTGAAGGACGCTTTCGACACGCTTTATGAGGAAGGCAAGGACGGCAGCCCGAAGATGATGTCGGTCGGCCTGCACTGCCGCCTTGTCGGGCGTCCGGGCCGGGCAGCCGCTCTGAAGCGTTTCATCGAATATGTACTCAAGCATGACAAGGTCTGGATCCCGCGCCGCATCGAGATTGCCGAGCACTGGCACAAGCACCATCAGCCGGATGCGCTCTAATGCTGTCGCGCGAGGATTTCGTTTCCCGCTTCGGCGGCGTCTTCGAACATTCGCCCTTCATCGCCGAGCGGGCCTATGACGCGGGCAGCGTGACGGAGCCGCTGACGGCATCAGGCCTGCATGCAGCGCTAGCCGCCGCCTTTCGTGCGGCAAGCCGGGAGGAGCGTCTCGGCGTGTTGCGCGCCCATCCCGATCTTGCCGGCCGTCTGGCGATAGCAGGTGAACTCACGGAAGACAGCCGGAAGGAGCAGGCCGGCGCCGGTCTCGATCGGCTGAGCCCGGCCGAGCATGCCCGTTTCACCGAACTCAATGCGGCCTATGTGAGAAAATTCGGCTTTCCCTTTATCATCGCCGTCAAAGGGCTCGACAAGGACGACATCCTTTCGGCTTTCGAAACGCGGATCGGCAATGGCCTGGATGAGGAACTCGCGACCGCCACGACACAGGTCGAACGGATCGCGCTGCTGCGCCTGACATCGATGTTGCCGGAGGGCAAATGAGCGAGCATCGTGCTATCGACTATCTCAATGAAATGCAGAAGGCGGCGGCCGAAGCGTTATACTTCGTGGGCGGAATGGATGAGGCGGCCTTCGCCGAGGACAATCTCACCTTCAAGGCGGTTGCCTTCTGCCATTTCACCATCGGCGCGGCTGCGTCCCGACTGCTCGTAGCCCATCCGGAATTCGCAACCGAGCATCCCACTCTGCCATGGACGAAAATCTGCGGAACGGGCAACCGCATTCTCGAAGACGTCTTCGCCCTCGATCCCTCCGAAATCTGGGATGCAACCTATCGTACGCTGCCGGAACTTCTCGTTGAGATCGATGCCATTCGTCACTGGCATGCCGAGGGCGAGTGAAACATTGTCAGATTTTCTCGACATCCGCCCGCTTACCAGATCGGCCTTCGCCCCTTTCGGCGAGGTGATCGAAGCCGATCCAGCCTCGATGCGGCTCATCAACGGCGGCACGACCGAACGCTTCCATGCACTGGCTGCGGCTGAGGCGTCGGGCGAGGGCGCGCGCGTCATCATCAATCTCTTTCGCGGCCGGCCGCGCAGCTTCCCCTATGACGTCGACATGATGGAGCGCCATCCGCTCGGCAGTCAGAGTTTCTCGCCGATTTCCGGCCGGCCCTTCCTCGTCGTCGTCTCCGAGGACGAGGGCGGACGTCCGAGCAAGCCGCAGGTGTTTCTCGCACGCGGGGACCAGGGGGTGAACTACCGCCGCAATGTCTGGCATCATCCGCTGATGGCGCTGGGCCAGGCCTCCGATTTCCTGGTCGTCGACCGCGACGGGCCTGGCAATAATCTGGAGGAATTCTTCTTCGAAATCCCGTATGTCATCAAAGAGCCAGCCCCATGACCGGATTGACGACACATGTTCTCGACACCGCCCTTGGCAAGCCCGCCGAGGGCCTCAGGATCGATCTTTTCCAGCTCGACGGCGAGATCCGCAGACATCTGAAGACGGTCGAGACCAATGCGGACGGCCGGGTCGATGGCGGCCCCATGCTCGCTGGCGAAGATTTCCGCGCCGGCACCTATGAACTCGTCTTCCACGCCGGCGATTATCTCAGGGCCACCGGTACGCCGCTGCCGCATCCGGCCTTCCTCGATCTCGTGCCGATCCGCTTCGGCATCGCCGACGTCACGGCGCATTACCATGTACCGCTACTGATCTCGCCCTACGGCTATTCCACTTACCGGGGCAGTTAGATGCGTTTCGCGGCGATCGCCGATATTCACGGCAACCATCTTGCGTTCGAGGCGGTGCTTGCGGATATTCAGGCGCAGGGCATCGAGGAAGTCGTCAACCTCGGCGACTTTTTCAGCGGGCCGCTGGAGGCAGGCCGGACGGCTGATATGCTGATACCGCTCGGGTTTACTTCCGTTCGCGGCAATCACGATCGCTATCTGATCGAGCAGGATCCGGACTCCATGCATGTCTCGGATGCCGCCGCCTACCGGCAACTGACACCGTCTCATCTCGAGTGGCTGCGGGGTCTGCCGTTCGATGCCGTCTATCAAGGCGAGGCCTATCTCTGCCATGCGACGCCGAAAGACGACAATCTCTACTGGCTGGAGTCCGTCTCGCCAGAGGGGCATGTCTTTCCGAAGCCAATCGAAGCCATCGAGGCGCTGGCCGAAGGCATCGATCAGCCGCTGATCCTGTGCGGCCACAGCCATGTGCCTCGCGCCGTTCGACTCTCGGACGGCCGCCTGATCGTCAATCCCGGCAGCGTCGGCTGCCCTGCCTATGACGACGTGCTGCCCTACTATCACAAGGTCGAAGCCGCCCACCCGCTGGCCAGCTACGCCATATTGGAAAAGACGGCCGCGGCATGGACATGGCAGTTCAGACATGTCGCCTATGATCATATGGCGATGTCGGCACTGGCCGCCAAAAGGGGCCGTGCCGACTGGCAGAGCGCGCTGGCGACCGGCTGGTTGCGGTAGCCGCTGGGGATCCGATTACTCCTTCGGGGGCGCCGCAGCGATAGCTGGCTGCGGAGATGTCGCGGGCGCGGCGGGTGCTGAGGCAGGCTTGGGGCTGTCGAGATTGCTAAGCAGCGACGAGATCGCGTTGTCGCCTTCGAAGCCCGCTTCCTTCAACAGCTTGTCGAGGATCGGCTTGTTGGCCTGATATGCGAGCAGCTGACCGGCCAGCCCTTCGCCCATGCCGATGCCGCCTTCGCCGTTCGCACCGCCGCGGCCGAGCATGCCGCCGGTATCGAAGATCCGGATGTCGGAGATCTTCTCGATCGGCTTGACCGCCTCAGCGAGTGCCTCAGGAATGATGCGGATACGTTCGCGGGTGATCTCGAACTCGATGATGGTCTGACTGAGCTTGTTGCGGGCCTCGTTGAGAAGCGCCTCGCTTTCAGCTTGGGCCCGGCCGGTTTCGAGGATGCCTTTGGCTTTGATGATCGCCGCGTCCGCTTCGGCGGTCGCCAGAGTCTTGATCGCCTCCGCCTGGTCAGTCGCCGCTTGTTTTTCAGCCTCCGCGCCGACGGTGACGGCAGTCGCTTCGGTTTCGGCCCTCTTGCGGGCATCGATCACGGCGATCTGCTTTTCACGCTCGGCAATCTCCACTGCCTTGGCGGTGCCGACCTTTTCCTCCGCCGCAATCGCCCGGGCGCGGGCCATTTCGGCGGTCGCCTTCGCCTCTGATTCTTCACGACTTTTGTTAGCAACGGCAATCGCGCTTTCCTGTGCCACGATCTGAAGGTCGCGCTTGGCTTCGGTATCGCGCTGCTGGACGGCGCGGGCGGCGTCGATGTTTGCGCTCTCGCGGGCCTGCTTGGCGGCGGCCTCGCGCTCGGCGATAGCCTGTTCGGAGGCGATGCGGGCTTCCTCCTCGGCGCGTTTAGCCGCCTGCTCCTGCTGAGCGGTTTCGGCGCGTGTCGCCGCGGATTTGTTGGCGATGTCGCGTTCCTGGTTGAGCTCGGCTTCCCGCTTGGTCCGCTCGATTGCCAGCGATTGCTGGCGGGCCTCCAGATCCTTCTGGGCGATGGCGACTTCAGTATCGCGGACGATCTCGTTGCGCTCCTTCTTGCGGCCCTCGGTAATGCGGGTGAGCGCAGCGAGACCTTGCGCATCGAAGAAGTTGTTGGCGTTGAAATGCTTGATATCCGTCTGGTCTAGGCGTGTCAGTGACACGGATTCGAGCTCGAGGCCGTTCGACTGGAGATCGGCGCCGACGGCTTCCTGCACCGCCTTGACGAAGTCCATTCGCTGCTCCTGCAGAGCATCGAGATTCATGGTCGCTGCCACGGAACGAAGGCCGTCCACGAATTTCGCCTCGATCAGGATGCGAAGCGCTTCCGCATCATTGGTGCGGTCGCCGAGCGTCTGCGCGGCCAGCGCAATCGAGGAGCCGTCGGGTTTGACGCGTACATAGAATTCGGCGCCTATATCGACGCGCATACGGTCCTTGGTAATCAACGCATCGCCTTCGCCGCGACGAACCTCGAGGCGCAGCGTTTTCAGATTGACCCGGGCGATGGAGTGAAAGATCGGCAGAACGACGGAGCCGCCATCGAGCACGACTTTCTGGCCGCCGAGGCCGGTGCGGACATAGGCCTCGTCGCGGCTGGAGCGCGTATAGAGAGAGGCAAGGACGAAGCCGATGCCGAAAATCAGAACGATGGTAATGCCGGCCGGTAGAATAATGTCGTACATCATGGCTGCCCCCTCAAAGATTGATTGTCCGCTGCGGTCGGATCGACCAGTGCGGGAATGGCGATAAACACGTCTGCCTTACGATCGACGAGAAGAACCTCGGTGCCGATCTTCAGCGCTTCCTGGCCCTTTGCCGCCCTGGCTCTGAGCACATGCCAGTTTCCATGCTGGTCCTTGATCCGGACGCGTCCGGGCAATCCCTGATCGAGCGGGCCAATCGACACTTCAGCCGTTCGGCCGATGAACGTGTCGAGATCGACGGCATAGGTCTCATCATGCGGCACGATCCGCGCCACCGTCCGGCTCGATGCCCTGACCATGGGGAAGGTGACCAGTACAGCGGGAACGGCGGCGAGGCCCGCGGGCAGCGGCGCCCAGAAGGCGCCGGCGACCGCCTGTATGGCAAAACCCGCAATGGCGAAGAAGCCGAGCGCCATCATCAGGAGAATAAGCAGGGGAACGCCGCCAACATTGAGCCAGGAGAGGTAGCCCGCAATGCCGTCATGCCCGTTGAAATCCGGTTTTCCGAGAAGCTCCGTGATCGAAAAACCCATCACGGTCGCGAGCATCTCGATGACGGTCAGGCCGGCCAGCACGGCGGCGGCGATTGCGAAGGGAAGGCATTCGGGGGCGAGAAGAAGTCCCATCGGCGTTACCGGTTATCGGCCTTGAAGCGCGCGAGGCGCGCCTCGATAGCCTGCTCACGGTGCAATCGGTCGAGTTCGTCCAGTTCGGAACTATGGGCATGTTCGGCTGAGGGGACGCCGGTCAGCCGCGAGACCGCCGCGGCGGCGCGGGCTGCGCCTACGCCAGGTGCGGGCCTGCCGGCCAGGGCCTCTTCGGGATGCTTGGCGATGCTGCGCTTGAAATCGACAAGGCGGGCATCCGCCTCGCGGCGCGTGGCCAGCACCGCCTGCAGGGCTTTCTGGCCGTCGTCCACCTGCTCCCTGGCGTCGGCCAGCGCCTTGTCGAGCGCGGCGATCTGGGATTCGAGATCGATCTGGCGGGCGACACCGGCTTTTGCGAGGTCGTCGCGCCCGGAGGAGACTGCGAGGCGGATCTTCTCATCGAGCGCGTTCATGTCTTCGGCGATTTCGTCCCGGCGGCTTTGGATGCGGTATTCCTCTGCGCGCGCCTTGCCAAGGTCGGTGCGTGCTTCCTCCGCCGCCGCATCGATCTCGCGGATTGCTTGTTCGATGACGGCGATCTTGTTGACGCCTTCCGCCTTGTCGATAGCCGCATTGGCGATCCCCGCGATCAGGCGCCCCATGCGTGAAAGAATGCCTTCATTCGTCATGTTTTCCTCCATCCGAGCGGAATTCGGCGTGACGCCGATGTGGATTTCGTAGCGATCGGGGCCAGCAACGAGGTAGGCCGGAAAAATGCTGTCCCATCCCTTCGAGTAACCAGCGACGTCGAAGGGGACGGCAACGCGTCCGTGCACCGTCGCGATCGTCAGGTCGGCTGGCCCCTTAATGGCGAAGAGCTTCTCGTCGAGCGGCAGTTGCGGTGGGTCGGCGATCATGCCGCGATTGGTTGCGAAATCGCGAAGGCCGAGCGTCACCAGCCTCGCCGGGAGCCCCGTCTGCTCGCGTACTGTTTCATAAGCAAGCTCATGCAGCACGACGAGATTGGCGCCCGCCCTGTCGTCGATGAGTTCAGTCAGAATGTCGATCATCCTGCGATAGGCGGCAATGGTATCGTCAAGCGCCTGCCGGGCCTGATCATCAGGCGCCAGCATGTAGCGCAGCAGCGATTGGTGCGGTGTCTTGCCTGTGTACGTCATGGGAAGAAAATAAAGCACCGCTTTTGTGCTTTCAAGTGGGGGCATAAAAAACCCAGCGGAAGTTTAACGTGAAGTTAAAGCAGACGAACCGCTAGGCAAGCGGTTAGAGGCAGCGTTCTACACAGTCTCCGCATCGCGTTGCGGTGGCTAAAGTCGATCGGCCCCGCTCCCTATCGGGCGACCGTATGCGCCTCGCGAATGCCGGCGCTGATCCGGTTTATGATAGTCCATACGAGAAGCAGAGCCACTACTGCCCAAAGCCACGAAGTCCATGCTGCAAACCTGCCGCCAACCGCGATGAAGATGCCGAGCGCGCCGAAAAGCACCGCACGGTCGCTCTTGCCCAATGGCCCGTCGTACCGCCGACTTGCGCCAACGGTTTGACCCAAAATCCCGGCAAATTCCGTCAGCGCCGAGAGGAATATGACGGCCACTGCCAGCATGATGCCGTTCGGATCGATGAGCGCGAAAGGCAAATACAGGGCGACATCCGAGACGACGTCACCGATTTCGTTCAGATACGCGCCTAAAATACTCTTCTGCCCATGTTCGCGCGCGAGCATGCCGTCGATGGCATTGAGCCCCATGCGCAGGAGAAACCATACAGGCACCAGCAGGAACCAATGCGGAATTGGGGCGACGATCAGAAAAAGGCCAAGTAGAACCGAGACAGCAGCGGCAACTGAAGTCACCTGATTGGCCGTGACGCCTCGCGCCGCGAGGGATCGCACCAGAGGGCGGAGAATATTCTGAAATCGGGACTTCAATTGATAAACGGACATGCTACCTCAGTGGAATTTCGCGGAATTGGAAAAGTCAATCCTAGCTCGGACGGTGCAGATCGTTGTGCTTGCGAAGAAACCCATACTTCCTGTCGGTTCTCGCATAAGACTTACATTTGCGACTAGACTTCTGCAATAAATTCAAATCACTGTTCCGCCATTGGTTGCAATTCATCCACCCATCAGAATTGGAGAAGACCGTGCTGCAAACTGCCGATAGCGTGCAACCGTCCTTGACGGCCAGACCAGTGCGTGAATCCGAATTTGTATCGCATGACGGCACTCGACTCTTTTATCGGACATGGCCTGCGATCGGCGCTGCACCGAAGGGCGCAATCATTCTTCTCCATCGCGGCCACGAGCATAGCGGCCGCGTCGCGCATCTCGCGACCGAACTCGGCCTCGACGATTTTGCCTTCTACGCCTGGGACGCACGCGGCCACGGGCGTTCACCGGGAGAGCGCGGCTATTCGCCATCCTTTGCTGCCTCGGCGCGTGATCTCGATTGCTTCGTCCGTCATGTCAGCGAGACCAGCGGTATCGCGGCCGAAGACATCGCCGTCATTGCGCAGAGCGTTGGTGCGGTCCTTGCCAGCACCTGGGTGCACGACTATGCGCCGCCGATCCGTGCCCTCGTGCTGGCCTCACCGGCCTTCAGCGTCAAGCTCTACGTGCCCTTTGCCAAAGAAGGCATTGCGCTCTGGGAAAAGCTCAAGGGGACATTCTTCGTCAATTCCTATGTCAAGGCGAGGTTTCTCACGCATGATCCCGAGCGGATCGCCTCGTTCGAATCCGACCCATTGATATCTAGGCCGATTGCCTCCAACATACTGTTACAGCTCTATGAGGCGGCAGCCCGCGTCGTCGATGACGCCCGCGCCATCACCGTTCCGACCCAGCTGCTGATCTCCGGCAGCGACTGGGTGGTGCGACACGCGCCGCAGCACCGGTTTTATGAAAACCTCGGCAGCCGCATCAAGGAACGGCATGTGCTCGCCGGCTTCTACCATGACACGCTTGGCGAAAGGGACCGCGCGATTGCGCTCGCCGAGGTTCGCCGTTTTATCGCTGCACGTTTCGCCGAGCCCCGGGCGCCTGCCGACCTTCGCACCGCTCATATCCAGTCCTATACCAAGGACGAGGCCGACCGGCTCGCGAGCCCTCTGGACGCCACATCCCCACGCGGCATCTACTGGGCGCTCAGCCGTCTCAATATCAGGCTCGGCGCGCTAGTGTCCGAAGGCATAAAGACCGGAGTCAAGACCGGTTTTGATTCCGGTTCGACGCTCGATTACGTCTACGAGAACAAGCCGCGCGGGCTCGGCCCCGGCGGGCGGTTGATCGACAAGGTGTTCCTCGAAGCGATCGGCTGGCGCGGCATCCGGCAGCGCAAGCTGCACTTGCAGGAACTGATCCACCACGGGCTGCAGCGCCTGAAAGCCGCCGGCCGCAGTACCCACATGCTCGACATAGCGGCCGGGCACGGTCGTTATGTCCTCGATGCGATCGAGACGGCTGCGGTGCGTCCCGATAGTGTGCGGTTGCAGGATTATTCGCCGATCAATGTCGAGGCCGGCCGCAACAGCATCGCCGCGCGTGGACTGGGTGATTTCGTGAGCTTCCGCCAGCAGGATGCGTTTGACGGCGAGGGGCTGGCCGCAATCACGCCGGCTCCAGATCTAGCGATTGTCTCCGGCCTTTATGAGCTGTTCTCCGACAATCAGATGATCGCCGCGTCGCTCGACGGGATCGCGCGTGCGATGCAACCCGGCGGTCTGCTCGTCTATACCAACCAGCCATGGCATCCACAACTGGAGATGATCGCCCGCGCACTGACCTCGCACCGGGGCGGTCAGGCGTGGGTGATGCGGCGGCGGACGCAAGGAGAAATGGACCAGTTGGTCGCCGCTGCCGGGTTCCGCAAGATCGAACAGCGCATCGACCAGTGGGGCATTTTCACCGTCTCGCTGGCGGAGAGGGTCTGAGGGCAAAGCGTTGGGGCAGGCACATTCTACTCTTTCGCAGGCAGCGCCGGTCCTGAAGCGGGCGGCACTCTGGCTCGTCTTCCTGGCGCCGTTCTTCTATCTGAGTTATGGCGGCGCCAATTGGCTGGCATCGCAACGCGCCCATGTGCCGAACATCGCCTTTGCATGGGAAAGCGCCATTCCGTTCCTTGCATGGACCATCATTCCGTATTGGTCGATCAATCTGTTCTACGCGCTCTGCCTGTTCAT